>JAZNNE010000074.1:0-19201 GCA_045580125.1 Faecousia sp. | reverse complement strand
ACCAGGTGACCCTCGGAAATAGTAAACTGACGGACACGGATCAGACCGTGCATTTCGCCGGAATCCTCATTGCGGAAGAGGGTAGAGGTCTCGCCCAGACGCATAGGCAGATCCCGGTAGGAACGGGCGCGGTTGAGATAGACCTGATACTGGAAGGGGCAGGTCATGGGACGCAGGGCAAAGCATTCCCTGGTCTCATCCTCGGGATCGCCCATAATGAACATACCGTCGCGGTAGTGATCCCAGTGACCGGAGATCTTATACAGATCGGACTTTGCCATCAGGGGAGTCTTGGTCAGCACATAGCCACGGTTCTGCTCCTCGTCTTCTACCCAGCGCTGCAGGGTCTGGATGACCCGTGCGCCCTTGGGCAGCAAAATAGGCAGACCCTGACCGATCTCTTCGACAGTGGTGAAGAATTCCAGCTCGCGGCCCAGCTTGTTGTGATCCCGCTTCAGAGCTTCAGCCTGACGCTCCAGATAGGCATCCAGCTCATCCTTGCTGGGGAAGCCGATGCCATAGATGCGCTGCAGCATCTTGCGATTGCTGTCGCCGCGCCAGTAAGCGCCGCAGGACTTGGTCAGCTTAAAGCCGTTGTGGCGGACACGACCGGTGTGATCCAGGTGAGGACCGGCGCACAGGTCGGTAAATTCACCCTGGGTGTAGAAAGAAATGACAGCATCCTCGGGCAGATCCTGAATCAGCTCTACCTTGTAGGGCTCGTTCAGGGATTCCATATAGGCGATTGCTTCCGCGCGGGGCTTTTCGCTGCGCTCCAGGCGGATGCGCTCCTTGACGATCTTCTTCATCTCTGCTTCGATCTGGGTCAGATGTTCAGGGGTAAAGCTGAAGGGCGCGTCAAAGTCGTAGTACCAGCCCCCGTCGATGGCAGGACCGATGGCCAGCTGTACCTCAGGCCACAGACGTTTGACAGCCTGCGCCATAATGTGGGAGCAGGTGTGCCAGAAGGTCTTGCGGTACTCCGGGTTTTCAAAGGTGTACAGATTTTCGTTTTCCATTTAGAATTCCTCCTTTTCTATTGAGGGATTGGGTATAAAAAATTCCCAGCCCCCGAAAGATCAGGGGTGGGATACAAAGTATTCCACGGTTCCACCCTGGTTGCACCGCAAAGCGGCACCACTCATTGACGCTTTAACGGGCGCACCCGGTATGGCATTTCCGCGCATACGGCTCAGAAGTGGTATCGCAGACGGCAGGGCTACAGATGCCTTGCACCAAAGCGGCATCCTCTCTGAGAATCTTACCGACGCGCGTGTCTTCATCACAGCCTTTTACTAGAAAAAATTTAACACAAAAACGAAAATTTGTCAATCCCCAGGCAAAAAACCGCCTTTTCAGGCCCGTAATACACAACAATAATTGCGGTTGCGTATTATGGAGAGTTATGTAAAGTAAAAAGAATTTTACCACAAGATATAGTGGTTACAAATTGTAAACTGTGCATATTTTGAATATTAGTTTACATAAAACAAATATCATAATTTGCGAAAAAGTTGTCGTTTTATGGTTTTTTAGAGAAAAAGCTTGACTTTTTATGAAAATTTGTTAAAATGGGTATCGAATGCTGGACGAATATGCATTCTGTAACTATTTGATACTTTTAAGAATTCAGGCGAAAATCGCTGCATATACTAGTGCGAAAGGAGGTTCATTCTATGCTTGAAAACAATATCATTATTCGGAAAAGAAAAACTGTTTTTACCCGTGTGGTAGCGCTCCTGTTGCCCATCGTGTGTATTGTTCTGCTGCTGACGCAGACGGCGTTTGCAAAGAATACATATTTGATCAATGACGGCGGTCGAATCACGATTCACACCACCTATGCTACAGATCCGGCAGATGTTCTGGACGAAGCAGGTTTGGAATTGGGCACAGATGATACCTACACGACGCAGCTTGGTTTGGGAATGTCCGAAATTACGATTCAGCGTATGCAGATCGTGAATGTTGTTTACGGCGGCAGAACGCTTACGGTTTCCACTTACGGCGAAACGGTTGAGTCGCTGCTGAATCGAATGAATTTTAAACTGACAAAGGACGACGTGGTCTCTGAGACGATGAGCACTATGACGCACGACGGTATGACACTGACTGTTACCCGCTCCGTCAACACAGAGGAGACCTATACCGTTGCCATTCCCTTTGAAACAGAGTATTGCTACGATGCTTCCCTTGCAGAGGGTGAGCAGGTGGTTCTGACCAAGGGTGTGGAAGGCCAGCTGCAGTGCAAGGCCAGCGTCCATTATCTGGACGGCGAGGAGATCAGCCGTACACTGATCAGCGAAAAGGTTATTACTCAGCCGGTGAATGCGCTGATCGCCATCGGCACCGGCGTTGAACTGCCGGATTATCCCCCTGAGGTGATCCCCACCGAGCCTCCTACGGAAGCTCCTACCCAGGCTCCCACCAAGCCCGCACCTACACCTGAGGCACCTCCGGTGGAGAAGTTGCCTGTTATCGGCGAGAATACCATTACCACCCCTGAGGGCGAGGTTCTGACCTACACCCATTCTGAGCAGTTCGTTGCAACCGCTTATCACAATTCCGATCCCGGCTGTACTATCTGGACCTCCACCGGCACCCTGTGCCGCGTTGGCGCCATCGCTGTGGATCCCAAGGTGATTCCCTACGGCACCCGTATGTACATCGTCACCAACGACGGTCAGTATGTCTACGGTATCGCTGTGGCAGAGGATTGCGGCGGCTCGATCAAGGGTAACCGCGTTGATCTGTACTATAACAGCGTTGCGGAATGCGACCGTTTCGGCATCCGCGATTGCACCATCTACTTCCTGGGTTAACCTCAAATGTACAAAACCGCTTTTCAAATTTTGAAAAGCGGTTTTTTCTATTGAAAAAGCATCAAAAATTTGGTATGCTGTGGGAAAGAAAGGCGGTTTTTTCTATGCTGAATGTGTGTGATATTCACGTAATGAAGCCCTTGCTGGCTGAGTACGGTTTTCATTTTTCAAAAGCCAAGGGACAGAATTTTCTCGTCGCCGGTTGGGTTCCGGAATCCATTGCCGAGGATGCCGGTGTGGATGAAACAGCGGGCGTGCTGGAGATCGGTCCGGGCATCGGTCCGCTGACCCAGCAGCTGGCGCTGCGGGCGAAAAAGGTTTGCGCCGTGGAGGTGGATACCCGCTTAGAGCCGATTTTGAAGCAGACGGTTGGGGAATTTTCCAATCTGGAGATCCTTTGGGGCGATGTGCTGAAGCAGGATATTCCTGCGCTGGTGAAGGAGAAATTCGCCGGTCTGCGCCCTATGGCCTGCGCCAATTTACCCTACTATATCACATCGCCCATTCTCTCGGCGCTGCTGGAGGCGGAGTGCTTTGAGTCCGTTACGGTTATGGTGCAGAAAGAGGTGGCGCAGCGCATTGCTGCTGCACCCGGAACGGCGGACTATAGCGCGTTTACGGTGTTCTGCCAGTATTATGCCCGGCCGGAGCTGCTGTTCGATGTGCCGGCGCATTGCTTTATGCCCCAGCCCAAGGTAACTTCTGCGGTGATCACCCTGCGGGTGCGCAAGGAGCGTCCGTGGCAGATCGATGACGAAAAGATCTTCTTCCGTACTGTCCGTGCCAGCTTCGCCATGCGGCGCAAAAAGCTGAGCAACGGTCTGGCATCGGGCTTCCCGGAGCTGGGCAAGCAGGGGGCTGCCGAGGTGATCGCCCAGTGCGGTTTTGACGAAAATGTCCGTGGCGAAACCTTGGGAATCCCTGAATTCGCCGCCATTGCCAACGCCATTGCAGGGAGGCTCCGCTGTGATTGAATTCTTGTTTTTGGATCTGGACAATACCATTCTGGATTTCGATATGGCAGAGCGCATTGCCATCCCCAAGACCCTGTCCGCCTTTGGCGTTACGGTGACAGATGAGCTGCTGGGGCGCTACCACGCCATTAACAAGGTTTGCTGGGAAATGCTGGAGCGGGGTGAATTGACCCGCGACGAGGTGGGCGTGCGTCGCTTTGCGGAGATTTTTGCTCAGGAGGGCATCAACGCGGACGCGGAGGCCTGCAACAAGCTGTATATCGAAAATCTGGGCATTGGCCATCACTTTCTGCCGGGAGCAGAGGAGGCAGTGCAGCGCTTGAGTAAACACTACCGGCTCTATATCGCCAGCAACGGCACCGCTTCCGTGCAGGAGGGTCGGATGACCAGCGCCAAGCTGTACCCCTATTTCGAGAAGGTGTTCATTTCGGAGCATCTGGATGCTAATAAGCCGTCGAAGGAATTTTTTGACCGCAGCTTCGCCCAAATTCCGGATTTTGACGGCGCCAAAGCAATGATCGTCGGCGACAGCCTGACCTCGGATATCCTGGGCGGCATCAACGCCGGCATCGCCACCTGCTGGGTCAATCCGGGGCATAAGCCTGCCAAGCCGGAAATCCAGCCCGACTATGAGGTCGAAAACCTAATCCAGCTGGAAGAATTGTTGGAAACGCTGAAATTAAGGGTTGACAACGAATAAAACTGGGTGTATAATCGCATAAAAATCAGAAAAGGAGCGCCGACAATGTATCGCTATTGCTTCAATGAAGTCAATAATCTGTCCGTTGACCCTATGATTTGGCATAGAAACGGGCTTACATTGTCATACGCTTTTTAGGATAATCGTATCGGTTTACTATAAAGAAAGTGCAGTGCAAGCCAAAATGAAATTGGCTTGCACTGTTTTTATTTTTAAGGAGGTAAGAATATGAATAAACAAATCGACATCACCGGCGTGGTGCTGACGACAGATCGTCTTACCTTGCGACCCTGGCGGGAATCGGATCTAAGCGATTTCTACGAGTATGCAAGTGTGGATGGTGTCGGTCAGATGGCAGGCTGGAATCCTCACCGCAATATGGAGGAGTCCAGAGAGATCCTCTCCCGTTTTATTGAAGGGAAACGCACCTTCGCGATAGAGTATCAGGGGAAAGTAATCGGCTCGCTTGGCGTTGAATATTATAGGGAGAAAAATCACCCAGAGCTGAACAGCCTGCAGGGCAGAGAACTGGGCTATGTATTATCCAAGGGTTACTGGGGACGAGGCTTGGTGCCGGAAGCGGTCAGGGCGGTATGCCGTTGGCTGTTTGAGGATGAAAAGCTGGACTTTATCATCGTCGGTCACTTTGACTGGAACGGGCAGTCCAAGCGCGTTGCGCAAAAGTGCGGTTTTCAGTATGTAAAAACAACCGAATTTGAAACGCGGTATGGTACGGTGGAAACCTGTCTGGAGTACATCCTGTATCATCCGGAAAGGAGCGAATAATGCTGTTATCAGAATTTGATTTTGAAAAAGATGCGGTGATCAATCCTGACATCGTACATAAGCCCGTTGTGGATTTTCCGGAGACGGTGGTCTCCATCTTCTCCCACCAGCTGTTTGGTCGGGTGGTGGAAGCGCTGGGCGGCGTGCAGATCGCCGAGACCCACGATGTGGACGGCGTTTGGCCCATTTATGCGGTGCAATACGGCGGACATCGGTTTGCTATGTATAAGGCGCGGGGCGGCGCACCTGCCTGCGCAGGAAGCTTTGAAGATATTATCCCAATGGGCGCAAAGCGGATCATTCTGCTGGGAAACTGCGGTGTGCTGGATCGCAATATCAGCGATTGCGGCATTATCATTCCAACCCGCGCCATTCGGGACGAGGGGACAAGCTACCATTATGCTCCGGCAGCCGATTACATTGAAGTCAACAAAAAGTATGTGGAGCTGTTTCAAACCATTTTGGAGAAACGCGGCTATCCCTATGTGACGGGCACCACCTGGACAACGGATGCGTTTTACCGGGAGACCCGGGGCAAGATCGCCAAGCGGAAAGAAATGGGTGCCATTTGCGTTGAGATGGAATGCGCAGCGGTGCAGGCGATGTGCGATTTCCGTGGTGTGGAATTTTTCCAGTTCCTCTATGCGGGGGACAACCTGGATCACACCCAATGGGATCCCAGAAGCCTCAGCGGATTTGCAAAATTGGACGAAAAAGAGAGAATTGCCCTGCTTGCCTTTGAACTGGCCTGCGCAATCGAGGAAAAAGGATAAAAAAACCGCAGCATCCGTTAGATGCTGCGGTTTTGCTTATTTGTGGATGTACAGCCTGGTCATATCCGGCTCGCCGTCGCCCTGCACCATACACAGGAATTCCCAGCCGTACTTTTCGTAAAAGCCGGTGTGGTCGGTAACCAGATAAGCGGGGGAGATCCCTTTGCTGCGCAGGTCTTCAACGGCCATATTCAGCAGCTTTCCCGCGATACCCTTGCAGCGGTGATCTTCCTCCGTATAGACAGCGCAGATGTTGGGGGTCAGGTCCTTGCGGTCGTGAAAATCATTTTCGATCACGCCCAGACCGCCCAGAATCCGGTCGTTTTGCATACACAAATACCAGCCCAGTTCCGTTTCACGCTTCAGGTAGGCGTCCATACATTCCAGATAGGCCTGCGTAGGCACACCCCATTTGCTGTGAAACCACCCAGCGGCAGCATCCTTGATTTCGGGCTTTTCCCGCAATGTGATGTATTGATATTCTGACATTTCTATTTCTCCTGTATCTTACAGATAATGGCTCATTGCCAGCATCAGACAGAAGCCGGCAAGCAGTGAATAGGTTGCGCCCCGCTCCACGCCGTGGGCGTGGGTCTCGGGGATCATTTCGTCGCTGATGACGTAGAGCATCGTGCCGCCGGCAAAGGCCAGCGCAAAGGGCAAGATCGCCGCAGAAAGGCTGACCGCAAAATAGCCCAGCAGCGCGCCTAAAACCTCCACAACGCCGGTCAGCAGCGCGGCGATGAAGGTCCTGCCCGGCTTCATACCGGCCGCCAGCATCGGCGCGATGATCACCATGCCCTCCGGAATGTTCTGCAGAGCGATACCGGCTGCAATGGTCATAGCCTCGCCGGTGTTGCCGGTGCCGAAGCCAACGCCGGCGGCGATGCCCTCCGGCAGATTGTGGATGGCGATGGCCATTACGAACAGCAGCACCTTGTTAAGCTGCGCGGATTGGTGGGGATGCGCCTCCTGATCCACGCCAGACAGCCGGTGCAGATGAGGGACGAGCTTATCCAGAAAATTCAGGCACAGCGCGCCGCAGAAAATGCCGATGACAGTTACCGGCAACGCCCATTTGTCGCCGTATTCCAGCGAGGGGACGATCAGACCGATCACCGATGCTGCCAGCATAACACCTGCGGCAAAGGCTAGTACGATATCGCTGAATTTATGGGAGATTTTCTTAAAAGCAAAGCCCAGCAGCGAGCCGAACACCGTTGCGCCGCCCACACCCAGCGCAGTCAGTAAAACCAATCGCATACATTACGCCTCCTTATATGAAGATAATATGCAGCATCAAATAATCTGTGAATATTATAGCACAGCGATAAAAGATTGCAAGAAAAAAGTCTCCCTTGTGCAAAGGGAGCTGGCAAAAATCTCTGATTTTTGACTGAGGGATTGTTTCCGCGCAACGGGTAGTATACACAGCAAGGAACGCATTGCAACTATAAATAAAAAAGGGTTATCCGGAATAGGATAACCCTTTTGCTGGTACACCAGCACATTCTATAATCGAACCGTTTACCACGTTTGTCCTTCTGCTTAGGAGTTTAAGAATTAATTGTTATCGTGTTATATTTTGTTGCAATTTGTAAAAATTTGCTATATAATTGTTTTGTAAATGTTTATTCATTTATCCCACAAGCATAGAAAAATTCAAAGGGGGACTTAACCATGGCTTTGTTCAGCAGCAATAATCCCAAGGAAAAGCAACATTCTGGAATTCTTGGTGCATTTTCTGTAGATGTCATCAAGTGGGAACCGGAAACCGATGCAGAGGCTTCTGTTATCGTTCACAAGTTTGAGTATGAGGATTTTCCCAACGGATCCTATTTAATCGTTGGACCTTCCCAGATGGCAATTTTCACAAACAATATGAATGCCGCCAGCTCTCTGGGCGATGCAAGCGCAGGTCAGTCTCAGGTTACGACATTTATAGGCCCGTGCAAGATTAAGCTGGAGACTGGTGATAAAAGATTTGCGCCCTTTCGCAATATCTCTCATGCACTGACCGGCGGCGAATCCGCCTTCCACAGCGCCGTGTACTTTGTAAACACGACATATCTGAACGACCTGTCTTGGGGCACGCAGGCACCTGTTGTGGTTGTCGATCCTGAAGAGGATGTAAATGTTCATGTACGTGCATTTGGCCTGTTCGGTGTGCATATTGAGCAGGTGGACACCAGCCGCGCCGAGCTACAGGCAAGAAAATTCCTGCAAAAAATTGTAGGAACACGTGCCGACTACACCAGAGATGAACTGGTTACATTTATGCGCGCCAAGATTTTGGAATACGTACCCAATCTTCTCGCAAACAATATTATTCGCCAAAATATCAGTGTTCTAAAAATCAGCGCATATCTTTCTGAGTTCTCCGCAACCATTTGTGAATCGCTGCGCGATCATTTTGATGATTTCGGTTTGACACTGGATAATTTTTCTTTCCACAGTATCAATGTGCCGGATGAAGATCTCAGAATTATCAACGAGGCCAAGATTCAGAGAAAGAAGAATCAGATTGAGGCTGAAGGCACCGCGGCTAAGATGGATATTGAATCTGCTGCACGCGCCCGTATGCGTGAGCGTGAGGGCTATACATATCAGCAGGAGCATTCTTTCGATGTTATGAAGGCTGCCGCACAAAATGAAGGCACTGCATCTACTATGATGGGAGCCGGTATGGGTCTGGGTATGGGCTTCGGTGTAGGTGGCGCGTTTGGTGCAGGCATGAGCGATATTGCGCAAAATACCATCGGCGCAGCGAACAATGTCTCCGCTCAGACATCCTCGGCACAAGGCAATGCTTGTCCTAAGTGCGGTGCTGCATGCGCCCCGGAGGCAAAATTCTGCCTGAATTGCGGCGAACAGTTGGGTGCTGCAGGTGCTGCTTGTCCTGAGTGCGGAGCTACGCTTCCTGCCGGAGCAAAATTCTGTGCAAACTGCGGTCATAAGTTGGAGGCTGCCTGCCCTAATTGCGGAAATAAGCTGGCACCGGGTGCAAAGTTCTGTCCTGAGTGTGGCACAAAGATTTAAGGCAAGGGGGTAATCTTATGAAAAAGACATCTGCTCTAGCCATTACGATTGCAATACTTGGTTTTGTTTGGGTTTTTGCAATTGCAGTATACATTAAGTTGTGTGGATTGCCTTGGCTGTGTTGGGGAAGTGTTACCTGTACCATTATCGCAATTATGGCTGCAGAGGTCTATTTGCTGGTTTTCAGAAAGGATCCCGGCAATCAAGGCGCTGAGCCTGGTGTATTAGGCATCATTTTTTCCGTTGGTTATTTGCTGATTGCGGTACTCCTTAATAGCATTTTTGTGCTGCTGGGATTCGGAGATTTCAACTGGGTATTGGTAACGCTGAATGTGGTAGCAATTGCTGGCTATATTATTCTGCTTTTGTGGGCTGAACAGACTTCTGCTCGTCTTGAACGGCAGATGGAAGAGACAGCACAGAAGACTGCACCTTCCATTAACATTGGCAGGAAACTGGGCGAACTGCTTGCAATTACGCAGGATAAAGAGATTAGAGCAAGACTTCTCAAGCTGAAAGAGGCTGTTGATTATAGCACCAACATCTCCACCAATGCAACTTCTGAAAAGGAGTTCCAAATGGACATGCAGTTGGACGAGCTTGCACAGTTAACGATTGCGCGTGCAGATCGTCTGATTATCCTGAATAAGGTTGAGGCGGCGGAAATGACTTGGAAAATGCGCAACAGTGCGGCGTCCTCAGTCAGATAACAAAGAGAGGTTCGGGATATGGATTTAGAGGGACTGCAATGTCACGGCTGTGGCAGTACCAATGTAACATTTGATCCAAAACGGAGAATATTGAGCTGCAATCAGTGCGGAAAGGAAGAATATTATTCCCGATCAACACTGAACGCAAATGGTAAAGTCGTATACGCACGACGCAATGCCATCCATTTTTTCAAAGAAGGCAGAATGGATGATGCCAAGCATTATGCTATGGAGGTTTTGAATATCTCTATGGACAATGCGCCGGCAATGTACATACTGGCATATTATGATGAGTTTACTGCCAGAAAGCCGGACTCTATGAGAATGTTCTTTGAGCAGATTATGGATGTGGCGCTGGAGTATGACGAAGTGCGAGATATCGGCAGCTTAATTATGGCGTCCGCCTATAACCTTGCTGATTTCGAAGAGCAGGTTATTCAACTGATTGCAGTAAATATGCAATCACCGGATGACGCAAGAGAGCTGTGTACGATCATTGATACGATTTGTCCGTTCTTAATTTCTAAGCGCACCTCTGCTGGATATCTTACAGATAGTCTTGTGGATATGTACCGAGAACTTGCGCAGCATTGCGGCATTCCTAAAACCTGCTTTGCGTTGTTAAAATCAATTGAAACCAATCCGGACTCTCCGTATGTTGGACAAAGTTTCTATCTAAAAGCAAAGGTTCGTTATTTCTACGACAACTATGTTGTGAATGTTGGCAAGGTCATTCGTGCAATGAATGATGCCAATTTAAAAGCGAAATTTATTGGAGCATACGAAAATAAGTGCCAGCAATATAAAGCTGACGCTGATATGGCATAGCCAATATGAAGGAGAAAAAATATGGCAGATCTTTCAACAAGCATCAACCTTTCGGCAATTGAGCGGCGATTGGATAGGGTCGCAGCATCTACTGATCGAATTGAGCGAGAGCTGACACATACCAATAATTGCTTAGATCGAGTAACACAAGAAATGGACGAATTGGGCAGAGAATTAAGTGTTCTGAAAGAATCCTTTGAACGCTTTATGGACGAGTCCAAGAAAGCCGCTACTTTGCAAAAAGCTGCAACCGAGCTTATTCGTGTTCGTCAGGAGCTGGAGCAGAACTTTGGCGGATACAAGATCGTTAGAGAGACCATGCTCGGTGTGTTGCAGGCAACTGACCTTGCACTGGTTAAGAAGACTACAATCTCTCAGGTTACTGAGGAACTGATGCTCTCCACTCCGGACTACTGGCTTGCGCCTTGCCTGGTTGCTGTCGCGGCATGGATTGGCAATGACAGAGATTTGGCGAACCGCGCAATTACAGAAGCCGTTAAGCGTGATGAAGAAAAGACCGCCTTGACTATGGCCCTTATCTGTCGACGCAATAACAGAACCGACACCTGTTTTGAATGGCTGTCCATCTATTTTGCGCATCAAAGTGCAGAGCATTTTACGGAAAGTAATTTTACATATCTCAATGCCTATTTGAACGGTGTGTTCGGTTCCGATGAAAAGCATATGTGTGAGGATTATGTTGCTAAGTGGCTTCGTGAGATCCAAAGCAACGGTGAAGATTTTGAGCAAAGACAAACTGAACTTTGGCGAAATTATTGCAGAAATTTCACTGTAGATCTAGAAGGACAGTTTCCTCAAATGAGCAGCAATGTTCGTGAATATGCTGAAATTGCTGCATATGTGAGCCGTATCAACTCTGTCGGCCGCATTTCAAATAAGTTCTCCAGCATAAAGAACGTTACGGTTGAGGAAGAAAAACTGAAGAGAGATATCGACCAAACATTGGTTTCTTTGATTAGCAGATGCGACGAAAAAGAAGAGCCTCTGCGTAAAGAGGAAAGATATCTACAGGCAATCCGTTACTTTGATGGTGATATTGATGCTGCAAAACGCTCTGTTCTGGAGGCAGATCGCAAGCGTACAGAAGAAACCATTGACTTGGTCAGCCAGATGACAAATATCATTATGAACAAAGAAGATGCCCATCCTTCTGAACGTAAGACCTCCGTTAACTTCTTGAGCAGCTATATTCGTAGCGGTTTCCAGGAGTATATGGCAGAAAAGAAGCCGGCATTCCCCAAGCAGATTACCTTGAATGTTGACTCCTGGTCCGGCATTTCGACTGACGGCGCAAACACCGCTGAATTGCATTGCAGCTATGAGATGCATATGCAGCAGGAACGGCAAGAAAAGATAAACACCGTTAAGTCAAACAAACCCAAAAAGCGTATAATTACCGCCGCGATTATTGCGGGCATCAGCGTTATTTTCTTGTTTATTCTATGGCCTATAGGTCTTATGGGCCTAATTGGTTCTGGCATTTGTTTCTTAACATCCGGCAGTGTCAAGAAAGTAAACGCAAAGCGTATTGCTGAAATCAATGCCGAATATGATGCGAAAATTGCTGCTGGCAAAGCAAAAATTAACGATATTCTTGCAGAATGGAAGCGCGCAAAGACGATTGTTGACAACTACGAAAGCGGCGCTGTTCCCGATATTGTGGCTTAAATCGGAGGTAGTGAGATGACAGATATGAATATGACAAATGAGCTTGGCGAATTTGAAGAACTCGAAGCAATGTTCGGTCAGGATACATCCGACCTTGCCAAGATGGAAAAAGTCATGTTGACCCAAAACCTTGAGGGCTTTGCAAGCTGCTTCCCTGAGTGGGATCTGCATCCGCCCGTCGGAAAATGATCAAGTTTATATAGCAGAAATGAGGCCAACCGCTTTGCGGTTGGCCTCACTACTATTCAAAAAGGAACGCATTACAACTATAAATAAAAAAGGGTTATCCAGAATAGGATAACCCTTTTGCTGGTACACCGGAAGGGACTCGAACCCCCAACCCTCGGAACCGGAATCCGATGCTCTATCCATTGAGCCACCGGTGCATTTGCTTGACAGCTTTGCTATTATAGCAAGCTTTTTCGGGTTTGTAAAGGGGAAAAAAGTAAAATAAAGGGGTTAAGCGCGGCAAAAGGCCCCCTCTGACGAGGGGGCTGGATGCCAGCAGGGCAGACTGGGGGAGAAGACAATCCCTCTGTCACGCTGTTCGCGGGACAGCTCCCTTTGAACAAGGGAGCCTTGCGTAGTATCAATCCTTACAGGCGCAGGTTTGGTAGCCGGTTTCGGCGGTGGCGGCGCAGCCGTCGCAGCCGGTGGGGGTGAACTGGGCTGCAGGGAAGGGGATCCTGCTGAACATCTCGCAGGGATCCTCGGTGCAGCCGGGGCTGTCGCAGCATTCCTTGGTCGGCAGAGCATAATCCACCATCGGCACGATCAGCTGAGCATCCCGTTCCAGACGAATGATAGAGAACTGCCCCAAGGTCACGAACATCCGGCGGCGTTCGCCGGCGTAGACCAGCTCATCGTCAAACTGGGCAGCGATGGCAGCGGGGATCTGCAAGGACGCATCCTCACGGCAATGGCAGTCGCAGACCTCGCGGATCTTGGAGCTGAGCACCATAGGATCCAGCACCTCCACCACGGCGGTGGGGCGGTTTGCAAAGTAGCGGGTCAAGCCGTCAGGCTCGCACAGACGGGTATCGCTGCGGTAGATGTGGGCTTGGGAATCCTCGCCGCACAGCACAGCCCGTTTGGTAAACACAGCCAAGCCATACAGCGCTGCAGGGCGGTTGGTGCCGATGGTGGCATCGGCAAGGATGCGGTAGTAGAAGGTTACATCAATGCAGTAGTGATTCCGGTCGAAAGCCACCGGCTCCACATCAATGTATGTGTACAAAAGCTCTGCGCAGCGCACCCGGGCGCCGGCTGCCGTGTCCAGCAGGCACTGTGAGCCCTTGGTCATGTAAACCCGAAGATCCTCGATGCAGTCCTTGTCGCGGCAGGAGTCGGTGATCTTTCTTGTGTGAATGGACATAGCCTGCTGCAGATCCTGAGGATCACAGCGCAGGGTGTCCCGACAATTGTCAGACATGACGGATACCTCCCGATAAAAAAGTAGCAATAAGCATAAAGGCTTACAAGACAGTTTATGCGCGAAAATGCGGGAGGTGTGCAAAAGAAAGCCTGCAAAGCGGTGGCTTTGCAGGCAAACAGGTTAATTAAAACTATATTTTGTTTCGCTGTGGTAGTGCTGACCGGCTTTGGTAAAGGGCTGAGGCCATTCGGGGTGATTGATTGCATCGGGGTAGTACTCGGTTTCCAGGCACACACCGCCCCGGCGGGTATAGGCGACGCCGTCCTTGCCGATCTCGCCGGCAAGATAATTGCCCGCATAGAACTGCAGACCCGGGCAATCGGTGGAGACTGCCATCGTTCTGCCGGATTCCGGATCGGACAAAATGGCGCAGGGATCGGTAAAGACCTCAAAATTATGGTCATAGCCGCCCTGCAGCTGCAGAGCCTCATAAGACGCATTGATATCCTGACCGATGGGCTTGGGAATGCGGAAATCCATGGGCGTGCACTCCACACTGCGCAGCTCACCGGTGGGAACAGATGCGGCGTCTGCCACTTGGAAGAAACGGGCAGGCATACTCAGAACCTGCTGCATTGCTTTTTCCGGATGATCGTGTCCGCACAGGTTAAAATAGCTGTGGTTGGTAAAGTTGAAGACGGTATCCCGATCGGAAATGGCATCGTAGCAGATACACAGCGCAGCCGGTGCCTGAATGGAGTAGGTGATGTGGATCTCGGCGTTTCCGGGGAAGCCCTGATCGCCGTGGGGGCTGAGAAGCTTCAGGCGGATGCTGCTGCCTGTGTGGGCTTCGACAGACCAGATGCGGTCTTTATAATAGTCCGGACCGCTGTGCAGGTTATGGCAGTCGCCGTCGTTGACGGGCATAGCATATTCGATGCCGTTCATAGTGAATTTCGCACCGCCTACGCGGTCGGCATTTCTGCCAACGGGTGCGCCGAAAAAGGTGGGGACATTTCGATAGGTGTTGGGATCGTCAAAGCCCAGCACCACGTCGGCCACATTGCCGTCGCGGTCGGGCACCAGCAGCTTGACCAGCGTGGCACCGTAGTCGGAGATGACAGCGGTGATGCCGTGACCGGAAATGGTGTACAGATAGGTCTGCTCACCGGATACCAATGTACCGAAAGGTTTTTTCATATCTATTCTCCTTGCGATGGACATTTTTCTGAAAGAATTATACTACAAGCCGCCGCCTTTTTCAAATCATTTTTCCAAAAAATTCAAAAATACAAACCGGAGCAATTTTTATTTGTCGAGTTGTTTTTGAAAGCCGTCCCCAGAATGTATGCTGTTTCCCTTGAATCGGTCAAAACCTATTTTTTATAATGCCATCACGGCAAAAAAGCGGTGAACAAAAGGGAGGCGTGGCAGTATGCGAAGAATGCTTGTAACGGTGGCGGTGTTTTTGTTGGGACTGGGGATCGGTGGCGGCTTGACCCGGTTGATGTATCCTGGCAATGAGGCGTTGCCCGTCTTATCTGTTACGGAGCCCTCGGCACAGCTGCCAACCCAGCCGAATACGGCGCCTGCAGGCGGGGAAAATAAGCAGAACGGTTTCCCATTTGTGCTGGAATACACCAGCTTGGTGGCGGAAAAGCTGATCGCCTATGAAGGCGCGTATCTGGAGGACGGCTCAGAAGAAAATGTGACGGATGTCGCGGCGCTGGTGCTGACCAATACCGGCACAACGGGCATCGAATATGCCCAGCTTATCTTGATACAAAACGGGCGGGAGCTGTCCTTTGACGCAACCTACATTCCGCCGAAAAGCACAGTTTTGCTGCTGGAGGAAAGCAAGCAGCCCTATTCGGCTGTGGCGGTAACGGCTTGCCGATGCCGCACAGTGATCCCCGGGGTTTTTGACCGCGCAGAGCGTACAGTGCAGATCCGGGAAACGGGAATGTGCACCCTGGAAGTAACCAATCTGACGGATCAAAAGCTGGACTGTGTCCGGGTTTTCTATAAGCACCACGAAGGCGCGGAAGATATCTATGTAGGCGGGATCACCTACAGTGCGGTGATCCCTGACTTGGAGCCGGGTGAATCCCGGACCATCACGCCCTATCGCTATGCTTCCGGTTATGCGCAGGTGGTGGCGGTGGCAACCAAATGAATTACAGATAACCTTCCATTTGTAGGATGTTGCTGTTTTCACAGTCCAGAAGCTTACGGGAAAGGGCACTGATCTGGGGATCGTCGTGGGCGTACCGGTGAGAATTTTTCAAACCCTTGATAACGCCGCGCATATTGCCCTGCACCATCATAGATGCGATTTTGGAGTCGTTGCAGCCCATAGAAAGCTTCGCTCTTGTCATCATATCCGACATTTTTCGCACAGCGGGATTCAACTCGCTAAGCTTCCAGCCCCGCTGCTTGGCAAGATCGTGGGCCTCGGTCTCAATGGCGTCGTATTCCTTCAGCTGGGAATGAAGTGCTTTCTGAATTCCGGGGCTCATAGGCGAATCCAGCACACTGCGGATGCCCACCTGACCCATTTGCGTTGTTTTGATAATAGAACTGAGCATATCAAAATTATCTTTCATTTTTATCACCCGCAAAAAGTTTTCCCCTGTTCGACAAAATTATTCCGTCGCCGGCGCATAGAATAATCAGATGGAAGGGAGGAAACAATATGTGCGCAATTGCCGGAATGATCGGTCTGCCTTGCACGGAAGAAACGAAAAAGAAAATGCTGGAAACGATGCATCGCCGCGGTCCGGATGAGAACGGCGTTTATCAAAACAAAGACGCTACATTGCTGCATTCCCGTTTGGCGGTGATCGATATTGCCGGAGGAAAACAGCCCATGGCATTTTCCGCTGGCAAGCAGACCTACACGATCGTCTACAACGGAGAGCTGTACAATACCGAGGAAATCCGCGCAGAATTGGTAAAATGCGGACATACATTTGCAGGACATTCCGACACAGAGGTGGTGCTGCACGCCTATGCCCAATGGCAGGAAAAATGCTTGGAGCGTTTTAACGGCATTTTCGCCTTTGCCGTGTGGGAAACGCAGGAAAAACGGCTGTTTATCGCCAGAGACCGGATGGGTGTCAAGCCCTTGTTTTTCAAAAAACACGATGGCGGCTTGCTGTTTGCTTCTGAGCTGAAAACCATTTTGGCATATCCGACGGTGCGGGCGGAACTGGATGCGCAGGGGGCGGCGGAAATTTTGCTTCTGGGTCCCGGCAGGACACCGGGCTGCGGCGTATTGCGGGGAATGGAAGAGCTGGAAGCCGGCTGCTTTGGATATTATGTAAACCAAGAACTGAAAATCCACCGCTATTGGAAGCTGAAAGACAGGGAGCATCGGGAGAGCTTTGAGGAAACTGCGGAAAACGTGCGGGAATTGGTGCTGGACGCCATCCATCGGCAGATGGTCTCGGATGTGCCCATCGGGGCGTTTTTGTCCGGCGGCTTGGATTCCAGCCTGATATGCTCGATTTGCGCGGATGCCCTCGGTGGGAAACAGCTGCCTACATTTTCCGTAGACTATGCAGACAACGACCGGTATTTTGTACCCAGTAAGTTTCAGCCCAATTCCGACGGGCATTATATTGACCTGATGCGGGAAAAGCTGGATTCGCAGCACCGTTGGTGCGTATTGAGTCCGCAGGACCTGCTGGCAGATCTGGAAAACGCAGTTGCCGCCCGGGATCTGCCGGGAATGGCGGATGTGGACATTTCCCTGCTCAGCTTTTGTCGAAAAATCAAGGAGCACGTGACGGTGGCACTGTCCGGAGAATGTGCTGATGAGATATTTGGCGGCTATCCCTGGTACCGAGATGCGGAAATTCGGGATCAGGAGGGCTTCCCCTGGTCGCAGAATATCCGCCAGCGGCAAATGATGCTTGCGCCGGCTTTGCAGGGCAGGCTGGACGGTAAGGAATATGTATATCAGCGCTACAAAAAGACCTGCGACGACAGCGATATTCTTCCGGGCACATCGCCTCAGGAAGCGCGGATGAAACAGATGGTAAACCTCAATCAGCAGTGGTTTATGCAGACACTTTTGGACCGAAAGGATCGAATGAGTATGTATTCCGGTCTGGAGGTTCGGGTGCCGTTTTGCGACCATCGGATCGCAGAATATCTTTATGGCGTGCCCTGGGAATTTAAGGACTATCGGGGCAAGGAAAAGGGACTTTTGCGCTATGCGATGACGGGCATTTTGCCGGAGGAAGTGCTGTGGCGGAAGAAAAGCCCCTATCCCAAGACCTTTGATCCGCTTTACAATCAGGCGGTCAGCCGGAAGCTGGAAAACCTGCTGGAAGACAAGGATGCGCCGCTATTTTACTTGGTGGACCGGCAGGCGGCACGGGCGCTTTTAACGGCGGAATATGCCTGGCCCTGGTACGGGCAGCTGATGAAGGTGCCCCAGACGATCTGCTATCTGCTGCAGATCGACGCTTGGCTGCGAATGTACCGAATCGATATGCTTTGGTAAAGAAAAAAGGACGCGTAACGCGTCCTTTTATTTTGTCAAGTCCTTGATGACCTCGCCGGCCATAATCAGACCTGCCACAGCAGGCACAAAGGAATTGGAGCCGGGGGTAGAGCGGCGGGATGAGCCCTCTCGCTGAGGCTCTAAGGGATCGTTGGGAGATTCCTGGGGATTTTTCGGCAGCTCCTTGGAATAGACCACCTTCACGCCTTTGATACCCCGCTTGGCGCACTCCTTGCGCATGATCCGCGCCAAGGCGCAGCCGGAGGTTTTGGAAATATCCGCAACCAGAAAACCGGTGGCATCCATTTTGTTGCCGGTGCCCATACAGCTGATGATCTGCGTGCCGGAGTTCTTCGCCTGGACGATCAGCGCCAGCTTGCCGGTAACGGTGTCAATGGCATCCAGTACATAGTCATACCGGGAAAAATCGAACTGATCCGCCGTTTCCGGCAAATAGAAGGTCTTAAACGTGCGCACCTCGATGGAGGGGTCAATGTCTGCGATCCGCTTGGCTGCCACGTCTACCTTGTAGCTTCCAATGCTGGAATGGGTGGCAAGCAACTGACGGTTTAGGTTGGTCAGGCTGACGGTATCGTCGTCGATCAGGTCCATATGACCCACGCCTGCACGGGCAAGGGCCTCTGCGGCATATCCGCCGACACCGCCCAAACCGAACAGTGCAATGCGGGCGTTGCGCAGCTTTTCGATGCCGTCTTCGCCAATGAGCAGTCTTGTGCGGGAATACTGATCTGCCATAAAATCCCCTCCTTTCTTTGCTCTATCCTATCACGCCGAATGCGATGCTGTCAATGCGCAAAAAAGCCGGCGGGTAAGTTCTATTTTTGTCCGTTGGGACATACCCTTTGGTAGACCATGGCAGGAGCTGTCCTCCTGCCGGATGAGGAGGCTGGCTATGGAAAACATTTATGCAAGACTGGCCGCCAGAACCGGCGGTAATATTTATGTAGGTGTGGTTGGACCGGTACGCACCG
>JAZNNE010000073.1:0-10324 GCA_045580125.1 Faecousia sp. | reverse complement strand
AAATATTAAAGTTTTGGCTCTCCACTCATTAACCGGCTGCGGTTATTATAGAACAAAATCAGTTCAATACGATTCTTTTACAGAATTTATTGATAATTTTCAACCGGATATTATCGGAATTGATGCCAATGAGCCGCAAATAGACCATTATGATATTAAACAAATGGAGTTTTTTGATAACGGTCCCGGTGCGAAACACTTTTTTGATAAAATTGATGAAATAGGTTTGGTTGATTCTTTTGTAAAATATAATAATATCACTGAGTGCGAAAGGGGCATTCCGCTTACAAAATCGCATAACATAAGACGAAAAGGCGCAGTAAGATACGATTTCATATTTACAAAAAGCAGTCATAAAATTGATATGATGAATTACTATTATGATGAGGCATTAAAAGCAGGAAGTGATCATGCATTATTGGTGTGTGATCTAAAATAATTCTCTGGACTTATAGCATTTAATGTGTATAATTGCTGTTACCAAAAAGAAAGGTGGCGGTAATATGAACAGAGAAGAATTGCAAGAAGAAATACGGTTTTTATACGGGCTATGGCACAGATACTTTAACCTCTATACATATCTGCAAAAGAACAAACGTGGTTTAGAGTTAATCCCAAAACTCCGAGAGAAACAAAATGAACTTTTACGACTTATTGACTTTGCAAAAGACCAACTTTAAGTTGGCATCTAAACAGTTCGCAACAGCCAGAAAAAAGCACTTGCAATAGCAAGTGCTTTTTTAGCTAAATTGCCCTTATGGGCAAGTGAAATTCCGCTTCGCGGAGTGAAATTGCTGCGCAGTGAAATTTTGCTTCGCAAAGCTGTGGCAAATTTAATTTCACTTGATGCGCCAGCATCAAATTTCCCCTGCGACACCGTCGCAGATTTCACCGTGGCGACAGCCACGATTTCACTTAACAAATGCAGAAGCGAACTGTGTTCGCCCGCGGGCGGATGTGGGCATCCGCCCCTACGATAACCCTTGGGTGCATACTGTAGGGCGGGGGCTTGCTCCCGCCGCAAAACCGCCATCTACCACCGCACCTGTCATCCTGAGCGAAGGCGAAGCCGCAGTCGAAGGATCTACCGCAAAACTTGTGTGCGAAGATTCCTCCGCTCGCTGCCGCTCGGTCGGAATGACACCCTTTCAGGCGTCCTCAACGACAAAAACACCGATCTTTCGATCGGTGTTTTTTCATATTCTTTTTACAGCGTAGCTGCCATCACGGCCTTGATGGTATGCATCCGGTTTTCCGCCTCGTCGAAGACGATGGACTGCGCGCTTTCGAACACCTCGTCGGTGACCTCCATACAGTCAATGCCGAACTTGTCGAAAATCTGTTTGCCGATCACCGTATTCAGGTCGTGGAATGCCGGCAGGCAGTGCATAAACCGGCACTGCGCACCTGCGTTGTCCATCAGTTCCTTGGTGACGCGGTAGGGCGTCATCAGGCGGATTCGCTCCTCCCAGACGCTGTCCGGCTCACCCATAGAAACCCACACGTCCGTGTAGATCACGTCCGCATTCTTGGTCGCTTCCATCGGATCAGTGATGAATTCCAGTGTTGCGCCGGTCTCGGCGGCAACCGCCTGACACTGTGCGATCAGCTCTTCGCTGGGGAAATATTCCTGCGGCGCGCAGGCCACGAAATGCATGCCCAGCTTGGCGCAGCCGACCATCAGGGAATTGCCCATATTGTACCGCGCATCGCCCATATACACCAGCTTCTTGCCGGCCAGCTCGCCGAAATGCTCCCGAATGGTCAGCATATCCGCCAGAATCTGGGTGGGATGGAACTCATTGGTCAAGCCGTTCCACACGGGCACGCCGGCATATTTTGCCAGGGTCTCCACGATAGTCTGGTCGAAACCGCGGTACTCGATGCCGTCGTACATTCTGCCCAGAACACGGGCGGTATCGGCAATGGACTCCTTCTTGCCCATCTGGCTGCCGCTGGGTCCTAAGTAAGTAACGGACATACCTAAGTCCGCGCCGGCTACCTCAAAAGCGCAGCGGGTGCGGGTAGAATCCTTTTCAAACAGCAGGACAATGTTCTTGCCCTGGTGCAGCTTGTGGGGAATTCCCGCCTTTTTCTTTGCCTTAAAATCCGCTGCATCGTCCAAAAGCTTGGTGATCTGCTCCGGTGTAAAATCCAGCAGCTTCAGAAAATGTTTGCCCTTCATATCACACCTCAATTATAGAACCTTCGCCAGGAAGGACTGCAGGCGCTCGCTCTTGGGATTGCCAAACACTTCCTCGGGCGTGCCTTCCTCGGCGATGACACCGTCGTCCATAAACAGAACGCGGTTGGAAACCTCCCGGGCGAAGCCCATCTCGTGGGTAACCACCACCATGGTCATTCCCTTCTTGGCAAGTGCCTTCATTACATCCAAAACCTCGCCAACCATCTCCGGATCCAGCGCGGAGGTAGGCTCGTCAAACAGCATCACCTGCGGATCCATTGCCAGCGCCCGGACGATAGCCACGCGCTGCTTCTGACCGCCGGAAAGCTGTGCGGGATACGCAGATGCCTTCTCCTCCAGACCAATGGCGCGCAGCAGCTCCATCGCCCTGCTTTCGGTCTGCTTTTTGATATCTGCCATGCTGCAGCCCAGCTTTTTTCTGTTTTTCTTTGCCACAATGCGGGGCGCCAGCGTAATATTATCCAGCACGGTAAGGTTGTTAAACAGATTGAACTGCTGGAACACCATACCGATCTTCTGCCGGTGAACATTGATATCCACCTTCATATCCGCCAGATCCTCGCCCTGGAACATAATCGTACCGCCGGAGGGATCTTCCAGACAGTTGACACATCTTAAAAATGTGGACTTTCCGCAGCCGGAGGCGCCAATGATCGCCACCACATCTCCCTCATAAACATCCAGATTGACGCCCTTGAGCACCTGCGTATCGTCAAAGGTTTTCGTGAGGTTTTTTACCGATAAAATTAACTGCTTTTCCATATTATCTCTCACTCTTCTTCAGTTTTGCTTCCAGCGCTCTGACACCCCAGGAGATCAGCAGCACCAAAACCAAATAGGTCAGTGCCAGCATCAGATAGGGCATTGTGTAGTTATAAGTCGGATCGCCCAGCTGTTTGAAGGACCGATACAGATCCGTTACAGCGATGAAGCTTACGATGGAAGTTTCCTTGATCAAAACGATAAACTCATTGCCCAATGTGGGAAGGATATTCTTCACCGCCTGGGGCACAACGATCTTCAGCATCGTGGTGGCATAGGTCAGACCCACAGCTCTGCCGGCTTCCATCTGTCCTTTGTCCACGGAGTTGATGCCGCCGCGCATAATCTCGCTGACATAAGCGCCACTGTTCAGACCAAACACGATGATCGCCACCGGAATACCGGAGTTTACCTGAATATCCAGCAGCGGTAGCAGCACCCAATAGCCGATCAGCAGCTGTACCACCATAGGCGTGCCGCGGAACAGCTCGATGTAGCAGACGCAGATCTTGTCCAGAATTCTGGGCATCAGCTTATATTTGGGCATCACTCTGACCACGGCGATCAAAGTGCCGATGGCAATGCCGATCAGCAAACCGATCACTGCGATCTGCAATGTCGCCCACAGACCCTTGAGAACATTCTCATAGCCTCTTAAGGTAATGAATTGCTTGACGAATTCATTCCACATTTCAGTAAAATTGTTCATATTCTTAACCAAGGCAAAGGCCTAGTGCTTGCAAACTGCGGAGAGTCTCCCCTCCGCAGCTTCGCAGACTAAGCCTTTGCTTACCTTTTCTTTTTTAGTTGGCAGCGCAAATAACGTTCAGCATATCCACAACGGTACCTACGGAATCCAGAGAGGTATCGTCTGCCTTACATACCGCTACGATAGCCTCGGTGTAGTAGGGAATAGAGAAGTTGATAACATCCATACGCTCTGCGGTGATGGTGATACCGGACATTGCAATATCCACGCACTGCTTGCCGACAGCGCCAACGACCATATCAAAGTCCATATCGTCGATAACCAGCTCCAGACCCAGCTCGGTAGCGATCAGCTGTGCGATCTCCATATCGATACCGAAGTACTGTGTGCCTTCCTTGTACTCCCAGGGAGCGAACTCAGCATTGGTAGCAACCACTAGCTGCTGGTCAGCGCGGTTAACGTCCTTGGCAGCGGAAGTAACGCCAACATAGTTGGCCTCGTCGCCGTTCATATACTTTTCCTTGATCGCGTCGATCTCGGTAGCCTTCTCGGTCAGAATGGTGTCGATCTTGGTCTTCAGATCAGCCTGGTTGGGGTCGATGCCGATGCCGTAGTTTTCGCTGGACAGGGCGATGTCGATCATCTTGATGCCGGAAATTTCCTTGCACAGTGCCTTTGCGGTGGTCTTGTCAACGAAGACGTAGTCGGCATTGCCGTTCTTCATATCGTTGGCAGCCAGAGCGAAGGTGTCATAGGACACAGCCTCGGCGCCCTTCAGAACCTGAGCGTACATCAGGCTGGTGGTGCCCTTCTGGACAGCGATCTTGGTACCGGCAGTCTGGTTGTTGTTGCCGGCGCAGGCGGTCATACAAGCGACGGCCAGAATAATGGCCAAAGTCAGTGCAATAATCTTCTTCATCATGGTAGTTTCCTCCTAAAAAGTTTTTACTGTAATTTCTCCTGCACATATTGGAGCTGCTGCTCCACAGAGGAGATGCAGGTTCCCCCCTGACTGATCCGCTTTTCCACACAGGTCAGCAGATCGATTTCACCGTACAAATCTTCTTCAAACAGTTCGCTGAAGGTCTTGTAAGCTTCCAGCGGCAGGTCTTCCAATACGCATCCGTCCTGAATGCACTTGGCAACCAGCTGACCGGAGATCTTATACGCGCTGCGGAAGGGCATTCCCTTCTTGACCAAATAGTCGGCAAGGTCGGTGGCGTTGATGAAACCGCCTTGCGCCGCTTTCTTCATATTTTCGGGAATCGTCTTCATCGTGCGCAGCATCGGGGCGAATACCTGCAGGCATTGCACCACGGTCTCCACCGCGTCGAACACCGCTTCCTTATCCTCCTGCATATCCTTGTTGTATGCAAGGGGCAGACCCTTCATCGTTGTCAGCAATGCCATCAGATCGCCATAGACACGACCGGTCTTGCCGCGGATCAGCTCTGCCATATCGGGGTTCTTCTTCTGGGGCATAATGGATGAGCCGGTGGTGTAGCTGTCGCTTAGGGCGATGAACTTGAATTCCCAGCTTGCCCAGAGGATGATCTCCTCGCTAAAGCGGCTCAGGTGCATCATCAGGATGGAAAGACAACTCATCAGCTCCAGGCAGAAGTCCCGGTCGGAGACGCCGTCGATGGAATTGAGACAAACGCTGTTGAAGCCAAGCTGCTTTGCTTCAAATTCCCGATCGGTGTTGTAAGTCGTGCCTGCCAGTGCGCAGCTGCCGATGGGCGAGACATTCATTCGTCGTCGGCAATCGGTGAGTCTGTCGATATCCCGCAGCAGCATCATAGCATACGCCAGAATATGATGGCTGAACAGGATCGGCTGCGCCCGCTGCAGATGGGTGTAGCCCGGCATGATCACGCTCTTGTTGGCGCTTGCCTGCTCATAGATGGCGGCAACCGCGTCCTTGGTCAGGGCGATGATCTCATCGGCCTTGGTTCGCAGGAACATTCGCAGATCCAGTGCCACCTGATCGTTGCGGCTTCGGGCTGTATGTAATTTCTTGCCGGTATCGCCAAGGCGCTGGGTCAGCACCTGCTCGACAAACATATGGATATCTTCGCAGCTCAGGTCAAATTCCAATTTTCCGGAATTTAGATCATCCAAAATTCCCTGCAGACCGTCGATCAGCAGATCCGCGTCGGTCTGGGAGATGATCCCCTGCCCCGCCAGCATTGCGGCGTGGGCCATAGAGCCGGTAATATCCTCCTTATACATTTTGCAGTCAAAGTGGATGGAAGAATTAAAATCATCCGCAATACTGTCTGTTACGCCGGCGGTGACACCGGCCCACATTTTCGCCATATTGGCTTCTCCTTTACAGCTTACCCTGCTCCCGCAGTGCCTGCACCTGAGTGGGCAGACCCCACAGATTGATGAAGCCCTCAGCCTGCTTTTGGTCGTAATCACTTTCGTCGAAGGTGACCAGGCTCTCGGAGTACAGAGAGTAGGGAGAGGTGGTGCCGGCGGGGATGATGTTGCCCTTGTACAGCTTCAGCTTTACAGAGCCGGTAACGAACTTGTTGGACTCGTTGGCAAATGCAGTCAGTGCCTCCTGCAGAGGAGAGTACCACTTGCCGTTGTAGATCAGATCGGCATAGTCAACTGCCAGCTTCTGCTTAACGTGCAGCGTGTCCTTGTCCACCGTCAGCATTTCCAGCTGATTGTGGGCGAAGTACAAAATCGTGCCGCCGGGGGTCTCGTAAACGCCGCGGTCCTTCATGCCAACCAGACGGTTTTCTACGATGTCGATGATGCCGATGCCGTTGGCGCCGCCGATGGCGTTGAGCTTCTCGATGATCTTGGACGCCTTCATCTTCTCGCCGTCCAGCGCAACCGGTGCGCCGGCCTCAAAGTCGATGGTAACGTATGTAGGAACATCGGGAGCCTGCATGGGAGAAACGCCCATTTCCAGGAAACCGGGCTTATCGTACTGAGGCTCGTTGGCGGGATCTTCCAGATCCAGACCCTCGTGGCTCAGGTGCCACAGGTTCTTATCCTTGGAGTAGTTGGTCTCGCGGCTGATCTTCAGGGGAACATTGTGTGCCTCTGCGTAATCGATCTCCTCGTCACGGGACTTGATATCCCACTCACGCCAGGGAGCGATGATCTTCATCTCGGGAGCAAACCGCTTGATGGCCAGCTCGAAACGGACCTGATCGTTGCCCTTGCCGGTTGCGCCGTGGCAGATGGCGTCAGCGCCCTCAGCCAGTGCGATCTCCGCCAGCTTCTTGCCAATGACGGGACGGGCAAATGCGGTGCCCAGCAGGTAGGTCTCGTACTTGGCGTCCATCTTCATAGCAGGGATGATGATCTCGTCCACCATCTCGTCTACCAGATCGGCGACGATCAACTTGGATGCACCGGTGGCCAGCGCCTTGGCTTCCAGACCCTCCAGCTCATCTGCCTGACCGACGTTGCCGGCAACAGCGATGATCTCACAGTTATTGTAATTTTCCTTCAGCCAGGGAATAATAATAGATGTATCCAGGCCGCCGGAATAGGCCAGAACGACCTTCTTGATGCTTTCTTTATTCATGGTATGCCTCCGTGTATTCATTGTTTACACGGATTATACATCTATAAATTATAATTGTCAATAGCTGTTACATAATTATTCATCATTTTGTATAATTAATCAAAATTATGGCGGATGCCATTCCCCCGTTGTGAAAATCGTACAAAAGCAATGTAAGCACTTGACAAACAAGTGTCCGTGTACTATAATACTGCTAACTTCATATCAAACCGTTGAGGCGGGGATAAAGGCAATGATGCCCATACAGAGAGTCTGTGGTGCTGAGAGTCAGGCAGGAAACAAGTTGTCAAATGGGCCGCTGAGGGTGCAGTCAAATGTGAATATTCACAGAGTATTCTGCAACGTGTGGGCATACGTCAGTTGCCGGGGATATGCAGGTATCCCGTCAAGCGCATAGGATTTCCTATGAATTCAAGGTGGCACCGCGGATATACATTCGCCCTTGACAGTATTCTGTCAAGGGCTTTCATTTTTAGGAGGTACATACTATGATTCTGAACAATGTGGATTTCGAGACCTATTTCCGGAACTATCCCGATGATAAGGGCTATTTCGGTCGGTACGGCGGCGTATATGTCAGCGAAGAGCTGAAGGCTGCAATGGCAGAGATCAGCGAAGCCTATTTCACCATCGCCCAGTCCCGCAAGTTTATTGCGGAGCTGCGCCGTATCCGCAAGGAGTTTCAGGGTCGTCCTACGCCGGTTTCCCATCTGGAACGGCTGTCCAACAAGCTGGGCAACGTCCAGCTGTACGTCAAGCGCGAGGACTTAAACCACACCGGTGCCCACAAGCTCAATCACTGTATGGGCGAAGTCCTGCTTGCCAAGTATATGGGCAAGAAGAAGGTCATTGCCGAGACCGGCGCCGGTCAGCACGGCGTGGCGATGGCAACCGCCGCCGCCTATTTCGGTCTGGAATGTGACATTTATATGGGCGCGGAGGATATCAAGAAGCAGGCTCCCAATGTGGCACGTATGAAGATCCTGGGTGCAAACGTGGTAGAGGTCACCGAAGGTCAGCAGACTCTGAAGGAAGCTGTGGATGCCGCCTTTGCCGCCTATGCCAAGGAATATACCGACTGCATCTACTGTATCGGCTCCGTAGTCGGTCCGCACCCCTTCCCCATGATGGTTCGGGACTTCCAGCACGTGGTGGGCGAAGAAGCCAGAGAGCAGTTCATTGATATGACCGGTCATCTGCCGGATGCCATCGGCGCCTGCGTGGGCGGCGGCTCCAATGCCGCAGGCTTCTTCTCCGGCTTCCTGAATGATCCCGTGGATATTTACGGCATCGAGCCCCTTGGTCGCGGCACTGCTCTGGGCGATCACGCCGCCAGCCTGCAGTACGGCACGGAAGGCGTTATGCACGGCTTCAACAGCGTGATGCTGAAGGATGAAAACGGCGATCCTGCTCCCGTTTACTCCGTTGCCAGCGGTCTGGATTACCCCTCCTCCGGTCCGGAGCACGCATTCCTGCGGGATATCGGTCGGGTCAAGTACGACGTGATCAACGATGACGACACCATCGACGCATTCTATGAGCTGGCGCGTATGGAGGGCATCATCCCCGCCATCGAAAGTGCCCACGCCGTTGCCTACGGTATGAAGCTTGCCAAAAAGATGGGCAAGGGCAGTGTGCTCATTAACCTCTCCGGTCGCGGCGATAAGGATATGGACTATATCCTCGAAAAGTACGGTATTCGATAAATAAACAAGCTACACCTTGGCCCCCTCTTTGAGGGGGCTTTTTATACCCTCTCCCGGGGAGAGGGTATCAGCCGCAGGCTGACGGGAGAGGAACGGCGCGCAGCAAAACATCGCAGAAGTCTTAAAACTGTACTCAATTTAAGATTACCGCCCGCATTCCTCATCCGTCAAAAATCAAAGATTTTTGACACCTTCCCCCCCGGAGGAAGGCATTTCCGTACAAAAAAACGGGATGCTTTCGCATCCCATTTTTTATTTACTTGCCCGGGTTGCCGGCGGTATCGGCGCCGTCGCCAACGAGACCCAAGCGCTTGGCGGCATCTTGGCGCATTTTATACTTGAGGACCTTGCCTGCCGCATTCATGGGGAAGGCGTCCACAAATTCAATATACTTGGGCACCTTATGCCGCGCCATACTTGCTTTGATGTAGTCGGTCATTTCCTCTACCGTCACACTGCCCGGCTCTTTCAGGACGATGCACGCCATAATTTCCTCGCCGTACTTCTTATCCGGCACGCCGATGACCTGCACATCCTTGGTCTGGGGATGGGTGTAGATGAATTCCTCGATCTCCTTGGGGTAGATGTTCTCACCGCCGCGGATGATCATATCCTTCAGTCGACCGGTAATGCGGTAGTTGCCTTGGCTGTCGCGGCAAGCCAAATCGCCGGAATGCAGCCAGCCCTCAGCATCCACCGTATCCTTAGTGGCCTGAGGCATCTTATAGTAGCCCTTCATGGTATTGTAGCCCCGGGAGCAGAATTCGCCATTGACGCCGTCGCCAATCTCCAGACCGGTTTCGGGGTCAATGATCTTACACTGCACGTGGGGGAAGGCATAGCCGACGGTATCGGTGCGCACATCCAAAGGATCGTCCCAAGCGGACATAGTAGAGCCCGGTGCAGACTCCGTCTGACCGTAGACGCTGACGATGCCGGTCATATTCATTTCATCGGGCTGTGCCGCACGGCGCATCAGCTCCGGCGGGCAGCCTGCACCCGCCATAATGCCGGTACGCATATGGGAGAAATCGGTTTTGCGGTAATCGGGATGATTAAACATCGCGATGAACATAGTGGGCACGCCGTTGAAGCAGGTGATCCGCTCCTGATTGATGCATGCCAGCGACGATTTCGCGGAGAAATACGGCAGCGGACACAGTGTTGCGCCGTGGGTCATAGACGAAGTCATGGACAGCACCATGCCGAAGCAATGGAACATCGGTACCTGGATCATCATTCGGTCGGCGGTGGACAGACCCATCCGGTCGCCGATACATTTTCCGTTGTTGACCACGTTGTAGTGGGTTAACATAACACCTTTGGGGAAACCCGTGGTGCCGGAGGTGTACTGCATATTGCAAACGTCATTGGGACGCACCGCAGCG
>JAZNNE010000072.1:0-15272 GCA_045580125.1 Faecousia sp. | reverse complement strand
CCGGCTCCATCATCATCAACGGTCGTGAGATCGACGATTATTTTGGTCTGGACACCCTGAAGCTGATCGTTAACCAGCCCCTGGTCACCACCGATCTGGTTGGCAAGGTTGACATCGTTGTTACCGTTGCAGGTGGCGGCGTTTCCGGTCAGGCTGGCGCAATCCGCCACGGTCTGTCCCGCGCTCTGGTCACCTTGAACCCCGAGCTGCGTCCCACTCTGAAGGCTGCCGGTTTCATGACCCGCGACCCCAGAATGAAGGAAAGAAAGAAGTACGGCTTGAAGGCCGCACGCCGCGCTCCTCAGTTCAGCAAGAGATAATTACTCTTACTGCAAAGCCCACGCCATATGGCGTGGGCTTTTTGTCGAAATGTAGACATTTTTCTAAAAGTATGATATGCTGGATATACCAACTTTTAGGAGGTAGAAAAATGCACGAAAAAGTAAAAGCCTACTTAGATTCTAGGAAAAAAGTCGAAAGAGAAAAATACGAGGCTGTAAAATCCAGCACTTTACTGGAGTTGGACTTGTACGAAAAAGTCTATTCTGAGTTTGATCGCTACAGCAGAGAATACCCTGATGTTGAATGGGATAAAGCTAGTCATAAAGATAGATATTTTAAAAAAGTCCCCATTGCAGTTACCGATGAGGAATACAAAGAAATACTGAAATATAGCAAAAAAGAAGATTCGTTGGACACAAATCCCATTGCTATTGCCCTAACAGTGATCGCCTATATCATATTTATTGGCGGTTTTATCGCAGGAATTGCCTTAGGAAATCAAGATGTTGTGAAAGGCACCTACTACCAATATACTGTCACCGAGTTTTCTTTCGCTATTGCCTTTACATACTGGTGCATTGCCTTTATCAGCGGAACTATGTTCCTCGGTTTTGCAGAGATCATCAAGCTATTACACGCAATTAAAAACAAGAAGAACTAATGTCAAAAGCCCGTGGGGGAACCCACGGGCTTTTATTTAATATTCGTCGCGGTATTTTCTGGACTTTTTGCCGATCAGGATGCCCACTACCAGGCACAGTGTACACAGCAGCACCGCGCCGGCGCCGGCAATGATCAGCATATCCGTGGTTACCAGCAAGCCCTCCTGCTGGGGCTCAGCAGACTCCAGAGCAGGAATTTCCTCCGTTTTGACCACGCCGCAGACGGTGCACTTATACTCCTTCTCTCCGGGAACACCAACCGCAGGCTCGGTTTTTACCGTTCCTTCGTCCCAGGTGTGCGGCGCTTCCTCCGCGATGTGACCGCAGGCGCATTCCTGCCAATGATTTTCCTCATCGCAATTGCGCTCAAATTCGTGCTGATGCAGCATAGGCGTCAGCTCGAAGCCGCAGATCATACAGATCTGTGCCTCGAACTCCGTAGCCTCAGGACCGGGCACGTGGGGCTCCATCTCCAGCCGGTCGCCGCAGAAGCCACATTCGTGCCAATGTCCGTCCGCGTCTGCCGCCCATTGGGGCAGGTAATTATGCTCCCCTACCTCACGGGTGAAACCGCAGTCGTTGCAGGTGGGATCACATTCATTGTCAAAGACGTGATCTGCATAGTCGGGGATCTCGTCGCACTCCAGGCAGGTATGCCAGTGACCCGTATCATCGCTGACCCACTCCTCGGAAGGTACGTGGGTGTGTACCAGCGCCTTATTGATCACATAACCGCAGACGGTGCAGGTTTGGGGCGTATAGTCGGTAGCCTCCGGACCGGGGGTGTGGTCTGCCACGTCCTTTTCATCGCCGCACTCCGCGCATTCGTGCCAGTGGCTGGTTTTATCCGTTTTCCACGCTTCGCCATACTTATGGGTGGTGGTACGGGTCTCGTCGCAGTTGGCGCAGGTGGTGTCGCAGGCGTTGGCATAGTCGTGACCGGTGGCCTTGACGGTCTCGGTCTTGGTTTCGCCGCAAACGGTACACTTAACGGTTTTGGAGCCGTCGGTGGTGCAGGTGGCTTTCTTGTTCACAGTGCCGGAGTTCCAGCTGTGGGAAATCGAGCGCTTCTCACCGCAGATATTGCAGGTGGTATCGCAGCTGTTGTCATACGTATGCTTACAGGCCACGGTGATACCGATGGTCTGGGACGCATTCTGTCCGTCCAGAGTTAAATTCACCTTCACAGTGGATTTGCCGCTGGCGGCACCGCTCTTGACCTTCAGCTTCAGCTCCAGAATATTGCCGGAAATTCCGGTCTTGCCGGAATAGGCAAACACACCGTCCTTAGTGGAGGCAGAAAAGTCTGACAAAACGGTATTGCTCAGCAGCCATTTGCCGCTGGAAAGCTCAAACACCTTGCCGTCAAAGCTGACTTCCACACCGCCGGCCTTGCAATCCATAGAGGAAATGCTGACCGTTACCGTAACGGTATCACCGGCATTTACCGATGTTTTCGAAGCCGCCAGCTTAACGCTGGGCGCAGCTGCCACCGGGATGGTCAGCGCGGCGATCAGCAGCGCAAGAACCAGCCAAATATAAATCTTTTTCATTATTTATCACCTATATTTTCAGAGGGTACTTATCCGGGAAGATCACGTGGCGCAAAAGGTAGATCGCGTCGTCCTCATTGACCTTTTTATCGCCGTTTACATCCGTCGCGGTTTCGATGGGGTACTTATCCGGGAAGATCACGTGGCGCAAAAGGTAAATGGCGTCATCCTCATTCAGAATGAAATTGCCGTCCATATCACCGGGGTCAACCGTGGTCTGCACATAATCCATACAGATCCAGTTGCAGTCGCTGAGCTTGCCCCAGGTGAGCTTGCCGTCGGACTGGGTTTCCAAAATTTCCACCTTGGTACCGTAAGCGGCTTCATACACAATATCGTATTTCGTTCCCGGGCCTTTGCGGACATTGACACCGCTGCCGGAATCCGTTACCACCACGCCCTCGATCTTCAGCGGGATCGCCTTGAACACCGCGGTGTAGGTGGCATTGCCTTTGCAGGTGGTAACTTCCTTATCCCAACCGGCGAACTGATACTTGTTCTCATCATCGGCAGGCCTTGTGGGATCTTGGGGTGCTTTCACTGTTTCGCCATAGGCGTACTGGGCGGTGCTGAGCACCTTGCCGTCGTAGTTTTTAAATACCACCGTCGCCTTAATGACCGCTACGGTAAATGTAACCGTTTTGCCCTCGTAAGTAACGGTAACCGTTACCTCTCCCAGCTTTTTGTTGCTGAAGCCGGAAACCATACTGGATGTGATCTCCACATTCTTAACCGATCCGTCGCTGAATGTCAGCTTAAGCATACTGCCGGTCAGATTTAGCTTATCCTGCATCTGCACATATTCCAGCTTATCCGGCGGCGACTGCAGTTCCACAGATTCCAGCTGCGCCGTTCCGTCCAGCTGCACATAGTCCATACAGATCCATTTGCCATCTTCCAGCTGACCCCATTGCATCGTGCTGTCGTTTTTCAGTGCAAAGATCTGCACACGATCGCCGGTCTTGACCGTATAGGCAATGCCGTAGGATGTGGACGGACCGGTACGCACATTGACCGTGCCGCCGCTTTCTGTGATCACAGTGCCCCAAAGCCCGTCTATGATCTCCGGGGTATTACCGGAAACAATATCGGCATAATTGGTGTAGTACAGGCTGAGCCAGCCGTGTTCACACTTGCCCCAAAGAGTGCTGCCGACCTTAAACGTTTCGGTGATGGTCAGCTTCGCGCCCCTTTGCAGCTCTTTTTCGATGGGATAGAATGTGCCCGGACCGGTACGGACATTGACATTTCCGGTAACGGAAATTTCCACATTGTCCACCAAATCGCCCTTGGGCAGGGTTACGATATTGCCCTCCGGGTCCTTCCATTGGGCGTACAGCACCGTGCCGTTGGGCAGGCTGCCGTCCAGGGTTTTGACCCGTTTTCCGCCCTCCGGTGCCGTATACCAGCCGGCAAAGGTGTAAGTAAAGGTATTTCCGTCCTTATCCACGCCGGTAGGCTTGGACTTAAAGCTGGTTACAATGTCGGCAGGATCTTCAGCATTATAGCCGTGGATCGTATACTTGACCGTGCCGCCGTTTCCGTCCAGGAAGACGTGTTTAAAGGTTGAAGGAATGCTGTTTGCCGTGTTGTATGCCTTGTAAACGCCGTTTATGTACATATTGGCTTCGCATTTTCTGCGGTTTATCAGTATGTAATCGCCGCCGGCCGTACTCCACAGCATAAAGCCGTATATGATGCGGTTGCTCATATCGCCATCACGAATGGCGGTGTGCAGATAGCCGGATTCTTCCCGCACCCAGGCGCCGCCGACGTTATAGGAAAAGGACACCAGCGCATCAAACTGATGCTGCTCCAGTTTCAGTTCATATTTCTCTGCAAATCCATTGACCACATCTTCAAAATAGGTCAGTTCTTCGTGAAGCAGCTTCACCGCTTCCTCTTCTGTCATGGGATTATCTGCAGTATAGTATTTTTCCTTTCCCTCCGGGCACTTGGTGCCGTAGCCGATGGTCCACTGGGAATAGTCCCAGTAAGCAACCGGATGGAAGCCTTCCATTTTCTTCAGCACCTCAATAAACGCATCGGAAACCGTCATCGGGCCCTCCGGTTCCGTAGGTGCCGTGGTGGGCGCTTCCGTGGGCTTTGCCGTGGGCTTTGCAGTGGGTGCTTCCGTCGGCGCTTCCGTGGGTTTTGCCGTAGGGGCTTCTGTGGGCGCCGTAGTGGGTTTTGTTGTAGGTGCAGCAGTCGGCGCAGTCGTTGGCTCGGTATTGGCTGCCACTGTTGCCTCCTCACTTGCCGTTATGATCGGAGTTTCACCCGGATCCAGCTGGGTTGCACTGGCTCTGACCGGCAGCATACTCACAAATACCGCCACTGCCAGAAGTGCACATATTTTTTGACGATTCACAGGCAAACCTCCTTTCGATAATTATCGACTATATTATAGCAGATGATTCCCCACAATACAAGAGCACATTTGCACATACCAGAATATACCACCGTGGAAAACTGTTTGCTTTCCGGACCGTAATGTGGTAGACTATTGACAAAGAAAGGAGTGGATATGGATGAAGGCATTGATCGGTATGTCCGGCGGTGTAGACAGCAGCGTTGCCGCCTATTTAATGCTGGAAGCCGGCTATTCCTGCGCCGGTGCTACCATGCTGCTCTACACCGGACAGGATCAGGCTTGCTGCGACACTACCGGTATCGAGGACGCCCGTTCCGTTTGCTCCCGCTTGGGAATTCCTTTCCACATACTGGACTATTCTGAAGATTTCCGCACTCGGGTTATGGATCATTTCACCCGCAGCTACGAAAGCGGTCTGACCCCCAACCCCTGCGTTCAGTGCAACCGCCACCTGAAATTTGACAAATTTCTGCAAAGTGCTTTGGCGCTGGACTGCGATTGCATCGTTACCGGACACTATGCGCAAATCGCTCACCACGGAAACCGTTTTCTGCTGCAAAAAGCTGTGGACGAAGCCAAAGACCAATCCTATTTCCTCTACAGCCTGACCCAGCAGCAGCTGCAGCACGTCCGCTTCCCTCTCGGCGCACTTACCAAGGCGGAAGCCCGGGCCATTGCCGAGGAGCAAGGCTTTATGAATGCCAGAAAGCGGGACTCCCAGGATATCTGTTTCATTCCCGACGGCGATTATCTGGCATTTTTGCAGCGATATACAGGGAAAACCTACCCTGCAGGCGCTTATCTTGACCAGGGCGGCAACATTGTCGGCACCCACAAAGGCGCTGTTGCCTATACCCTGGGACAGCGCAAGGGTTTAAACCTTGCTATGGGTGGGCCGGTATATGTGTGCGCCAAGGATATGGAGAAAAACACCGTTACCGTAGGCCCCAATGAAGCACTCTATCGAAAAGAACTGTTAGCCAACGACTGGAACTGGATCGCCATTGAGAAGCTGACCAAGCCCACTCCGGTCCTTGCCAAGGCCCGCTCCCGTATGGCGGAGCAGCCGGCAACCGTATATCCGGAAGCAGACGGCTACGCCCGGGTTGTTTTTGATGAGCCGCAGCGCGCGCTGACACCGGGACAAGCCATCGTCCTCTACGACGGCAACACCGTTATTGGCGGCGGTACGATTACCGAAATTCTATAGCAAAAGCCCCCTCGGACGAGGGGGCTTTATGCTTTAGATATTCAGGAAATAGTTGGCTACGCCACGGGCAATTGCTTCTGCCTTCTGCTGCACCTTACCGTCGTCGATCATATTGGCAAGGTCGCCTGCATTGGTCATAAAGCCGTTCTCCGTCAGCACCACCGGGCAGACCGCCTGCCGGGCAACATAGTAAAGATGCCAGTCGATCAGGGTTTTATTGTACATTCCCGAGCGGTTGATCTGTGTGTAAATGCTTTCTGCCGCCGGCTGAGAGAAGGGTGTAAAGTACTGCACCTGGGCGCCGCTGTGATCCGGATAGCCGCTGATGGAATTTTGGTGGATCGCAACGCACAGATCCGGAGCCGTTTGCTTTAGATTCAAAATCCGTTCATCCACAGAAATAGAATCATCGCCATAGCGGTTCATCACCACTGTTGCGCCGGTTTTCTCCAGTTCCCGCTTCAGTGCATTTGCCAGCTTCAGATTCAGCTCTGCTTCGTCTACCTTCGTGCCGTCGGTCAGCTTAGTCTCGCTTCCGCCGTCATAGCCGCCGTGTCCCACGTCCAGCAAAATCAATGTGCCGGTCAGATCTGCGCCGTAGGCATTATCCGATACCGTGGCCTTTGTCGGGTTCAGGAACGAGAAGCACAACTGGTCGTTTTCGTTGTAATAGGCATCCCAGCCGTAGAAGCCGCCCACCTTCTTCAGGTTTAGCCGCAGGACGCAGTCGGATGCATTTTGGGTCAGCTGTGCAGAGCTGAACAGCGGATTGTCGGCAGGGATCTCCACCGTGCCTTCAAATACAGTCGCATAGCAGAAGGTGATCTCCACATACTCTGCCGTTACGCTGGTTACCCGAAAATCCCGATCCGCGGGATTTGTATATTCCTGAGGACCGAATTCAAAGTAGAACGGTGCTTTCCACATACTGTCCAGGGTCAAAACCGTATGGTTCTCCACCACCTTCAAAGATGCGACACCGATCTCATTGTGGTCCGGCAGCGTACCGCGGTAAACTTCCACCACTGCTGCTGTTTGTCCGGGAGGCGGATAGTTGGGCTTTTCGATATACACCCGCCGACCGCAACGCAGCAGCCGGTAAGAGTTTTTGCCCTCCACCACCAGGTCCTGATCGCAGTAGTCCACTGTGCCCTTGGGCAGGTAGTTGTTTCTGGGATCGGAATAATCGTCTGTGGTATGTCCGTTAAAGGTCTCAGCCGTGCTGTTGACGATCTCGGCAATATAACCCGAGCCGACGTCAATGTAATTGCCATAATCCGGAGTAACGCCGGGATCAGACGGAATAATCTCCGCCATTTTTTTGCAGATAATATCCGATGATGTATAGGTTTCCGTGCTGCCGTCGCAGGTAACCGTATAGGTCAGCTTGCCCAGATTCAGGTCCTGGGTGTTGTCCGAAGGCAGCGGATATTCTCCCACATAGCGGACAAAGCCAGCCGGCACACCCTGCTGGTCGGTAGATTGCTGCATAATCACCTCTTCGGTGCCCAGCATAACCTTCGGGGTGCTGCCCTGCCGAACTGTCAGGCTCACATCAACGACTTCGCCGCAGTTATAGGTGGTCTTCTCCGCCGGAGAATAGCTATGCACCGCATAGCGGTACTCGACTTTGTAAATAACACTCTGCTCCTTATGGGAGACCGTGATCTCATTCACGCCCGGCTGCAGCTGCACCGTATGGGAAAATGCGCCACCGCTTTCCCGCGCCACTTCTACACCGGCCACATACAGCGAGTATCGGGGATCAGACGTCCCCTGCAGCACAAGGCTCTGCTCCATCGTGATAAACTCGGTTTCTGTTGGGGCGGTTACCGTCAGCTCCGTATATTCCGGCGTCGGAACATCATTTGTTGGCTGATTAGAACCGGAGGGTGCATTGTTTACACACAGCGCAATGATCACCACAACGATCAGCACTACGGCAAGAACACCGATCAGCTTCATCAGCTGCTGACTTTGACTGGGACGTCTTCTGCGTTTTCTGGTGGGATACGTCATATTTTCACCTCAAATTAGGGGGTTTTATTTTTCTTCTATGCTCTCCATTTTACCACGCAGCAGGTAGAAAGTAAAGGTTTATTCTCGAAAAAGAGAGCCCTGAAACGATCTTCAGGGCTCTTTCTTATTTAGTTTACATCTGCAAGGGCGATCTTCTTGTAATTCACGTCCACGTGCATTCCTTCCGCGATTTCGTCCATCATCAGCGAGGCTTTTTTGGACTGTGCGCCGGAAGTACACAGACGGATCCAACCCTCTTCCGCGTCTACAAAGTACATAATATGGTAGCCGTAGTCTGTTCTGACCAGACCGTAATCGCCGGTCTTGCGGGTTTCATCGAAACACCAGTCCTCAAACTCCTGCACCATCTTGCCCTTCCAGGTGTTGGTGTACAGACCGCCGTTGGACTTGGAACCGCCATCGGCTGTCTTCTCCTTGGCAAGCTGGGAGAAGCTGTCTTCCGTACGTTCGCCGGCAAGCCAGGCATCCAGGATCGCCTGCGCCTCATCCCGGCAGGCATTCCACTCCTCCTCGGAATAGGTAACCGTCTTGCCGTCTTCACTTTTGGTTCCGCCCTTGGGCTGAATGAGGATATGGCGTACATCCACCAGATTGCCGCTGTCCTTGGTAACCTGGAAATAATCATCCAGAATCAGTTCGGACTTGTGATCGTTGTAGTATGCTTCGATCTCAGTCATATCCACTTCCACTTCTTTGATGTATTCGGCCCAATATGTGCCGCCCAGGAAGTAGGTCCACAGATAATTGTAGTAGGTTTCAAAATTCGTTCCGCAGCCGGCTATGCTCTCCAGGAATGCATCTACCGTTGCATAGTTGTTGGAGACTGCCGAGGTGAGTATATCCTCCTCCAGCGTTTCAAACTGAGAAGCATATACCTCCGGCATAGCAAACTGGTCTTCGTTTGCCATATCCCGAACAATGGTGTCCCGCTTCCAGGATTCAATGGCCTTCTCGATGAAGAACTGCTGCCAGGTCTTCTTGCTTTCGGGATCCTGATACCGCTTGTCAAGATCAGTCTTGCTGTCCAGATCGGCATAGTCGCTGTTGCTTACAGTATCCCAGTAATATACCTGCAGCATACGGTTTGTCAAGGTTTTCTCACCCATAGTGGCAACGACTGTATCCCGGCTGTTCATAAAGTTTTTCATACCGATCTTGGTGTCCAGCGTCTGCTCAGTTACGGTATAGGATGCTTTGTAGTAGATGTCGTTCTTGCCGGGCAGGATTCTTCCCGTCAAACCAAAATTGACAGCGCCCAGCAATACGCCTACCAAAATCAATCCCAAAAGGGAAAACACCAGCGCCATCATAATTTTCAGGCGCAATGCAAAATCCTTTTTCTTATTTTCTTCTCCGCAGTTGGGGCAAATGTTGCTGTCTTCCGCCAACTCGGCCTTACAGTATTTACACTGCATAGTAACCTCTTCCTCCCGTTTCCGGGCATTTGATACTGAAAATTTTACCACGGAAAGAACGGAAAAGCAATACGAAATGCAAATTGTTTACAGTTTGGTATAAAAAACGCGCAGCTTCCGCTTGTTTGGAAGCTGCGCAATATAATTATAATGATGCTTTCTTTTCTTTGATCTGCGCTTCCAGCGCATCTAAGGCCTCCGCCGTGATCTCCGGTCGGTTCAGCAGCACCTGCATCAGTCCCAGCATCTGAGGCTTGTGGCGATGGCTGAAGATCGTGGCTGCAAAGTACTCCTCCCGGGTCATTGTAGGCAAAAAGGTTCTGCCATAGGTCTTGTTATGGCGGACAAAACCGGCCTCACGGATGGCGCCCTTGCTTAAAAGTCCGTTCAGAAGAATGTGCACAGAGCTGTCCTTCCAGCTTTTCTCTGCAGAGCGCGCCAGAAAGTCTGCTCTGGACAGCGCGCCGCCGTCGCACCAGAGAACATCCATTATTTCCATTTCGCTTTTTGTCAGTTCCACGCGTACATCACTCCTTGCGATGTAGACTAGTATACGGATATTGTCTATTTTTGTCAATTCATTTGTTGTAAAATTTACCAGTAGTTTTTTGCCTAAACTTTGTTGATTATGCTACTTTTCAAACTTTAGCCCTGCTTTTTATGTAAAAATCGTTGCAATTTGGCAATTGACAAAACAAAAGAAGTCGGCAAAACTGCCGACTTCTTTATTTTTTTCAATGATTCTGTTATCCCAACAGATTTTTCAGGATCTGGCGGTTTGCTTCCATATCCGCAACCTTGGTGGCTGTTACCGATCCAACCGTCATATCTGTATATGTTCCGGCCGCCGGAATCTGCTGATTGATAATGGTGGTACCGCTGATCATCGGGAACAGCTGGTACAGATAGCTCTTGAGCTGATCTTCCTGCATCGTGGTCGTTACCATCGGCAGGACCTGCTCCAAAATGTCCACCATTTCAGTAATGCTCTGGTTCTTATACTCGTTGATCAGCGAGGTCAGCACCTTTCTCTGGCGCTCTGCCCGCTTGGCGTCCATATCCAGCTTCCGGATACGGGAATAGAACAGGGCCTCTTTGCCGTTCAGACGGTTGACGCCTGCCGGCACATCCAGCGCCCAGTTCTTCTTCATATAGTCCGATTCTTTTTGAGTAATGTCGACCTCAACACCGCCCAGCAGGTCAATGATCTGCTCAAATCCGGAGAAATCCACTTCAACACCGGCATCCACCTCGACACCGAAATTAACTTTCAGCGTTTCAAACAGCAGACTAAAGCCGCCGTGGGCATAGGCTGCATTCAGCTTTTCAGAGCCCCAGCCGGGGATATAGACATAGGTATCCCGCAGGAAGGAGATCATAGCGAAGGTGCCCTTCTCCACGTTGAAGGAACACAGGATCATAGAGTCGGAACGTTGACGGCCCTGACCGGGACGGCGATCCTGTCCTACCAGCAGAATATTGATCACATCTTCGTCGTGAATGATCTGATCCGAAGGCACGGTATTGTGCTGCAGATCCGTAGGATCCTTAACCGGTCCGGAAAAGTCCGGGTCCACCGGATCTGTGGGGATCGAGGGATTCGTGGCCTCCTGGGTAATGTCGACATAGTTCATTTTATCGTACAGATTGCCAAAGAACTCGTCGAAAACCGTTTTGCCGATCATAAACAGCAGCACCAGCGCCATAAAGCCGCACAGTATGCTCAGCCATATTTTTTGCCGGCGAACCTTTTTCGCGGCATTTTCTTTTTCATTCATTACTATTTCCTCCAATTGCAAGGAACTTCCGTTTCTTGTTTCTTCTCGCAACGCCGGAAATAACCGGTGGTTTTTGCTTTGCGCACACAATTATATGCCATTGTGAAGAAAAATGCAAGTAAAATGTTTAAATCGTTATGATTTACACAACATTCTATTGAACTTTTCTCAATATATTACCCACTTTTTCTGGCACATTCCATTTGCAAGCACTCTGCCAGGCAGCAAATCACCTGACCGTTGGTCGGTCTTTTGCCCATACGGATTGCTCCGGCAGGAAACCACCTGCACCAGATTCCCTCGTCGCGGCGTTCCCACGCCGCTTCCAAAGCGGTACGGATCGAACGCTCCACCTGCTGCCAGCCAACGCCGTAGACCGCACCTACGGCAGCATATAATTCTTTCGTCAGGGATTGGGTGCGATCCGCAGTATAAATCGCAACTGCTGTAGTCAGATAGTGGTAGCCGTTATGCTTGGGCATCAAGCCCAGCGCAAGTAAGATCTCCGACAGCCGCTGTGCATCGTTGCGTGCCGGCAAGATCGACCAGTCCTGTGCGATCTCCCTAACCCGTTCTGCCGCAATTTTCAAGTCGCACGGCTTCATCAGCACATAGCTGACTCCCAATTCCGTCAGCTTTGCGAAAATATAGTCGCTGCGAAACAAGGTCGTAGCCAAAGTCTTCGGTTTATGCCCGTGCTGCGCGGCATATTCCAGCACAGCAATACCGTCTTGCCCTGCAAGCGTCACATCCAGCACCAAAACCTGCGGCGCAAAACTGTCCAAAAGTGCCATTGCTTCCGTTGCGCTGTGTGCGATCTTGATATGAAATGTATCCTGCAGTACCGATTCCAGGGCGATGCAGAACTCCTGCGTGCTGTCCGCAATCAGCAGCTTCATTTTATCCATATTCTCTCTCCACTAGCAAAATTTGGATTTTTATTATCATACCACATTCTGCTTATGTTTTCAACGGAAACGCCGGCTTTGTTTTTCGACAATTTTCGACAAAGAAAAAGACCTGCCAAAAATTCCCGGCAGGTCTTTATTTTCTTAGAAATCCGGTGTTCTGGAATCCAGAGTGATCTTAAGGGTAACTTCCCGACCGCTGCGCCAGACTGTAATGGTGGTTTCGTCGCCACCTTCAAACTGTTCCAATGCTCTGGTCAGTTCATTCAGGCTTGTTACAGAATGCTCGCCAAGGCCGACAATGATATCCTTCGCCATAACGCCTGCCTTCTTCGCAGCGCTGCCTGCATTGACCTCTGTAACGTAAGCGCCCATAGGCAAGCCGTAATATGCTGCCGTTTCCTGATCCATATCGTGGACCATTACGCCCAGTGCTGCGCCGGTAATATAACCGTGATCACGCAGATCTGTGATCTCCTTCCAGACGTCATCCATCGGGATCGCAAAGCTGATGCCCTCGATGCTGGCGCCGGAACTGGTAGTGCCGGAGTACTTGGCTGTGGTGATACCAACAACCTCGCCCTTCATATTCAGCAGCGGACCGCCGGAGTTTCCGGAGTTGATCGCCGCATCGGTCTGAATCATATTGATCCGCACACCGTCTGTGGTGATGACCCGGTCTTTGCCGCTGACGTAGCCTACCGTCATCGTAGACGTCAGTTCACCCAGAGGATTGCCGATGGCAACCACCTGATCGCCGACGATCAGCGCATCGCTGCTGCCGGTCTTCAGAGCGTTCAAGCCCTGGGCTTCGATCTTCAGTAACGCCACGTCGTTGGTATCATCGTAGCCCGACACCTCTGCGGCGTACTCCTGACCGTTGTGCAGGGTAACCGTAATGCCGGTCGCACCCTCGATCACGTGGTAGTTCGTTACCACATAGCCGTCTTCGGAGATAATAAAGCCGGATCCGGCAGACGTTCCCTGCTGTCCCATCACATTTCCCCGGACACTGGCAGAGATGGCCACAATTCCGTCTACACTTTTGGCATATACCTGCGCAGGTGTCAGTCCGTCGGCACTTTCATTGGGTGTGCCGGACACAGAATTGCCGTTGCCGGCGTAGGAGTTGTTCTCAATTTCCTCCCGCAGCTCGTCAATGGTCTGCTGCATCTGCAGAACCGTTTGCTCATTGCGCTTGATCTCGTCGCCCCATTTCATCTGCAGATAAAACGCGACCATACCGCAAGTCGTTACTGCAATACCCAGCGCCAGCAGGCAGGAAAGGGACGTAAAAAACACGTGCAGACACTTTTTCTCCTTTTTGGGCTTCTCTTCCGGCACAAGCTCTACCTGAGGTGTCCCCGAATATTCTTCAAAAACGGCCTCCTCATATACAGATTCTTCCTGCATAGTCTCGTCCGGCAGAAAATCAGCGGCGTCCGCAACAGGCTCAAATTCCTGCTGATCCTGCATATTTTCCAAGTTGTCCATAGTGTGTCCTCCCTTGGTCTATGTATATGATCATCATAATCACAGCTTGTGAATAAATCGTGTACGATTCAAGAATCTTTTTTTAACATATTTTACCCAATTTACCAGTCATCGTCAAGACATAAAAATGCGGCAGCAAATGCTGCCGCATGCTGCATTACTTCTTGCGGAAGGATTTGCAGTCAGTGCACTGATCCATAGCGGGATTGCTTTCGTGGGTGCCTACCAGGATCCGATCCAGAGAGCAGAAGTTCTCGGTGTCGCAATGGTAAGCGCAGGACTTAACGGTGCATTCGATGCACTTGTTTGCATTACTGTTCATTTTTATTTCCTCCTTATTTTTAGGTTCGCAGTTATTATGACCGGCACTCGCAAAAATATGCGCCGTTTTTCGTTTGCGGTGATTGACTTTTTTCGTATGACTTTGTATAATATATGCGAAAATCTGAAGACGGAAACGTCTTTTAAAGAAAGGAATTTTGCAATGATTTACAGTAGCGAAGTACAACATATGTGCAGCGTTGCCAAGGGCGCCTACCACGGCCCCGCTCCCATCCCCGAAGAGGGCAAGTGGGTGCAGGTCAAGGAGATCAAGGATGTCAGCGGTTTTACCCACGGCATCGGCTGGTGCGCACCTCAGCAGGGCTGCTGCAAGCTGACTCTGAATGTCAAGGACGGCATCATTGAGGAAGCTCTGGTAGAAACTCTGGGCTGCTCCGGTATGACCCACTCCGCAGCCATGGCATCTGAGATCCTGATCGGCAAGACCATTCTGGAAGCTCTGAACACCGACCTGGTGTGTGACGCCATCAACACCGCAATGCGCGAGCTGTTCCTGCAGATCGTCTATGGTCGCAGCCAGTCCGCATTCTCTGAGGACGGCCTCGCAGTAGGCGCTTCTCTGGAGGATCTGGGCAAGGGCCTGCGCAGCCAGGTTGGCACCATGTTTGCCACCAAGGTCAAGGGCCCCCGCTATCTGGGAATGGCTGAGGGTTACGTTACCCGCATCGCTCTGGATGAGGACGACCTGATCACCGGCTACGAGTTCATCAATCTGGGTAAGATGATGGACTTCATCAAGAAGGGCGACGATGCTAACGAGGCACTGAAGAAGGCTAAGGGCTCCTATGGCCGCTTTGCTGACGCTGCCAAGTACATCGACCCCCGTCACGAATAAGAGGAGGACTAGACTATGGCTCTGTTTGAAGGTTACGAAAGAAAGATCGAAAAGATCAACGGTGTCCTCGCTCAGTACGGTCTGGAGTCTGTGGAAGCTTGCCGTGAGATGTGCAAGGCCGCCGGCTTCGATCCCTATGAGATCGTTAAGGGCATTCAGCCCATCGCTTTTGAAGACGTCGCTTGGGCATACTGCGTTGGTGCTGCCATCGCTATGAAGAAGGGCTGCTTCAAGGCTGCTGAGGCCGCTGAGGCTATCGGCATCGGCCTGCAGGCCTTCCCCATCCCCGGCTCCGTTGCCGAGGACCGCAAGGTCGGTATCGGCCACGGCACCCTGGGCGCCATGCTGCTGCGTGACGAGACCAAGTGCTTCGCCTTCC
>JAZNNE010000071.1:0-19704 GCA_045580125.1 Faecousia sp. | reverse complement strand
TCGCCGATGATCACCTCAGGGCTTTTGGCAGGATAGCTGGCCTTGAAGCCCTTTTCCACCAGCGGCGAGCTGTAGGAAGCAAAGCCGTCCATAGACGGCGCAGCGGCAAAGATACACAGCTTTTTATCCTGCCGGGCTGCTGCCAGACGGCAAGGATCGTTCACCGAGCCGGTACCGACAGACACGATGGCGATCTCCCTGCCCCGGATCTTATCCTCCAGTTCAACCACGTGCTGCATATCCGCCACACGCAGGTTGTCATAGATATGCTGCTCCACAGAAAAATCCTTCAGGCTTTCCAAAATTCCCTCCGCCGCCTGCAGGGTGTTGCGGTCCGCCACCAGCAGGATCTTCTTGGGAAAATTGTTCTCCTTCAGGATCTGGCCCACCTGATGCACCAGGCCGGAGCCGATACGGATATCCCGGATGGATGTTTCGTGCTTAACACCACACACACAGTTGCCCCGTGTGGCGTTGATGATCTCCATAATCGCAGACATAGCATTGCCCACCTTTCGTATTCTCACCGGTAGTTTATCACGGCGCAGAACTTTCGTCAATGCAAAAGCGGCGAAACAAACGCTGTCGCAATGTTTGCTTTTGTCCCAGCTTTACAGAGCTTCACGCATCCTGCTATTCCTCATCATAATACTGGTCAAATGTATTTTTATGATATTCATAGATCTTTGCAATTTCTTTGTCGGAGATCTCCCCGTTTACATACAAGTCCCCCAGCTTATAAGATTCACCATTTTTCAGTGCGTAGAGCGTACGGGAACCCAGCTTGAAAATATAGTCTCCAACCTCTTCTCTATTGCTTATTTGAATCTCTATTGTATCGCAAATAATGTAATATCCGTTATATTTTCCGTAGTAAAAGGTACATCCGCCCTCACCGTTCTTGTCCATCCATTGGGGCGGAGAAATACCATACTTACCGTATTCTTTCTCCAGTTGCTTCTTCTCCCACGGTGTAATCGGTGCAGGAAGTCGCTCGATAAGCATGGCGGATACTCCCAACGCCAAAGCAATAAGGAGAAATACCGCAACTGAAATTATAATTACTTTCTTCATAACAAATTTCCTCTCGTTGGAACGATGCACATTAGGCCTATTAGTCCTATGTCATATAGCCGCAGTCGGCACACATCTGCCTATGGCTCATAGCGATAAAATAGTGTGCCAGAGTCTTTGTCGTTCCGCAAATAAAAATGCGCACGATACCCCCGTAAGGCGGCTCGTGCGCATTTACTCACTTGCTTTTGACAACCTTCCGCAAGGAAAGACCGCACTGCCGCCATAAAAATGCACAGAAGCTGCCATCTTCCCTCACCTCTTTTCTATTCTCTTACTTATATTATCGCAGAAAAGAGGTGGTGTATCAATCAATTCTTTTGGTGTTATTACAGTGCAGAGTAGCCGAAGCTGTTGACCAGCGCTTCGATTCTGCGGCCCTTCTTGCAGTAGGGGCAGTCCCGATAGTCATAGCTTTCGTAATCCGGCAGATCGCCAACAGAGTATACGGAGCGAACAGTGTAGCCCGCAACCTCATCCACGGCTCTGTACAGCGCAGCGATGCCTACTGCAGTGCCGCCGTAATAATTGATGGCTTCAATGCTGCGCTGGGCAGTAAAGCCGGTGGTAACCGATGCCATCAGGATCAGCACGTGCTTGCCGCGGATCATCGGCACGATGTTCTCGCGGAAGATGATCTGGGAATTGGCATTGTACTCAGGCTCCAGCACATAAATCGTCTGGTGCTGATTCAAGGTGCAGAAGCCGGTCTTGGTCAACTCCTCGGCAACGCAGGTGCCCAGCACCGCAGTGCCGTCCAGACACAGAATGGTATCGACGGGGGTATTGTTGATAAAGTGGGAGACCAGCTCTTTTGCGCTTTCCTTTGCCTCGGAAAGACGGGTCTTCTGATAAGTAATATCAATATAATAATTGATGTGGCTGTGATTGGTGGCAAAATGACCCTTGGCATACCGCAGCGGTACACTTCCACGCATCACGGGCAATTCTTTAATTTCAATCATATACATTTCCTCCTTATGGAAAATAAAAGAGCATTTCAAAGCTCCGGCGCAAGCGTTTTCGCCGGAGAGCCTCAAAACGCTTTTTTTCATCATAACCGAAAACGCTGGATTTTGCAAGCACAAATCCCGACGTATCCTTACAAAATTTTACTTTTCATCTTGTGCAATCTGCTTAAGCATCGGTTCCTGCCGAAGGAACTGACCGGCAATGATATAGCAGATCTTTCTTTTGCGGATCATTTCGTGAACCTGCGCAAAACTTGCCCACCGCACGTCATCGGTCTCACCGGGCAAAAGCTTGATATCCTTCAGGTCCACCTTGCGGCGCAGGCAGTAAAAATCGTAGAGTGTATGGCGATCCTTGTCGGAGCACAGCAGCTTGAATTCCGATTCCTCTGCCGCAATTCCCGTTTCCTCAAAAAGCTCCCGTCGGATCGCCTGCAGACTGGTCTCCCCCGCCTGGGCGGCACCGCCGGAATTTTCCCAGGTGCCGGCAAAGCTCTTGCCTTTTGCCCTGCGGGTCAGAAGCACATTTCCGTTGCCGTCGTAGACCCACACGCAGACCACCAATCCGTATTCTCCCGGTTTCCACGGTGTGCCGCGGCGATGCACTTTTCCGGTCAGGTTTCGGTTTTCGTCATAAACGTCGTTAAACTCCATGACAATCCCTTCTTTGTTTATATATTAAACATAGTATAACACGCAGGAAACCGCATAGCAATAGCAAATATATTCACTATCGTCATCCCGAGCGAAGTCGAGGGATCTGCGCACCGAATGCCTGCGAAGATTCCTCCACTCGCTGCACTCGGTCGGAATGACATTATTTAGAATAATCTTAACCAATAAAAAACAGGGCGCTCAAAAGCGCCCCAACATGATAATCGTATCATTTTTCAGTTCCCTTGTCAACAATTTTTGCAGCCAAAAAATGTAAATCTGTATTTTGCACAAGCAGCGGACATTAACTTTATGCAAGTTTGCATATTGATTATTCACTTTTTTCGTGCTATAGTATAGACACAAAGAGGTGATACCAATGTACAGGTAAACCTAGCCGCTCAAAACAATCAACGAGCGAATAAGACGCCCTTCGACTAAGGGAAATATTCTGACACATAAGGCCATCCCACTGACGGGACAAAAGAAGATGAATGAAGTGGTGCAGAATGCATTTCGACAACACGAAGGAACGCGTCAAACAGACTGCAGAAAGAGAGGTTAACCAATGATGTTAGATACTAAGACAGAACAGAAATGACCCTTGACTGAACGTGGTTGCAAGACACAATCAGTCAAGGGTCATTTCAATTTTATAACCAAATACGGACAGCAAAAAGGCCACACCCAAGGGTGCAGCCTTCTTTTTTATTTATTCGGCGCCGTACGCAGCCTCGCGACGCGCCATTTCTTCTTCGTAGGCTTTTAAATCATCCACCGTTGCAAAAATGTGTTGCTTATTCATATCGGCCACCACAGTCTTAAACAACTTGTCGTGGATGCCGCAGTTTGCCTGGCTCATCAGCACGATAAAGCCCTGGGTCATCGCAATCAAAGACAAGACCAGCGATGCCGTTGTTCCCAACGTAGCGGACAGCTTCAGCAGCAGCATTGTTGCCGGAATGAGGGTCTCGATAAAATACTTGCCCAAAATCGTCCGGAAAATAACCTGCAACGCGCTGACCTGAACATGGTCTTTATGCATCACGCATAGCCCCATAGTCTTTTTGCCCACCGTCTGTCCGTTTTTAAAGATCAGCGGCAGCATGATCTCCAGTATCACATACGCCACAAGCAGACCGACAGCCATTGACAGCCAGGTGATCTTCACAATATTGGCCAATGCAGACAGCGCTCTTTCGTCGCTGTTAAGTCCGGCAATCGCATCGTCGTATTTCTTTTGATCCTCTTCGGAAAGATTGGCCTTCTGTTCCGAAAGATCCACATCATACTGCTGTCCATATTCTTCATAGTAAGACAGCAATTCGTTTCTGTAGCCGTTAAAATTCAATACAGAAAACATTCCTGCAACAACACCTGCCGTGACGATCAGCAGCAAAAACAAATCGATCACATAAGCGGCCAGGCGCTTTAGGGGCTTTGCCTTGTGAAAATCAAGCATTTTCTTTTTGTCCTTTCCTGATGCTTCGTTGCATTCCAAATTATATTTCATACTATAACACAAAAAAGCACAAAAGACTACAATTATTTTGCCGTTGTCGCAAAAAACAGAAAACTGTTGCGAACGCACCCAATGCTTGTTATAATAATTGCAACGATTTTAGACAGGAAGTGTACGCAATGTCAACTACACCCCCGAATGCTCCAACCCGTCGTCTATCCCTGATACGGCGGCAGGATGTGGATATGACCGACGGAAATATTGTCGGTCATATTATTCGCTTTGCCATCCCTCTGCTGCTGGGCAACATTTTTCAGCAGTTGTATAATACGGTAGACACCTGGGTCATCGGCAATTACGCCACCAACGAAGCTTACTCCGCCGTTGGCAATGTCGGTCCCATCATCAACACCCTCATCGGCTTCTTTATGGGCCTTTCCGCAGGTGCCGGCGTAGTTATCAGCCAGTACTACGGCGCCAATCGCTATGACGAGGTAGAAAAAACCGTCCATACCAGTATTGTTATGACATTGATCCTGAGTGTGCTGTTTACCGTCCTGGGTCTTGTAATGACACCGCTGATGCTGGATCTTATGAAGATGCCCGACTCGGTAGAGCCGGAAGCGATCACCTACCTTTCCATTTATTTTTCCGGCATTATCGGTTTGATGGTATATAACATCGGTGCGGGCATCCTGCGCGCCGTGGGAGATTCCTTAAGACCCTTCTTCTATCTGGTGGTCTGCGCCGTTATGAATACCGTGTTGGACCTTCTGTTCGTACTCAAATACGAAATGGGCGTTACCGGTGTTGCTTTGGCTACCGTCATTTCCCAGCTGGTCTCAGCAATTTTGGTCATTATCACTCTGCTGCGGACAAACAGCTGCGTCAAGCTCTCTTTCCGGAAGCTGCGCATTCACTGGCAATTCCTGAAAAAGATCTTCAGCGTGGGTATTCCTGCCGCCTTGCAGCTGGCGATCACCGCATTCTCCAACATATTTGTTCAGTCCTACATCAATCATTTCGGCGAGTACTGTATGTCCGGCTGGACCACCTATGCAAGAGTGGATCAGCTGCTGTTTTTGCCGGCGCAATCCATTTCTTTGGCAACCACCACTTTTGTAGGACAAAACCTGGGAAAACACCAGGTTGACCGTGCCCGCAAGGGTGTCAAGCTATCCAACATTCTGGCAGTCGCCGCAACCGTAACCTTAACGATCCCCGTGGTGATTTTCGCCCCGACCATCGTTTCTTTCTTTAACGACGACCCCCAGGTTATCCATTACGGCGGCTTGCTGCTGCGCTGGATCTCTCCTTTTTATGTTCTGACCGGCTTCCACCAGGTCTATTCCGGCGCTCTGCGGGGCGCAGGCAATTCCAGAGCGCCGATGTTTATTATGCTCGGCTCTTTCGTGGCGTTCCGGCAAATATATCTGTTCTGTATGGCGCGCATCTGGAACGAGATCATTCCCATCGCAATGGGTTATCCCGCCGGTTGGCTGCTGTGCAGCGTGCTGACTATGCTCTATTTCTACAAATCCAACCTGACCAAAAACCGTCTGGTGGACGATAAAGCATAATCCGGCTTGCGCTTTTTGGAAAAAAGTGTTATAATGCAGAAAATTATCTCAAGGGGTGTTATGTATGGATGCGACACTTGTAAATATCCTGAATCAATTCCCTCTGGACGGACAGGTCTCCAGCTGTGAGCGCTATGGCTGCGGTCATATTAACGTTACGTATCTCGTGGTTTGCGACACCGGTCATCGCTACATTCTGCAAAAAATCAACAACCACATCTTTAAGAATGTAGACGCGCTGATGGAAAATATCTGCTCCGTTACAGAGTACCTGCGGACGCTGATGCACGATCCCAGACGGGTTCTGACCGTTGTGCGCACCGCAAACGGCTCCGCCTGCTACCACGGCGATGAGGGCTACTGGCGGGTCTATGAATTTGTTGAGGACAGCATCTGCCTGCAGCAGCCGGAAACTCCGGAGGATTTCTATCAGAGCGCAGTTGCCTTTGGCGAATTCCAGCAGCAGCTGACCGACTTCCCTGCCGATACACTTTCTGAAACCATTCCCAACTTCCACAACACCGTTGACCGCTACCGCATTTTCCACGAGGTGCTCGCTGCCGATCCTATGGGCAAAGCCAAGGATGTGCGATCTGAGATCGACTTTGTTCTGGCGCATGAAGACGAAGCCGGAACTCTGGTGCGCCTGCTTGCCGAGGGCAAGCTGCCCCTGCGGGTCACCCACAATGATACCAAGCTGAATAACGTTATGCTGGACGCCGCCACCCGGACGCCTCTTTGCGTTATCGATCTGGATACGGTTATGCCCGGTCTGTGCACCTATGATTTCGGCGATTCCATCCGTTTCGGCGCCGCCACCGCCGCCGAGGACGAGAAGGATCTGAGCAAAATGGAGATGAGTCTTTCGCTGTTTGAGACCTTTACCAGGGGCTTCCTGAAGGCTTGTCCCGGTCTGACCGAGCTGGAAAAGGAAACGCTTCCTATGGGCGCCAAGCTGATGACCCTGGAGTGCGGTGTCCGCTTCCTGACGGACTACTTAGACGGTGATCATTACTTCAGCGTCCACCGCGAGGGCCACAACTTAGACCGCTGCCGGACCCAGTTCAAGCTGGTGGCAGATATGGAAAAGAAGTGGGACAAAATGATGCAAATCGTCAAAGCGCAGTAACTATATTAAAAATCGGATGCCAACGCATCCGATTTTTTATTTTGTAACCGTTTTGTTTCTTCCCTTTTTCGCAATAATGTGCTATACTGTAAGTTGGTTTATTGGCAAATGCCAAATTCAGCCAAAGGAAGTGAATTTTATGTCCGATTTATCCGGAATTTCCGTTATCCTCCCTTCTTTGGATCCCGACGAAAAACTGCTGACTGTCATTGACGGTCTGCTGGAATACGGCTTTACGGATATTATCCTTGTCAATGACGGAAGCGCAGCGGAGAATCTCCACTATTTTGAGACCGCCGCCACCCACAAAGAAGTGCACCTGCTGCACCACGAAGTCAACCGCGGCAAGGGTGCTGCCCTGAAGACGGCGTTTACCTGGTTTCTCCAAAACCGTCCGGATGCCATTGGTGTCGTTACGGTAGACGGCGACAACCAGCACCACCCGGAAGATACCCGCTCCTGCGCATTACATATGCAAACGACCGGTCGGCTTACCTTGGGCGTGCGGGATTTTTCCCTGCCGGATGTACCTGCCCGGAGCCGCAGCGGCAACCGCATCACCAGCGCTGTTTTCAAGATCTTTGTGGGTATGACTATTTCCGACACCCAGACCGGTCTGCGCGCCATTCCAAGATCCGATCTGGACGTCCTGAACACCGTTTGGGGCGACCGGTTTGAATACGAGACCAATATGCTTTTGGCACTGAAGGACAACGGCATTCCCTTTGACGAGGTCAAGATCCGCACCGTCTATATCGAAGAAAACAAAAGCTCCCATTTCCACCCGATTCGGGATTCCTGGCGTATCTACAAGCTGATCCTCAGCCATTTCTTTAAATACACTGCTTCTTCGCTGATCAGCTCCGTGGTTGACACAGGACTGTTTATGCTGCTGGGATGGGCGCTGGCCGGCTGGCTGAACGAACCTTGGATCACCGCCGTTCCCACCACCGTTGCCCGAATAATCTCTTCGCTGGTTAATTTCTTCATCAACCAAAAGCTGGTTTTCCACAGCAAGCTTTCCACCGGAAAATCCCTGCTTCGCTACATCATATTGGCAGTGTGCATTTTCCTTTCCCAATTCGCGCTGACCTACGGCGTATATCAGCTCTTTAGCATCGGCGAAGCCCGGGTCATCCTGCGTGGATGCATCTACGTTATCGTTATGACCGTACTGTTTATTGTTAGCTATATCGCGCAAAAGCGGTGGGTCTTCTCCAACAAACGCAACGCAAAATAAGAGGAGTTTCAACAATGAGAAAGATAAAGATCATTAAAAATCCGCTGCTGCGTTTTCTGCTGCGCACCCTGCTTGTCCTCTTCACCGTGGTAATCCTCGCTGCGACAGGCTTGATTATGACTTTGTTTACAGTCTTCAACGGTCCGTCTGACAGTGCCCGGGACATTCTGACAATGTCCTTGCTGGAGCCCAGTGCAACCAAGTGGATCCCCGGTATCTTCCTGGGAGATGAAAAAGTCGAACAGATCCGCGCCAAGAAGGGCACTGCTCTGCCTGATGACGTTTCCACCCCCTCCCAGATCACCATCAACACCAACCCCAATGCCCACGCCGATGCCTGGAAGGATTATCCCGACGGCATCCGCATTGAAACTGTGCAGGGTGACACCTACACCGCCCACGTAATGCTGATCCGCGATCCTGCGGACGTATATTTGGCTACATCGACAGAAAACTTTTCTATTGATATCCCCGGCACCCGCATTCATAACCAGATCGAAACCGAAGGCGCTATCGCCGCCATCAACGCCGGCGCTTTTAACGACGACGGCACCAGCGGCAGCTATGTCGGCAGTCTTCCTCTGGGTCTTGTTGTGTCCCAGGGCGAGATCGTCTGGGACGACGGTCAGAACTACGAGGGTTTTGTCGGCTTTAATCAGGACAATGTCCTGGTGGTCGCCAGCTCTATGAATGCCGCCAAGGCAAAAGAGCTGGGTATCCGCGACGGCTGCTGCTTCGGTCCTGTTTTGATTATGAACGGCGCCATCAACAACATTGAGTACAGCTCCAACTCCGGCTTCAATCCCCGCACCGCCATCGGTCAGCGTGCAGACGGATCTATTATCTTCGTTTGTATCGACGGCCGTCAGGTAGGCTCCCTGGGCGGCACCTACTCCGATCTGATCAACATTATGGTGGAATACGAGGCTGTGAATGCCTGCAATCTGGACGGCGGCTCCTCCTCCGTTATGCTTTACCGCGACACCTATGGCAAATACGGCAGCGACAGAAAGCACTGGGGCAACGATATTGCTATGATCAACAACTATTCGCTGCTTCAGCAAGATCCCAGAAGAATGCCTACCTTCTTTATGGTACGCCCTGCAGGAAGTGAGGGATAATCATGTACAACGAAAATATGACAGAAAACATCACCGATATCCAGCTGGACGACCTCCCCACCATTGAGGAAAGCCAGATCAGTACTGCTCCCCAATTCCCCCGCCGCCGCGATCGCGTTGCAGAGCGGGAACGGAAGCTTCGCAAAAATGCGCGGCTGTTTTACCGCACCTATTTGATCGCCACCGCAATTTTGTTCTGCGCACTGCTGATCCTGATGATCCCCCTGCGCAGCTGGCTGGTGCGGTTTGAAACCACACAGCCCGACCATCACTCACAGCAGGTATTCGAAGAGCTTTTTGCCCAGTCCAATTGGGGCGCGGTCTATGATGCCGCCAAGCTGGAGGACACCGAATTTGAGACCCGGGACAACTTCATCCGCTATATGCAGGCAAAAGTTGACTCCGCCAAGGACAAGGAGCTTTCCTACTACGAAACCTCCGCAGGTCTGAGCAAGGATCACAAATATATCGTCCAGCTGGGCGATGAGAAAATCGCCACCTTCACCCTCACCGGCAAGGTAAATGAGAAAACACAAAAGACCGAATGGAGCCTGAATACGCTGCAGCTGTCTGTCGGTCGCGACCGCAGTGTGCGCGTGCAGCGGCTGCCCGGCTATACTGTGCTGCTGGACGGCAAGGAAGTCAGCGACGATTACATCGTCCGCGTAATTTCTACCAAGGCAGAGGAATATCTGCCCGACGGTGTCCACGGCTATATGCTGGAGGAGCTCTACATCGACAATCTGATGACTGATCCCGTCGTAGAAGTAAAGAATGAGGAAGGATATACTGTCCCTACCATTTACAGCGTTGCGGATAATTGCTACCAGCTGAATCTGCCCGTAGCAGAAATGACCGATGCAGAGCACGAAACCATTCTGGGCGCAGCCAAGGCAAATGCCCTGTTTGCCATCCGGGCTGTCGGCACCGGCGAATTGGGCAAGTATTTTGACTACACCACCCAGATCTATAAGGACATCTGCAACACTCCTACCTTTATCCAGTCCTTTGCCTCCTACAGCTTTGACGAATCTGTAACCGGCGTCAGCGATTTCTACCGCTACAGCGATGATCTGTTCTCTGCCCGGGTAACCCTGCAGCTGGACATCACCCGCAAAAACGGTACTGTCAAGAGCCTGGAAATGAACACCACCTACATCTTTGAGAGAAACGCCTCCGGCACATTTAAGGTCAGCAACATCACCAATGTTGACCTGCAGGAGCAAACCCAGCAGGTCCAGCTGAAATTTGACTGCGACGGCACAGTTCTGGATACAATTATGGCAGATACCGGTGCGCAGACCATCACGCTTCCGCTGCCTACAGTTCCGGAAGGAAAAGAATTCCTGGGCTGGGCAAGCCGCGAAGTCGCGGATAACGGACAAATTACGATGAACATTATTTTTGTCCCCGACACAAACGGCACGGCGCAGGTTCCTGCCGACGGTATGGAGCCTATGACACTGTACGCCGTATTCGGTGAGGAAGGAGCGCAAAGCAATGACTGAAATGTTTGCTTGGTTCGCTGTCAATTTTGATCTTCCTATCCTCGACTGGATCGCAGAACATCTGCGCTGCGGCTTTCTCGATGCCGTAATGCCCCTGATCACAGTTCTGGGCAACGGCGGTATCTTCTGGATCGCGGTTGCCGTGCTGTTTTTACTGATCCCCAAAACCCGCAGAGCAGGTCTTGCTATGGGCATTGCTCTGTTGCTGGGATTGGTAATATGCAATCTGACTCTGAAGCCTCTGTGCGCCAGAATTCGCCCCTATGACTTTTACGGTCAGTCTATACAGCTGCTGGTGGCAACGCCCCACGATTTTTCTTTCCCCTCCGGGCATACCATCGCTTCTTTTGAAGCCGCCACCGCATTGACCATCTTCCATAAGAAGCTGGGCATTCCCGCTTTGATTCTGGCGGGGCTGATCGCCTTCTCCCGGCTGTATCTGTACGTCCACTACCCCACCGACGTGCTTGCATCCATCATTTTGGGCGTTGTCTTTGCATTCTTCAGTGCCTGGCTGGTCAAGAAGCTTGCGCCTAAGGTCAAATTCCTTTGATTCTTTGAAACTGATTTCCAAAACACCCTGCAGATGATCCTGCAGGGTGCTTTTTGTCGAAAAGGCGAAAATCCTTAAACAAAACTTAAGGAATATACCCCTGACAAACCGGTGTTTCTATGCTATACTGGTCGGCGGCAAAGGAGGCTTCTAATATGGAGTTTTGGATAAAGGTCTTGCAGCTGTTGGACACAAAAATGGCCACACCCGGCTGCTACGGCTGGTTTCATATCGCATTTTTCACCGCGTCGATCCTGACCACGGTATTCCTGTGCGTATTTGGCAGGAAGCATTCTCCGGATCGAGTGCGCAAGGTAGTATTCTGGCTGTCTGCTGCTGTTATGCTGTTTGAGGTCTACAAATTGATCAATTTCAGCTTCTCCTATGCAGACGGCACCATTAAATTTGATTTCCCCTGGTACGCATTCCCCTTCCAGTTCTGCTCTACACCGATGTATGCCGGTGTTTTGGCAGGTCTGTTCAAAAAGGGCAAGGTACACGACGCCCTTTGCGCGTATCTGGCGACCTTCGCCATCTTCGCAGGATTGTGCGTAATGGCTTATCCCGGTGACGTATTCGTTTCCACCATCGGCATCAACATTCAGACGATGTACTGCCACGGCATTATGCTCCCCATCGGTGCTTATCTGTTTGCTACCGGTCACGTCAAGCTGGAGCATAAGACTATTTTGAAGGCGCTTTGTGTATTCACCGTTGCCGTTGGTATTGCAATGATCCTTAACGAAGTAGCATGCGCTACCGGACTTCTGGAAACCGACAACTTCAATATGTTCTACATCAGCCCCCATCAGCCTCCCCATCTGCCTGTGTACTCCATTGTGCAGAACATCATTCCCTACCCGCTGTCGCTGATCATATACATTTGGGGCTTCACCACTGCCGCTTATTTGGTGTTGCTTTTTGCTATGCTGATCCGCCGCATTTTCGCCGGCAAAAAGACTGCCGAAGCCGTAACCGCTTCCAACTAAAGAAAACAAATCGGTATGTTGCAAAACATACCGATTTTTCTTGTTTTTAGACTTGACATATTTTGGCTTTTGGGTATAATTGTATACAATAATACATTAAAGGAGAGCCCACTATGCTTGAGATTTCCAACAAGACCAATCTGCTGGAACAAAAGTCCTACAAGTATTCCCTGCAGGACATTGCAGAGCCCAATCTGCAGCGGGATATTTATTCCTACGGCACAGTTCCCAAGGTTGCATTTAACCACCGCCGTGTGCCTATGAATATGCCGGAGGAGATCTGGATTACAGACACTTCTCTGCGCGACGGTCAGCAGTCCATCGAGCCCTATACCGTTGATCAGGTCGTCAACATTTATAAGCTGCTTTCCAAACTGGGTGGACCCTACGGTATCATCCGCCAGTCTGAATTCTTCGTCTACAGCAAGAAAGACCGTCAGGCTTTGGAAAAGTGTATGGAGCTGGATCTGAAGTTCCCCGAGATCACCAGCTGGATCCGCGCCAGCAAGCAGGATTTCCAATTGGTCAAAGACCTGGGCATCAAAGAAACCGGCATCTTAGTCAGCTGCAGCGACTATCACATCTTCAAGAAGATGAAGATGACCCGCAAGCAGGCACTGGATCACTACCTGGCAGCCGTCAAGGACGCCTTTGACGCCGGTATCATCCCCCGCTGCCACCTGGAAGATATCACCCGTGCCGATTTCTACGGCTTCGTCGTTCCCTTTGTTAACGAACTGCAGAAGCTGTCCCGCGAGGCGGGTATTCCTGTCAAGATCCGCGCCTGCGATACCATGGGCTACGGCGTTCCCTACACCGAAGCGGCTATGCCCCGCAGCGTTGCCGGTATCATCTACGGTCTGCAGCACTATGCCGACGTCCCCAGCGAATGTCTGGAGTGGCACGGCCACAACGACTTCTACAAGGGGGTTGCCAACGCCTCCACCGCCTGGCTGTACGGCGCCTGTGCCGTCAACTGCAGCCTTCTGGGCATCGGCGAGCGTACCGGCAATGTGCCGCTGGAAGCAATGGTCTTTGAGTATGCCGCTCTTCGTGGTTCTTTGGACGGTATGGATCCCACGGTCATCACCGAGATCGGCGAATATTTCCGCAAGGATATTGGCTACGATATCCCCGTTATGACTCCCTTTGTGGGCAAGAATTTTAATTCCACCCGCGCCGGCATCCACGCCGACGGTCTTTTGAAGGATGCGGAGATCTACACCATTTTTGACACAGAAAAGCTCTTAAACCGTCCCGCTATGGTGGAGATCAGCAAAACCTCCGGACTTGCCGGCATTGCCTACTGGATCAACCAGACCTACCGCCTGAAAGGCGACGATGAGCTGAAAAAGACCGATCCTCTGGTGGTCGCCCTGAAGGATTGGGTGGACAAGGAATACGAGGCCGGTCGGGTAACTATGATCTCCGACAACGAAATGGAAGTGAAGATCGAAGAGTTTGCACCCGGCAGACTGCAGCAGGAGGTATAATATGGCACAGTTTAAAGCGATTTCTCTGGCGGATCAGGTGTTTGAGAAGCTGGAAGACAATATCATCACCGGTGTTTACGCCAGAGGCGAAATTCTGACGGAGCTGAAGCTGGTGGAACAGCTGGGCGTCAGCCGCACCCCCATTCGCGAAGCCCTGCGCCGCCTGGAGCAGGAGCGACTGATTCAGGATTGCCCCAAGGGCAGCCTGGTGCTGGGCATTACCGTTGAAGATCTGGAGGATATTATGAATATCCGCCAGCGAATCGAAGGCTTGGCAGCCTACTACGCCACCAAGAACCTGACAGCGGAAAGCGCAGAAAAATTCAAGCAGATCAGCGATCTGCAGGACTTTTACTACAGCAAACAGGATATGGACCGCCTGCGGGAGATGGACGATGCCTTCCACGAGGCGATCTATGCGTTCAGCGGTCGTACCGTGATCCGGGACACCCTGCAGCCCCTGCACCACAAGACCCAGCGGTATCGCCGTATCTCTATGTCCGCTCCCGGTCGTATCGCCGCCACCGTGCAGGAGCATAAAGCTTTGTGCGATGCCATTCTTTCCGGCAACGCAGAGCTTGCCTCCCAGCTTGCGGAGCAGCACATCGGAAACGCAAGGATTTATATGATAGCGGGGTGCAAATAATGGGAAAGACGATCGCACAAAAAATCATCGCAGCGCACTATGTTTCCGGTGATATGATCACCGGTAACGAGGTCGCCCTGCGCATCGACCAGACACTGACCCAGGATGCCACCGGCACGATGGCGTATCTGGAATTTGAGACGATGGGCATTCCCCGCGTTAAGACCGAGTTCAGCATCGCCTATGTTGACCACAACACGCTGCAATGCGGCTTTGAAAATGCCGACGACCATCGGTATCTGCAGACCGTAGCTGCCAAGCACGGCGTACATTTCTCCCGTCCCGGCAACGGCATCTGCCATCAGGTGCATTTAGAGCGGTTCGGCAAGCCCGGCAAGACCCTGATCGGCTCCGACAGCCATACCCCCACCGCCGGTGGTCTGGGTATGCTGGCATTCGGCGCCGGCGGTATGGACGTGGCCGTGGCTATGGGCGGCGGTGCTTACTATATCACCATGCCCAAGATGTTCAAGGTCAACCTCACCGGCAAGCTCAATCCCTTCGTTACCGCGAAGGATGTCAGCCTTGAGATCCTTCGGATTCTCTCCGTTAAGGGCGGTGTGGGCGCTATCATCGAGTGGGGCGGTCCCGGTGTCAAGACCTTGAGCGTTCCCGAGCGTGCCACCATCACCAATATGGGCGCAGAGCTGGGTGCCACCACCTCCATCTTCCCCTCTGACGAGATCACCGAAGCTTTCCTGAAGGCACAGGGTCGCGGTGAAGACTTTACGGCGTTGGAAAGCGATCCGGATGCGGAGTATGACCGCATTATCCACATCGACCTGAGCAGCTTAAAGCCTCTGGTGGCCTGCCCCCACAGTCCTGACAATGTGGCAACCGCCGAGAGCCTGAGCGCAACAAAAGTCGATCAGGTCTGCATCGGCTCCTGCACCAATTCCTCGCTGCAGGATCTTCTCAAGGTCGCTGCAATGCTCAAGGGCAAGACCGTCGCACCCAGCGTCAGTCTGTCCATCTCCCCCGGCTCCCGTCAGGTGCTGACGATGCTCTCTGAGTGCGGCGCATTGGCAGATATCCTTGCCAGCGGCGCACGTCTGCTGGAGTGTGCCTGCGGACCGTGCATCGGTATGGGCTTCAGCCCCAACTCCGCCGGCGACAGCCTGCGTACCTTCAACCGCAATTTCCACGGCAGAAGCGGCACCAAGGACGGTCAGGTCTATCTGGTATCCCCTGAGACCGCCGTTGCCTCCGCGCTGACCGGTTACATCACCGACCCCACCACGATGGAAGCCTACGCCCCCATCCAGATGCCCCAAACCTTCCGTGTGGACGATTCTGCCGTTCTGCCCCCTGCTGAAGATGGCAGCACCGTAGAAGTCCTGCGTGGTCCCAATATCAAGGAATTCCCCAAGGCAAAGCCCTTTGCTGATGCCTTGACCGCCACCGCTGTGCTGGAGGTCGGCGACAACATCACCACCGACCACATTATGCCTGCAGGTGCAAAGATCCTCCCCTATCGCTCCAACATCCCTCACCTGTCCCAGTTCTGCTTTGAGGTCTGCGACAAGGAATTCCCCCAGCGTGCGCTGGCAGCCGGCGACGGCATCATCATCGGCGGCAGCAACTACGGTCAGGGTTCTTCCCGCGAGCACGCAGCCCTCGTGCCGATGTATTTAGGCATCCGCTGTGTTATCGCCAAGAGCTTCGCCCGCATCCACGTTGCCAACCTGATCAACGCCGGCATTCTACCCCTGACACTGGAAGATCCCGAGGATTACGAGCTCCTGAATCAGGGCGACAGCCTGCACCTGAGCGATATTCAGGCCGGTATGGCTTCCGGCAGGATCACCGTAGTCAACGAAACAACCGGCAAAACTGCAGTTACACTTTGCAGTCTGTCCGACCGTCAGCAGAAGATCCTGCTGTGCGGCGGCTTGCTGAACTACACCAAGGAGGGCGGTCAATAATGGATATCAATCAGGCAAGTGAAGCCTTCCGCGTTTTGCTGCAGGAGCAGCTGGCTAGGCTTGAAAAAATGAACTGCGAAAAGACCGACTTTACCACCAAGGATGTCATCACCATCGGTGTCATCGACGGTGACGGCATCGGTCCGATCATCACCCGGCACGCCAGCCGCGTTCTGGAGCATCTGCTGGCGGATAAGATCGCCGCCGGCAAGATCGTTCTGAAGAAGATCGAGGGTCTGACCCTGCAAAACCGTCTGGCGCAGGGCAAGCCCATTCCCGATGATGTGCTTGCTAACATCAAGACCTGCGACGTGCTGCTGAAAGGTCCTACGGAAACGCCTATGGGCGGCACTATGGAAAGTGCAAACGTTACTATGCGCCGGGAGTTGGATCTTTACGCCAACGTCCGTCCGGTCTGCATCCCCGAGAAGAACATCGACTGGATCTTCTACCGGGAGAACACCGAGGGCGAATATGTGCTGGGCAGCCGCGGCGTCGAGCTGCCGGGTGTGGCAGTTGACTTTAAGGTCATCACCGATCTGGGCACCCGCCGGATCGCCAAGGCCGCTTTTGAGTACGCCCGCCAGAATGGCAAGACCCACGTCAGCGTGGTCACCAAGGCCAACATTATGAAGAAGACCGATGGCAAGTTCACCGCCATCTGCCACGAGGTTGCCGCAGACTATCCCGAAATCACCGTCGAGGACTACTACATCGACATTATGACCGCCAATCTGCTGATCGAAGGCTTCCGCGAGAAATTTCAGGTCTTTGTCCTACCCAACCTCTACGGCGATATTCTGACTGACGAAGCAGCCCAGATTCAGGGCGGTGTCGGCACAGCCGGCAGTGCCAACATCGGCGACCGCTATGCGATGTTCGAAGCCATCCACGGCTCTGCTCCCCGCCTGATCGCTGCGGGTCTTGGCGATTACGCCAACCCCACCAGCATCCTGAAAGCAGCAGCTATGCTCCTGCGGCACATCTGCTGCACTGCAGAAGCCGAAAAGCTGGAAGCCGCATTGGATGCGTGTCCCGTCACCGTCACCGGTGACCGCGACGGCGCAACCTGCGCAGAATTTGCAGATGCACTGATGCATATTCTTTAATCTCACGCAAAGCCCCGACTGCCAATGCAGCCGCGTCTTTCATACTTTAAGATTCTCTTAAATCCGCCAAGTTCTGTTGAAGCTATTTGTCGAATTGTGTATAATAAGCCTATGTTTAATTCACAACACATCCTATATATGATCGTCTCCGGTTTGCTTACCGCTGTCCTTCTGCTGCTGGCAGGTATGCGCGTTGGCGACGAGAAAAACAAAAACAGAATACTCCTATTTTCCGCTGTCATAACCGTCATTCTTCATTACAGCAATTTGTGGGTCGAATACTTCGTTTCCGGAGGCAACGCAACTGTGGAAAACAACCACATTCTTCCCATATATCCGTGCAATGTTGTGATGTGGATGCTTTTGGTCAGCGCGCTGATCCGACACAAAAACCGGCTTATTTTCCGTATGCTGAGCGAATTCTGCTTCTATGTTGGCACAATCTGCAGCATTCTGGGTATCGTTCTGAATTTCAATTTCGACAATACGCCCACACTTGCCGATTACAGTGTGCTAAAGGGTCTTCTGAGCCACTCCACAATGTTCTTCGGCTGTCTGTATTTGCGCGTGGGAAAGTATATGAAATTCCGCGTTTTCAATGTTGTCAGCATTGCAGCCGGTCTGTGCGTATTTGTTATCTGCGGTTCTGCCGTAAATGCCCTCTACGAGCATTTCGGTATGACAGCACCGGACGGTATGTGGCTAAGGAGCAACCCCTATATCAGCATGCCGCCCATCGTCCTTGGCTTTCTTGCACTGATCATTTTATTCTTCCCCCTGCATCTTCGCGAGATGCGTCTGCCCGAAGCCGATCGCTGGTATAATAAACTTTTCCGGAGGAATCACAATGAGAGAGTTATTCATTAAGCTGTTCGAGATGTCCCACTTTGATACCGGCATTTCTATTACCCCCTTCTCCATTTCTCACATCGTTTATCTTGTTCTGATTTTCGGCAGCATCCTAATTGGATGGCTTGTCTGGCGCAATAAAGCCGTCGATGCCAAGGTAAAGCTGCTTCGTTTTCTGGCGTATGCCTTAGTTACATCCTATCTTTCTGACTTTTTCGTCCACGAATTTGTCTACGGCGGCTTGAATACCGATAAGCTGCCCTTCCATATTTGCACCGTGCTGTGTCCGCTGATCTGCTTCGCGCAGTTCAACCGCAACGGGCACAAGATCAAAGAACCGATCGCCATTCTCGCCACCCTCGCACCGATGATGTACCTGTGCTTTCCCGCCAGTGTCGGAGACGGCGAACCTTGGTGCTACCAGGCAGTACAGACCATGTTTTTCCACGGTGTCCAGATGGCTTGGGGCATTTTGACCATCGCTTTGGGTGAAGTAAAGCCCAATATCCGCAAGTGCTGGCAAGGCGGCGTTGTTCTGATCGGCATTACTCTCTGGGCAAAACTGGGCAATATTCTTATGGAACATAACTGGTTTTTCTTGGAGGAGGATGCGCTCTACATCGGTTTGGTCGCCAACGGCATCCTTCCCAAATGGTCATTGATGATCATCAACCCCATTATTTTCTTCCTCGCCGTTCTGGCTGTTTACGGTGTGTGCTACGCCATCCGTTCTATGACGAAAAAACACGACATCACCGTATAACAAAATCCCCGACCGATCGGTCGGGGATTCTATTTTAGAAATCAAATGCGGGTCAGGCTGCGGGCACACTGCTCGCAAACGTGCTTGTCCTTGAATACAGTCAGTGCCTTGGCAGAGCCGCAGAATACGCAGGAAGTCTGGCGCTTCTGCAGAATGATGCGATCTCCCTCTGTGAAGATCTCCAGCTCATCTTTTTCTGCAATGTCCAGCACTCTGCGCAGCTCGATGGGCAAGACGATTCTTCCCAATTCGTCGACTTTACGGATAATGCCTGTGGATTTCATGTTGTACATCCTCTCAGATAGTATTTTATTATTAACGGGTTATTAACATTATAATAGGTTGATGTTGCTCTGTCAAACACTTTTTTACTTTTTTGTCGAATTTTGGTGCATTTTTCAACGAATTCCATATGATTCACCTCATAAAATGATTGCGAGGGGTGGTTTGGATATGGTAATGAGTTTGGTCTGGACCGGAATATTGGCAGTTTCCGTCTTTTGTGCCGCAATTCTCGGTCGTGGGGCGCAATTGAGCGCGGCTGTGCTCAGCGGTGCCCAAAGCGGCATCGTGCTGACGATCTCCATTGCCGGATCGCTGTGTCTGTGGACAGGCGTGGGCAAGCTGATGGAGCACGC
>JAZNNE010000070.1:0-35958 GCA_045580125.1 Faecousia sp. | reverse complement strand
AAAAATTACCAAGCGCCCGGGTTTCATTCCAACCGGGGCGTTCTTATGCATATTAGTAGTTTTCTGCGTGTACCTCGAAGTAGCTCTGAGGATGTGCGCAGGTGGGGCACAGCTCGGGTGCCTTGGTGCCGATGACCAGGTGACCGCAGTTGCGGCATTCCCAAACCTTGACCGCGCTCTTTTCGAAGACCTGAGCGGTCTCTACATTCTTCAGCAGGGCGCGGTAACGCTCCTCGTGGTGCTTCTCCACAGCTGCCACCAGACGGAACTTGGCGGCCAGATCCGTGAAGCCTTCTTCCTCAGCGGTCTTGGCAAAGCCTTCGTACATATCGGTCCACTCGTAGTTTTCGCCCTCAGCGGCGTGCAGCAGATTTTCGGCGGTGTTGCCGATGCCCTTGAGCTCCTTCAGCCACATCTTGGCGTGCTCTTTTTCGTTGTCAGCGGTCTTCTGGAACAGAGCGGAGATCTGCTCGTAGCCTTCCTTCTTGGCAACGGATGCAAAATAGGTGTACTTGTTTCTGGCCATGGATTCGCCGGCAAAGGCGGCCTCTAAGTTCTTTTCGGTCTGGGTTCCTGCGTACTTGGACATAGTGAATCCTCCTGCATATGAATTTGTTAATTATTATGTTTGCGGTTTCCGCAAAATTATTATGCCACAAATGCAGCGGCAATGCAACAAAAATTATAGCATCCACGGTAGATGCTGAGCAAGATCCCAGATGATCAGACTATGTACCACCATCATAATCGGCACGCCGATATGAAAGCGCAGGTGCTTTGTCTTATGGCGGCACAGCTTCATTCCGGCAAAGCAACCAAAGCTGCCGCCGATGACTGCCACGATCAGAAGTATGTTTTCCGGAATTCGCCACAGACCATTTTGAGCTTTGTATTTGTCAACTAGCATAAGCAGAAAGGATAGCGCATTTACTAGTATCAGGTAAAGCACGATAATTTCCATAAAAATTCCTTTCCGGAGGGAGAATGTATGAAAAAAGTATGTTTTTTGTTGGTGTTTCTTCTTTGTTTGACGGGCTGTAAAGCGGCACAGACCTTTGAAACTGTGGATGATGTCTATGCTCCGCAGCCCCAGAGCGCGCCGCGGCAGATAGATGTAACGCTGCCGCAGGATGTGCTGACAATTGCCGGCGATAGCGGAAATCTCTACCTGTGCGACGGTTTCGAGGTAACGGTGGAGACCTATTCTTCCGGCGATCTGACCCAAACTGTGCACGCGCTGACGGGCTTTGCACCGGATGCGCTGACAATGCTGCAGACGTCGGTAGCCGATGTGCATCGCTATGAGTGTGTCTGGACCACTGCCGGTGAAAACGGCGATGCGGTAGGCAGAGCGGTGGTGCTGGATGATGGGCAGTACCACTATTGCGTAACGGTTATGTGCCCGGCAGATACGGCGGGTGAATTGACAGAGGAATTGCAAACTGTGCTAAGCTCCGTTCATTTGAACTGAATCGAAAGTCCTCACATTTGTGGGGACTTTTTTGCTGTTATAATTATTATAACACATCCCGGGCGGATAGCAATCAAAATTTGCATTTTGAACCGATTTGTGTTATCCTATAGAAAAGGAGTGATTCCCTTGCGTTATTTAGGATGTCATCTATCCACCACCGGTGGGTTTATTAATACAGTAAAAACCGCTTGCTCCATCGGCGCCAACACTTTTGCGTTCTTCACCCGAAATCCCAGAGGCTCCCGGGCGAAGGAGGAAGACCCTGTTGACTGTGCTGCTGCGATGGCTCTGATGGCGGAGCAGGGCTTTGGCACGCTGGTTGCCCACGGCAGCTATACTATGAATCTTTGCACTGCCGATGCCTCAGCGCGGGAATTTGCGGCGCAGATCTTATGCGATGATTTGCGAAGAATGGCACTGCTGCCGGGAAATTTCTACAATTTTCACCCCGGCTCCCACGTCGGACAGGGAACAGACGCCGGAATCGAGCAAATCAGCGATGCGCTGAAAAAGGCGTTGGCGCCTGATTATCCCGTTACGGTGCTTTTGGAAGCGATGGCGGGAAAGGGCAGCGAGATCGGTGGCGATTTTACGCAGCTGCGAAAGATCATTGACTGCGTCGGCAGCGATAATGTAGGCGTCTGCCTGGACACCTGCCACATTTGGGACGGTGGATATGACATCGTCAATGATTTAGACGGTGTACTGGCGGAATTTGACCGAACTGTGGGCTTAAATCGGCTGCGTGCATTGCACCTGAACGATTCAAAAAATCCCTTGGGAAGCCACAAGGATCGGCACACTTGTATCGGGGAAGGCTATTTAGGACTGGAAACATTCCAAAAGATCATAAATCACCCGGCGCTGAAGGATCTGCCCATGATTCTGGAAACACCAAACGAACTGCCGGGATATCAAAAGGAAATCGCGCTGCTGCGCACATTGGAAAAATGAAACTATTTTGCAATCAGGAGGTGATAGTGTGGGAAATTGGCTGCAAGCTTTTTCGCAGGCGGACCCTGCGTATGTAAATGTTTTTCAGCAGATTCTGCGCTATTGCTGTCCGCTATTAATGGGACTTTTGCTGTTCGTTTGCATCAAGCCTCTGCTGACCTTCCGCAGAGAACCGGAAATTTGGGCCTGGCTGGTGCTGGAGGATCAGCGCCGGCTGCCCATTACCCACTGGGAAAGTGTGATCGGGCGGAACAAACGCAGTGATGTTGTGATCGATATGCCCGCCGTTTCCCGTAATCACGCGGTACTGACCCGTTATGACGACGGCAGCTGGAGCATTGCCGATGCAGGCTCCAAGGGCGGTGTGTTTGTCAATGGCGAGAAGGTAAGTATTGCGGCGCTGGAGCCGGAGGATGTAGTGGATATTGGCGGCGTGAAGATGAAGCTTCTGCCTATTTCCCGTCGGCAGGAGATCAAGCTGGCGTTTTTGCGCACAAAGGGCGCGCATCCGCTGGTCAGCCTGGCAACTGTGCTGCTGCTGACATTGATTCAGCTGATGATTTGCTGCGCTTATCTTCTGGGCGGCGACGGAACCTATGCCCAGGAGATATTCTGGGGCTTTACCGGAATTGCAATCTGCCAATGGGCGCTGCTGATCTTCTATATCTTCATAGGAAAACCGTCCTTTGAAGTGGAAACAATCGCGTTTTTGCTGTGCACGATGGGTATGGCGGCGATTGCCGCGGTAACCCCCGGTGAGGCGATGAAGCAGCTGATCGCAATGGTTATGGGTCTGGCGCTGTTTTTGGGCGTCGGCTGGTCGCTGCGGGATCTGGAGCGGGCGAAGAAGATTCGTTATGTAGCCGCGGCAGCGGGTATCGGCTTCTTGCTGATCACGCTGGTTTTTGGCAAAGAATATAATGGCGCGAAGAACTGGCTGACCATCGGCGGAATGTCCTTCCAGCCGTCGGAGCTGAGCAAAATGTGCTTCGTATTTGTCGGCGCATCTACGATGGACCGCATCGTGAACCGCCGGAATTTGATTTTGTTCATCGGCTATACGCTGGCTATTTGCGGCTGCCTTGCGATAATGAATGACTTTGGCACGGCGCTGATCTTCTTCGTGGCGTTCCTGCTGATCGCCTATATGCGTTCCGGCAGCGTCGGCACATTGGCACTGGCTTGCACATCTTTGGGCTTTGCCGGCGTGATCGCCCTGAAAATTGCGCCTCACGCTATGCGCCGCTTCAGCAGCTGGCGGCATATTTGGGAGGATCCCTTGGGCGCCGGCTGGCAGCAGACCCGGGCGTTGATGTGCATTGCATCCGGCGGATTGTTTGGCATGGGCGCAGGCAGAGGCTGGATGAAGAATGTTTTTGCCGCTGATTGCGACGTGGTGATCGCCACGATTTCGGAGGAATGGGGACTTTTGATCGTCCTGATGCTGATCGGTTGCGTGATTGCTTTGGGCTTGTTCGCTGTCCGCTCTGCGGCTGTGCAAAGAAGCAGTTTCTTTGCCATTGGCGGCTGTACTGCGGCGGGAATCCTGCTGGTGCAGGCGATCTTTAACGCATTGGGTACGGTGGACGTGCTGCCCCTGACCGGCGTTACATTCCCGTTTTTATCCAACGGCGGCTCCAGTATGATGGGCGCGTGGGGTCTTTTGGCCTTTGTCAAGGCTGCGGATACCCGCCAAAGTGCCAGCTTCGCTGTGCGCCAGTCCAAAGAGGGGAGGCCGGACGATGAATAAAGTTGTAAGCCGAGCCAAAATGATGCTGGTGCTGGTTTTGATCCTTGCCGTGGGAGCCCTGTTTTTTATGGGTGAATATCTGTTCAAAGCAGAAAAATGGGTAATGTCCCCGGGTTCCCCTCATATTTACAACAAAAATGCCGGCACCGGCCTGGTTGCAGACCGGGATGGCAACCTGCTGCTGGAAAATACCCAGGACCGGGTCTATACGGAAAATGAGGTCCTGCGTAAGGCGATCATCCATTGGGTGGGCGACCGCGAAGGAAATATCAGCGCCCCGATGCTGTCCTACTATGCCGACAAGGTAGCAAACTACAACATTATCAACGGTGTGTATAACTACGGCGGCGTGGGCGGTCAGGTTACGCTGTCGCTGTCGTCTAAGGTGCAGATTGCTGCGCTGGAAGCGATGGGCGATAAAAAAGGCACTGTGGCGGTCTACAATTACAAGACCGGCGAGATCTTGTGCGCAGTTTCTACGCCTACCTTTGATCCGGACGATCTGCCGGATATTGCCGGCGACACCACGGGTCAGTGGAACGGCGCGTATGTAAACCGGTTTATGAAGTCGGCTTATGTTCCCGGCTCTATATTCAAGATCGTTACGGCGGCTGCCGCGTTGGAGACAATACCGGATATCCAGGAGCAGACCTTTACCTGCAACGGCGAGATGATCTACAACGAAGCGGCGGGAGACAAGGTTACCTGCCTTTCCAAGCACGGAAAGATCAGCTTCCAGGAGGCGCTGACCTATTCGTGCAACTGTGCCTTTGCACAGATCGCAGATCAGCTGGGCGGCGAGACGCTGCAGCGCTATGTTGAGCAGTACAAGGTCACGGAAAGCCTTTCCTTCGACGGAATGACGACCGTTGAGGGTAATGTTTCTGCAGCCGGCGAGGCACCGGTGCTGGTTGCCTGGAGTGCCATTGGACAGCATAAGGATATGATCAATCCCTGCCGGTATCTGACCTTTATGGGCGCGATTGCCGGCGGCGGTACCGGTGTTGAACCGCATTTGGTATCAGAGATCTCCGGCGGCAGCTGGAAATCCTATGGAGCGAAAGCTGTGTCTACCGGCAGACTGATGTCCGTGGAAACGGCGCTGACGCTGCAGGAAATGATGCGTAATAATGTGAAAAACTATTACGGCGATGAGAATTTTGCAGGCCTGACTGTTTGCGCCAAGTCCGGTACAGCCGAGGTGGGCGGCGACAGAAAGCCCAACACGCTGTTCTGCGGCTTTGCAACAGACGAGGAATATCCGTTGGCATTTATCATTGTGGTAGAGGAGGGCGATTCCGGTCGCCGGACCTGTCTGCCTATTTTGAAGGAAGTTCTGGCAGCCTGCAAAGAGGCTATGGATACGTGATTTCAGTTCAATTTGACACCCCTTGCGCATACAATTGCGCAGGGGGTGTTTTTATGTGCAGAAAGAATCAGCTCTGCGGTTGCGCTCTGATCACGTTTGGTATTGGTTTGCTGATTGGCACGTGGCTGGAATCCGGATTCTTCAGCTTTTTGGTGGGCGTGGGGATTACGGCTTTGGGTTTGTGGTGCGCCGGCAAAAAATAAACGGCATAAACTTGTCCGCACAGGAATATAATGTAACAGCTAAGTGGGATAAGGAGTGATCCGAATGGAGATTACATTCAGTAAAACAGCCTGTCCTTGCCTGCGCAAGGCAGTAAGTCAGGTGCAGACTCAGGAGCAGACCCAGGAGGTGCGGCTTCCGGATACAATGCCGGATATCGGGCGTGTTCTGGGCAGCTGGGGGCAGGTGTTGATCCGCAGCAAAGAGTGGCGGGGAAGCAGTATGGCAGTATCCGGCGGGGTGATGGCTTGGGTCTTGTACGCACCGGAGGACGGTGCGGCACCGAGTAGTATGGAAACCTGGATTCCCTTCCAGATGCGCTGGGAATTTCCCCAGACGGAACGGGATTGTACCATCAGCATCCTGCCGTTGCTCAGATCCATTGATGCACGGGGTACATCTGCCAGGAAGCTGATGGTCCGCGCCACTATCAGTGTGCTGGGGCAGGCTTATGAGCCGATGGAGTCCGAGATTATGATGCCTGAAAATGTTCCGGAGGATCTGCAGATCTTGCGCGATGTATATCCAATGGAACTGCCGAAGGAATCGGGAGAAAAACAGTTCCAGATCGACGAGGAGCTCCAGATGCCGGATACGTATCCCAAGGCGGAGAAAATTTTGCACTATGCCCTGCACAGCAAGGTGCTGGAGCAAAAGGTGATGGCCGGCAGACTGGTGTTCCGGGGGAAAGGGGATCTTCGTATGCTGTATGCCGACAGCGACGGAGCGATCCATAACTGGGTTTGCGAAATCCCGTTTTCCCAATACGCAGAGCTTGACCGGGACTACGGCCCGAATTCTTCTGCTGTCATTCAGCCGATGCTGACCAATCTGGAGCTGCAATGCGACGAGCAGCATAGATTGCAGCTCAAGTGCGGGCTGTGCGGGCAATATGTGGTCTATGACAGGGAAATGGTGGAGATCGGCACAGATGCTTACAGTCCTGCGCGACAGGTCAAAATGGAGCTGCAGGAACTGAAAATGCCGTTGCGGCTGGATGAAAAGCGGGAGACAGTACGTTTGCAGCAGCAAATGAATGTACCTGCGGCTAAAATCGTGGACGTGTGCGCACTGACAGATCATCCGCAGCACCGACAAAATGGGGATATGGCGCAGCTGAGCGTACCGGCGCAGTTTCAGGTGCTGTACTATGATAACGCCGGAAATCTGCAAAGCGGCACGGTACGTGCGGAAGAAATATGGCAGCTGCCATCTGATCCGCAAAACAAGGTGAGCGCCTGTATCCAAATGGACGGATATCCGTTGGCAGAGCTAACGGAGCAAGGCGTTGCGCTGAGTGCCCAGTGGGAAGTAACAGCGGACGTATTCAGTGAGCAGGGACTTCCTATGCTCAAGCAGATCGTTCTTGGCGAGAAGTGCGAAAAGGACCCCGACCGCCCCTCTTTGATCCTGCGCAAAGCAGGAAATCAGCGGCTGTGGGATATTGCCCGGGAGTGCGGATCTACCGTTGATGCCATTGTGCAGGCGAATCAGTTTGAAACGCAGCCGGACGCCGATCAGATTCTGCTGATTCCGGTATTATAAGAGAAACCGCCGCATCGGGGGAGAGCCGATGCGGCGGTTTTTGGGCGTGTCGCTGCCGGGAGGCTGTTTGCCCATACATAGCATAATAAACTTGGGGACGCACAATCAAGAGAAATATGTCGAATTGCAGGAATTTTCGATTTTTCGGGAATTCCTGCTTTTTTTGATAGCAATTTGAAACATTGCGTGATATAATATTAGTTACCAACACTGCTCAATATCAAAGGAGATGCGACTATGACGAAAATCGATATTTACTCCGGTTTCCTCGGTGCGGGCAAGACCACGCTGATCAAGAAGATGATCCAGGAGACCTACAAGGGCGAAAAATTGGTGCTGATCGAAAATGAATTTGGCGAGATCGGCATTGACGGCGGCTTTTTGCAGGATGCCGGCATCAACATTACGGAAATGAACTCCGGCTGCATTTGCTGCAGCCTGGTGGGCGATTTTGGCAAGGCATTGACGCAAGTGATCGCGGAGTATAACCCCGACCGCATTGTGATCGAGCCTTCCGGTGTTGGCAAGCTGTCCGATGTCATTGCCGCGGTAGAGAAGGTTACGAATGACAATGTCGTTCTAGGCAACACCGTTGCTGTTGCCGATGCCGGCAAGGTGAAGGTATATATGAAGAACTTTGGCGAGTTCTACAATAACCAGATCGAGACGGCTTCCACTATCATTCTGTCCCGCACCGATGCCATTTCTCAGGAAAAGCTGGATGCGGCTGTGGCGCTGATTCGGGAGCATAATGCTGAGGCTGCGCTGGTTACTACCCCTTGGAATCAACTCACCGGTGCACAGCTGATGGAGGCAATGGAAGGCAAATCCTCCGTTGCTGCAGAGCTGGAGCAGATGGAGCACGAACACGAACATCATTGCTGCTGCGGTCATCACCATCACGATGAGGAAGAGCACGAGCACCACTGCTGCGGTGGTCATCATCACCACGGGGAAGAGCACGAGCATCACTGCGGTTGCGGACATCATCACCACGAGGAAGAGCACGAGCATCACTGCTGCGGTGGTCATCATCACCACGAGGAAGAGCATGAGCATCACTGCGGCTGCGGTCATCACCACGACCACGACCATCACCATCATCACGATCACCACGCGGATGAAGTGTTCACTGCTTGGGGCACAGAAACCGCAAAGAAGTATACAGCAGAGGATATCCGCAATGCGCTGACCGCGCTGGATTCCGGCAAGTACGGTATGATCCTGCGGGCAAAGGGCATCGTTGCTGCCGCAGACGGCAGTTGGATCCACTTTGACTATGTTCCCGAGGAGCACGATGTCCGTACCGGCAGCGCTGCGGTCATCGGTAAGCTATGCGTCATCGGCTCAAAATTGGACGAGCAGGCAGTTGCCGCTCTGTTTGGAGTGTAAGCTATGCAGCAAATTCCGGTTTATGCATTTACCGGTTTTTTGGATTCCGGAAAGACAAAATTTATTCAAGAAACTCTGGAAGATCCCCGCTTCAATGCCGGTGAGCGCACCTTGCTGCTGGTGTTTGAAGAAGGCGAGGAGGAATATGATTTCTCCGCCTATCCCCATCAGAACGTCCATCTGGCGGTGCTGGATCAGGAGACGGTTACCACCAAGCAGCTGCAGGAGCTTGCAAAAAAGTGCAAGGCACAGCGGGTAGTGGTGGAAACCAACGGCATGCAGCTGGTTGGTGATCTGTACACCCGATTTCCTGCGGAGTGGGTACTGGCGCAGGAGGTTATGTTTGCCGATGCAACTACCTTTATCGCCTACAATGCCAATATGCGCAATCTGGTGATGGACAAGCTGGTGGGCGCGCAGATGGTGGTGTTCAACCGTTTGGAAAAAGGCCAGGACACTATGCCTTTCCACAAGATCGCCAGAGCTGCCAACCGCCGTATCGATATTCTCTACGACTATACTGACGGAACCACGGACTTTGATGACGTTGAAGATCCGTTGCCCTTTGATATCAATGCGCCGATCATCGAAATCAAGGACGAGGATTATGCCCTGTGGTACCGGGATATGACGGAAGAACCCCAGAAATATCAGGGAAAGCACGTTCGTTTCAAGGCGCAGGTGGCTATGCTGCGTCGGGAGAAGCACGGGATGTTCGCACCGGGTCGGTTTGTGATGACCTGCTGTGTCGATGACATTCAGTTCTGCGGCGTGCCTTGCAAGTATGAACGGTCGGCTGAGCTGGAATCCCGTTCCTGGGTGATGGTGCAGGCCATCATTTCCGCGGAAAAGCATCCCCTTTATCAGGGAGAGCTGGGTCCCGTGCTGACCGCCATTTCGGTGGAAAAGGCTGAGCCTGCCGAGGAAGAAGTTGCCACGTTTTAAGAAATTTTGAGAGGAGGAAGCTGTATGTATCAGCCGCTTGCGGATTTGCTGCGTCCGACAACCTTGGACGAGGTCTGCGGTCAGGAGCATATTCTGGGCGAGGGCGCGATTTTGCGCCGTCTCATCGACTCCGGAAATATCCCCAATATGATTTTCTACGGTCCCAGCGGTACAGGAAAGACCACTGTTGCCAATATTATTGCCCAGCAGACCAAGCGTAAGCTCTATAAGCTCAATGCCACCACAGCTTCCACCGCTGACATTAAAGAAATTGTGTCGCAGCTGGATACGCTGATGGCACCCAACGGCGTGCTGCTGTACTTGGACGAGATTCAGTCCTTTAATAAAAAGCAGCAGCAATCTTTGCTGGAACATATTGAAAACGGCAAGATCACCCTGATCGCATCTACTACGGAAAACCCATATTTTTATGTTTTCAATGCGATCTTAAGCCGGTCTACCGTATTTGAATTCAAGCAGATCACCGTGGAAGCAACCCTGAAATCCATCCGTCGGGCAGTTGCTTATCTTGAAAACCGTACTGCGCTGAAGGCGCAGCCGGAAGAAGGCGCGCTGGAATATATCGCAGGCTCCTGCGGCGGCGATATCCGCAAGGCGATCAATGTGGTAGAGGTGCTGTTCTCTGCCGGTCAGCCGGAGGGGGAGACCCTGAAGCTGACGCTGGCCGATGCCAAGGCTGTGGCGCAGAAAAGTGCGCTGCGGGCAGATCGGGACGGCGATAATTTCTACGATCTTTTGTCTGCTATGCAGAAGTCCATCCGCGGCTCTGATCCGGATGCGGCTTGCCACTATCTGGCACGGCTTCTGGAAGCAGGACAGATGCAGGCGGCTTGCCGCCGGCTGATGGTGATCGCTGCTGAGGATGTGGGACTGGCATTTCCCCAGATCATTTCTATCGTCAACGCCAGTGTGGATATGGCGCTGAAGCTGGGTATGCCGGAGGCACGGATCCCCCTGGGTGATGCCGCGGTGCTGATGGCAACGTCACCCAAATCCAATTCTGGACACATTGCGCTGGATGCGGCTTGGGAGGACGTGAAGGCGGGCAAGGGTCGCGGTTTCCCGCGGCAGCTGCAGAATATGCACGCGGACACCTATACCCAGGAGCGTGCGCAGGGGTACGTCTACCCCCACGATTACCCCAACCACTGGGTCAAGCAGCAGTACCTGCCGGATGATATCGCCGACGCCAAGTACTATACATACGGCGAAAACAAGCTGGAGCAGGCGGCAAAGCAGTATTGGGATGCTGTGAAAGGGAAATGACGATGAATGTACAGCTTGGAGATATCCTTGTGATGAAAAAGACCCATCCCTGCGGTGAAAAGCAGTGGCTGGTTTTGCGCACCGGTGCTGATTTTCGTTTGCGGTGTCTGGGCTGCGGGCATGAGATTATGACACCCCGTTTCAAGGCGGAGAAAAATATTCGCGACATTATCCCTGCTAAAAAAACATCGACAGAAACAAACGGCAGCTGATGAAATCAGCTGCCGATTTTTTATAGCTAGGTTCGTCCGCGGTGCATTGCTGCCGCGGATGCTTCTTTTTTGGCGGCAGACTGCGGTGAAGAAGCGACTAACTTTTTCTTTCACCCCCGCTATACTGAAGACAAGCGGGGGGGGGTGATGGCGTGGTTGTGTATCTGGATCTTTTGATGCTGGTAAATTTCCTTGTTGACGGGTTGCTGATGATTGCGGCAAGCCGGCTGTGCGGGCATCCTGCAAAACTGGGACGAATCGCAATGGGTGCAGGAATTGGCGCCGTATACGCCGGAATTTGTATGTTGCCCGGGTTCCGATTTCTAGGAAACGCGTTGTGGCGGCTGGTGATGTTGGGGCTGATGAGCCTGGTCGCTTTTGGGTGGCATAGGTCAAGTTTGCGAAGAAGCACCGTATTCGTACTGCTCAGTATGGCGTTGGGCGGTATTGCTTTGGGCATAGGAGGGGGAGGCGCGCTGTCCTTGATTGCGGCAGCGGGAGGGCTTTGCCTTCTGTGCATGGTTGGGTTTCGCGGTGGCGTCGCGTCTAAAGAATTCATTACCGTCGCACTGACCCACAACGGGATTACCCGGAAGCTGACCGCCTTGCAGGATACGGGCAATGGACTGAAAGATCCCATTTCCGGACGACCGGTTCTGGTAGTTGGGGCAGATGTAGCAAATCAAATGCTGGGATTGTCCCGGGAGCAGCTGCTTGCACCGCTGGAAACAATGACGCATAGCGCCATACCGGGGCTGCGCCTGATACCCTACCGGACGGTTGAAAACGGAAACGCAATGATGCTGGCGGCCAAAATGGATAAGGTTTGCATAGGGAAGCGGGAGATTGGAAATCTGGTGGCATTTGCCCCACAGATATTGGGAGCAGGAGAGTTTCAGGCTTTGGCAGGAGGGATATTATGACGGGGAAAATTCGTAAATTCTTGGACAGGATCGGGTTGCTGCCCACGGAGGAGATTTATTACATTGGTGGGACAGATGTGCTGCCGCCGCCGCTAAAAGGACAGGAAGAAACGGATGCGTTAACGGCGCTGGAGCAAGGAGAGGAGTGGGCGAAGCAGCGTCTGATCGAGCACAATCTGCGACTGGTGGTGTACATCGCGAGGCGGTTTGAAAACACGGGAGTGAACATCGAAGATCTGATCTCCATCGGTACGATCGGGCTGATAAAAGCCATAAGCACCTACCGCCGGGATAAGAATATCAAACTGGCAACGTATGCTTCCCGGTGCATCGAAAATGAGATTTTGATGCATATCCGCAAAATCTCCGGACAGCGGGCGGAGGTCTCGCTGGATGAGCCTATCAATATGGACTATGACGGTAATGAATTGCTGCTGTCAGACATTTTGGGCACAGAGGAGGATATGATCCTGCGGCCGTTGGAGGACGATGTGGATCTGTGCGTTTTGCGGCAGGCATTGCTTGAGCTGCCGCAGCGGGAGCGGGAGATCGTGCTGATGCGCTACGGTCTGTACGGCTATAAGGAATTGACCCAAAAGGAAGTGGCACAAAAAATGGGGATTTCACAGTCTTACATCTCCAGATTGGAAAAACGGATCATGCAGCGGCTGAAAAAGGAGTTTATCCGTCAGACAAGCTGCGTTTGAAGACGGAGTTGGAAATACCGCGTTGACTTTCCTGCCGACCTATGATAAAATAGTGTGGGAATATGTGTCGATAACAAAGACAATTTGAAAGGATAGAATGCGGTATGAACAGTAAGCGAAAGATAAAGGGCGCAGAAATCGATCTGCTGGTCATTCTGGGAAATATCTGGAAGAAAAAGTATATTATTGTACTTGCCTGCATTATTGGTGCGCTGGCAATGTATCTGAGAGCGGAGTATTTGCTCACGCCGACATACACAGCCTCGGTTACTATGTATGCCAACAACTCGACTGCGTCGGAGGATAACGACAAGGTTTCTGCAGCTGACTTGAGCACATCCATTAAGCTGGTAAGTGCCTGCGGCGCGATCATCAAGTCTGAGCCGGTTTTGGAGCAGGTAAGAATCGATCTCGGCTGGCCAACGATCAACTCGGTAGCTGTGTACTCTGTAGACGAGACCCAGGTGTTTAAGGTGGATGTTACTGCCGAAGACAAGGATACCGCTGTTAAGGTCGCGAATGCCATCGCAGAGATTGCGCCTGAGAAAATTGCGGGGATTATTGACGGTTGTTCGGTAAAGCTGATCAGCGACGCACAATCCGCCTGGAAGAACTATCCGGTTAAGAGATCGGAAACGATCAAGGGTGGCGTGATCGGTTTTGCTCTCAGTTTATTCACAGTCTGCGTTATTACGCTGCTGGATACGCGGATTAAGAAGGAAGATGATCTGGAGCGTTGGGATTATCCCATTTTGGGTGTCATTCCTTCGTTCACAGCAAGTCAGAAGGGCGGCGCATACGCATCTGCTTCGAGGGGAGGGAACAAGTAAGTATGGCTGGAAGAAGAATCAGCAAATCTCAGGAAAAGGACCAGCTGATCACCAAGGAGGTTCCTTTTGCTGTTGAAGAAGCATACAAATCCCTGCGTACAAACCTTCTTTTCACCCTGCCGGGTGAAGGCGGCAAGGTCATTGAGGTTACCAGTTCCCTGCAGCAGGAAGGCAAGAGCGTTACCGCTATTAATTTGGCCATCTCTTTGAGCAAAAACGGCTCCAATGTTATCTTGATCGATTGCGATCTGAGACTTCCTACGGTTGCCAGAAAGCTGCGCATTGAGCAGAAGCCCGGTCTTACGAACCTGCTGTTCGGTATGAACAAGATGCACGAAGTCATCAACCATCACATTAGCGGTCTGGACGTGATTCCCGCCGGCGATCTGCCTCCCAACCCCTCGGAAGTTTTGGGCTCCCAGAATATGAAGACAGCGATCGATCATCTGGTGCAGCACTATGACTATGTGATTTTGGACACGCCTCCTGTAGGCGTTGTTTCCGATGCGGCGATTTTGTCCAGATATGCATCCGGCGTCATTCTGGTTGTGCGTACCGGCAAGACAAAGCTGGAAAACACCAGAGATACCATTGATACCCTGAAGCTGGCAAATGCCAATATCCTTGGTTTTGTTATGACCGACGCCAACGAGAAAAAGCAGTATTACGATAAGTACGGCTACACCTATAAACAGAAAAAAGGCTAACGGCTATGCGGATTGATTTTCATACGCATTTATTGCCTGACATTGATGATGGAAGTCAGAGCGTAGCACAATCGCTGGAAATGCTGGATACCCTGCGTTTGCAAAATGTGGACATTGTCATTGCCACTCCGCATTTTTATTCCAGCAAGGCGAACCTGGCGGATTTTTTGGAACGGCGGGAAAAAGCGTATGATCTGCTGAACACTGCCCGCCCGGATTTGACACCGAAGATTCTGTTGGGCGCAGAGGTCAGCTTTTTCCGCGGAATGGGAGAGGCGGCGCAGCTTAAGGAGCTTGCCATAGCCGGCACAAATGCGCTTTTGCTGGAGATGCCGTTTTCTCAATGGGGACGCAGTGAAATTGCCGGGATCCGGCAACTGCTGGATCGGGGGCTGACACCGATTCTTGCCCACGTGGAGCGATACATTCCGCTGCAGAAAGACCTGACGGCTTTTAACGAGATCATCAATTTGCCGGTATACTTGCAGGTGAATACCCAGGCGTTGCTGCGATGGAGAACACGGCGGATGGTATTTCGTTTGATAAAACACGGCTTCTCGGTCGTTTTGGGAACGGACTGCCACAATATGACCGGACGCAGACCCGATATGGACGCGGGAAGAGAGATTCTGGCCCGTAAATTCGGCCCCAACTGCCTGGCACAGATTGATTCGCAGGCGAAGCAATTGCTGAACATAGAAAAAAAGGCTTGACCGATCGGTCAAGCCTTTTGCTTATTTATGCTGTTTCAGAAGCCACTTCAGCAGGGTTTCGTTGAAAGCCAGATCCCAGCAGTTATGCTCTACGCCCTCGTACAATGTGTAGCGGAAATGGGGGTTAAGGTCCTGCAGGACATTGATCATATCTACCGTGTGATATGCCGGCACAACGGGGTCTTCCAAGCCGTGGAAGGTCCAGATGGGCATTGTCAGCCGATCTGCCAGTGCAGCCAGACAGCCGCCGCAGCAGGGGGCAATGGCGGCAAACATCTCCGGGTGGGCAACTGCGGTGTACCAGGTGCCGAAACCGCCCATGCTGATTCCGCACAGATAAACGCGGTCGGTATCCACGGCGTGTTTTTCAATCATCTGGTCGATAAATTCCTTGATTGATTCGATTTTCAGCGTCCAGAAGGACTCTACAGGGCACTGGGGCATAATCAGAATGCAATCTTTTAGGTTTTCGTCGGTAACGATCTTGGAAAAGCCGTTGACCAGCACCAGATCCAGCTCGTCCTGACCGTTGCCGCGCTCACCGGCACCGTGCAACTGCACGATCATCGAAGGATGCTCGGGGCAATTGTCAGGAATGTAGGCGATATAGGGGAGTTTGGCTTCGCCCAGCGTACATTTTTCAATCTTCATAGAAACCTCTCTTACTGCAGCGCCTGGATCAGGTTGCCAAGGACGGGCTCGAAAGCAGCGCCGTACCAGTGGTTGTCCAGTGTGGCGGTGTAGCGGATGCAGTCCATAGTGTAGTTGGCAGCGATGGCGGCAGCGTCAAAGGCGCTCTTACCCCGGACAAAGGCGCCCACAAATGCAGAGGCGTAGATGTCGCCGGTGCCGTGGCAGCTGTTGGGCAGCAGCTCGTGCTCGTAGTAGGAATAAACGCCGTTTTCAAAGACTACGATACCGGTTCTGCCGGTGGCGTAGGAAACGCCGGTGAGGATAATGTTCTTGCAGCCCAGTGCGGTTAATTTTTCCAGCAGCAGATTGATGTAAGCGCGGTCGTATTCGCTGCGATAGGTTTCGCCACACAGGAAGCAGGCTTCCGTGATGTTGGGAACGATATAGTCAGCCTTGGCGCAAAGTGTGCGCATAGCGGCGACGTAGGCATCGTCAAACAGAGGATAGAGCTTGCCGTTGTCTGCCATAGCAGGGTCGACGACTTTGATGCAGTTTTCCGTGCCGGTTTCAGCGAACAGCTCAGCCACATAGTCGATCTGCTTGGTGCTTCCCAGGTAGCCGGTGTAGATGGCATCAAAGCAGATGCCTTCTTTCAGCCAATGTGCCTTAATGGCGGGCATATCGTCAGTCAGATCCCGGAAGGTAAAGCCGGTGAAGCCGGCGGTGTGGGTGGACAGCACAGCAGAGGGTAGAATGCAGGTCTCAACGCCGCAGGCGGAGAGAATGGGCAGTGCCACAGTCAGGGAGCACTGGCCGACGCAAGAGATATCCTGCACAGTGAGAATTCGATTGTATGCCATAATGGCACCTCCTCTTATATATCTGCATTGATTATAGCACAATCTGTCAAGAATGAAAGTAGCAAAATTGAATAAAATTTGCCGCAGATGGAAAGGGATATTTGCAAGTTTGTGTTTACAGAAGCGGTTAAGGTATGATATGATACTCATACGATGACAAACAGAGGTTGTTGCGATGAATTATATTGTTTTGGATATGGAATGGAATCAGCCCTGGCCCGGCTCTCCCTCTGCAAAAAAGGTGCTGCCGGTTCAGATTCGGGGCGAGATTATCCAGATCGGCGCGGTGCGAATTACCGCCGATCAGCAGGTGCAAGATGAATTTCAGGTGCTGATCAAGCCGAAATACTATCGCCACCTGAACCGCCGCGTCAGCAAGCTCACCGGCATTAAGGAAGCCCGACTGAAAGAGGAGGGCGTTCCGTTTAAGGAAGCGATGCGCCGGTTTATGGATTGGTGCGGTGAGGATATTATTTTCCTGACCTGGGGTTTTGATGATATTGCTATTTTGCGGGAGAATCTGCAGCTTTTCAATATGCAGACCCAGTGGACAGACCGCTGGTACAATGCCCAGATGATCTTCAATGCCCAAACTGACGGCAGCAATGCGCAGAAGGCACTGAAGACCGCTATGGAGATCTTCGAGATCGAAGCCACAAGACCTGCCCACGATGCGCTGGGAGATGCCTACCACACGGCACTGATCTGCGCCAGACTGGATCTGAGCCGTGGCATTATGGAATACGGCCAGGCGCTGAAAAACCACGAGAACGGCTTCCACGGGGCGCAGCTGCCCGGTTGCATTGCCCGCAAGGTGTTCTATGACTATGCGGACAAGCACGCGGCCATCGCGGCAATGTCCGACGAAGAAAATATCTGCCCCATTTGCAAGGGAAAAATGACCGGCACCCGCTGGTTCTCTCAACCGGGGCATCGGTATATGGATTTGGCGAATTGTGAGGAACACGGCAAATTCCTGATCCGCATTCGCCTGTCGGAGCAGCCTGACGGCTTGGTGCGGGTCAGCCGGCTGACCTATGAGGCTACCTCCGAGGCGGCGGAAGCCTATGCCCGCCGTGCAGAAAAGGCAGACCCGGAGGAGCGGAAGACATCTTCGCATCGCCGCCGTCGTCGCAGCAATTCAAAACCGAAAAATACAACCGACAACACGGTGGTATAATATACCCATCTAATGTAGGAGGGCGATTCTATGCTGGATTTTATTCGAATTTCTTGCGCTGTACCTGCGGTGCGCGTAGGAGACGTGGTAAAGAACGCAGAAGACATTTGCCAATATATTGAAAAAGCGGATGCGGCAGGCTCTGATCTTGTGGTGTTTCCCGAGCTGTCGCTGACCGGATATTCCTGCGGGGATCTGTTTTATCAGCAGACGCTGCACGATGCAGTGGAGGTCGGTCTGCGCAAAATTGCCGATTGCACCGCAGAGCATCCCTATATTCACGCCGTGGTCGGTCTGCCGCTGAAAGCCAACGGAAAGCTTTACAACTGCGCGGCAATGATCGCACGGGGCGAGATTCTGGGTATCGTGCCCAAGACCCATATTCCCAATTACCACGGCTTTTACGAAAAGCGGTGGTTCTCCTCCGGGGATGAAATTGACGAGATCTATTTCGGCGGCACATATTTTGCAACCCAAGGCCTGTTTGAAATCGGCGGCGCGCCGGTGGGCATCGAGATCTGCGAGGATCTGATGGGACCCGTGGCGGAATCGTCTTATCTGGCTATGAGCGGTGCAGAGGTGATCGTCAATCTGGCGGCATCCCCCGAGATCATCGGCAAGCGGGCAATGCGTCAGGAGCTGGTGAAGCATCAGTCCAGAGCCTGCTGCTGCGCGTATGCATTTTGCTCCGCCGGCTATACGGAATCTACTACGGACAATGTGTTCTCCGGTCACAGCCTGATTGCGCAGCAGGGTACGATCCTTGCGGAAAATGCCAAGCAGATCGACGGCGACTATATGATCACAATGGACTGCGATCTGGGTCGCATCCGTGCGGATCGACTGGTTTCCAAGCATTTCGACGTAGATCGGGATATGATCATCTGCATCGATGATACGGCTTTGCGTTCCGATGGAACACTGTATCCGCTGCGCAAGCTGCCCTTTGTGCCGTCTTGTCAGGCGGAGCGCACTGCCCGTTGCGAGGAGATCTTTAACATTCAGGTTGCGGCGTTGAAGCAGCGGCTGGCGACCATCAATATCAATGCCGTTATCGGCATTTCCGGCGGACTGGATTCTACTCTGGCACTTTTGGTGGCGGTAGAGGCTACCAGACAGCTGGGCAGGCCCCTTTCCACCGTTTACGGTGTTACGATGCCTTGCTTTGGCACGTCGGACAGAACCTACCAAAACTCTCTGGAGCTGATGAAGACCCTGGGTATCACCGCCAAGGAGATCAATATCCGCAGCGCTGTGAAGCAGCATTTTGCAGACATCGGTCACGATGAGAGCAAGCACGACGGCACCTATGAGAATTCGCAGGCGCGGGAGCGCACCCAGATCCTGATGGACTACGCCAGTGTGGTTGGCGGCATTGTCGTCGGTACCGGCGATCTCAGCGAGCTTGCGCTGGGCTGGTGCACCTACAACGGCGACCATATGAGTATGTACGGCGTCAATGGCGACATTCCCAAGACCCTGATCCGCTGGATCATTGAAACTGTGGCACAGCGACCGGAATTTGCCGCATCCAAGGCAACTTTGGCGGATATTCTGGACACGCCTATCAGCCCGGAGCTGCTGCCGCCGGATGCCCAGGGCAAGATCAGCCAGCAGACCGAGGATATCGTCGGACCTTACGCGCTCCACGATTTCTTCCTGTATTATCTGCTGCGCTTTGGCTTTACGCCTACCAAGATCTATGCGCTGGCCTGCCGGGCATTTAAGGACGATTTTGACGGTGAGACGATCAAAAAGTGGCTGAAGACCTTTTATCGCCGGTTCTTTACCCAGCAGTTTAAGCGCAATTGCGTGCCGGACGGCGCGGCAGTTGGCAGCGTTGGCCTGAGTCCCAGAAGCAGCTGGCGGATGCCCAGTGATGCCTGCGGGCGCATCTGGCTGGATGAAATTGAAAAACTGTAAAAATAAGCCGGGAGGGGAGACCCTCCCGGCTTAATTTATGCTTGACAGAAAGCATTTTCGGTGGTACAATACCGCTTGTGATGGTGTGACGAGCACCGACTATATGGGCCCTTAGCTCAGTTGGTCAGAGCCTCCGGCTCATAACCGGATAGTCCCGGGTTCAAGTCCCTGAGGGCCCACCATCTAAAATTAAGCGAAAGCTTTTATATATAGGGGTATAGCTCAATTGGTAGAGCGGCGGTCTCCAAAACCGTAGGCTCAGGGTTCAAGTCCTTGTGCCCCTGCCAATAAGTTCCGAGATTTACTGGTTTTTCAGTAGATTTCGGAACTTTTTGTTTATATTTGATTTTGTGGCATTTTTGGATTCTCCTTATTTGTCCTTACTTTTCCTTATTTTTCGCACTCTGTTGTGTCAAAATTGTGTCAAGCTTTTGTCCCATAAATGCTGAAAATGCACCCCTAAAAGCAGGGGTGCATTTCTTAGATTTGGAAGTTTTGCAGTAGGTCTTTTGTCCTCTGTTTGGTCTGGTGAATATATGTTCTTGCGGTAAAGCCTGGGTCTGTTTGGCGAAGCTGTTGACAGACGAATTTGGCATCCCCGCCGCTTTCAGCATAGAGCAAAGTCGCACAAGTGTGTCTCAAGGAATGGACACCACAGCCTTCTAACCCTGCTCCCCGCAGCAATTTGTTTAACCTCTGCCAAAGGGTTTTGCTGCTGATAGGTTTGTGATTGCCGTTGTGAACAATGTACCCATCATATCCTACTGGCTCTTTTACAAGCATGGATTTGAGAATTTCAATCGCATACGGACTTACATTCATTAGCTGCTTACTGCTTTTGGTTTTTGGAGATCCAATTTTTCTGTTCCGTTCTCCTGTCGCTTTTCCGTCTTTATCCCGCTTCTTGGTGTTAACAGCATTTCTGCAAACATTGATTGTACATTCATCAAAATCCACATCACTATATTTTAGTGAGATTGCTTCACCGCAACGAACACCAGCATACATCATGAACAAAAAGTATTCGCCTTGCTTGGGATGGTAGAGTGCACTCATTACCATATTTCCGCTTCGGGATCTCACGGGAAGTCGATACCCATTTGCAATGACATCCTTTATTTTCTGGATTTCTTCATCCGTGAAATAATGTATGTCGCTTTCATCCACCTGGCTATCCAGTTTCATTCTTGATAGATGTTCTTCTTCCTCGGTGATGTATATTTTGCTGCTGCCGCTGGCCTTGATTTCAGCTTTCCGCTGAGCCTTCTTTGAAAGAACAGCAGCTTTTTGTTCCTGTAACTCTGCCTGGGTTTCCAATACACTTTCCTTTGCATAGAACTCATACTTTCGCATTGGATTTAGTGTAATTTCATCTTCATAGTAATTAAAGAACGAAACAAGAAACCTTCTGATCTTCAGCAGGGTAGAATAAGAATAACCCTTATTCAAGTTGTAATCCATAATCTGGTTGATATGTGCCGTGGTTACATCATTCATCCTTATATCGGGAATTTGCAATGCTGCAAGTGCGGGGCGGATTTGATAATCAAGGGTGTTTTCTAATCTGTCAAAACTGTTTCCTTTGAGCCGCTTGAATTTTTGGGTGTACAGCCATTCCTCCATTTTGGTAATAAGCATTTCGCTAATAAGCCGAGCTTGCTCAGTTGCCTGGATCTGACTATCTATGAATTCTGCCCTCTTAATCCGAACATCATTTTCATCAACACCATAGATGGATTTATATTGATGGGTTTTCTTGCCGTCTGCATCAGTTTCATAGCTGATAGGGATGCGGCAGAAATATCTGCCGTCACTCCGCTTGGTTACTGTGCATTTCTCGTATTTCATATTTTCGGTAAATGTAATCTTATGTACCATAAATCATTCTCCTTAATTGTAATAGCTGCAATAACTCATAAGACCTAATCTGTAATTCTTATCGGGGAGCTTCTGGATCTTACCGAGCCAAAGCTCAAAATCCGTTACTCTTACCATATATTTCCCGTCAAACTGGAAGCTGGGGAAGCTCTTTTGCTTAAAAAGGCGATATGCCTTATCTTTGCCAATATGCAAAGCCTTTTGAACATCTGCAACTGTCATAACATAGCAATCCATAATGTTACACCTCCGCTCCAGGGACATAGTACTTTGCAAACTGCATAGCATCATACTGGTTTGTGAATCCACCAAATTTACCGATGGTATCAATCCATGCATTTTCAGGATTGTACCTTCTTGCGGTGTAAAGCCTTACCCAGTTATCGCCACGAAGGTGGAGTTCGCTGGTAACGAATGTGTTGTTTTCAAATAGAACACTTGATATGCGAGAACGAAAAAACTTGGTAGTTTCTGGATGGAAGAAAAACCAGCCAGCTTCCTTATTGTTGCTAATTACATCATTAATGTTATTAGCTTCATACTTAAATTTTTGATTCATAACTCTTATTCCTCCACTTCTCCGAATAGTGTGATATAGGTATCGGCATCACAAAATGCAGTTACCCATACTTTTGTTTCTTCCTCTGTCATAGGGACAATCCTTTCACCGCCAGACCAGCAGCCATACTTAAACTCGCCGTATTCTGTCATAGCTCCACCGCAGCCATGCAAAAAGAACTCGCCTGTCTTTTTGCGATACAGTGTTTCGTGGATATGGTGGAAATCGCCCAAGTTATATCCGTTGCCATAAGAGGCGACCTCTTTTGCTGTGTCGGTGTTATAAATTCTCTTTTTAATAATCTTTACCATTGTGTAATTTCCTTTCTTTTGTGCCGCCCATGCCGCAGGGTGCAGCGATAGCATTATTTTTTAGTAACGAGCCCTGCGGGTACCCGACAAACAGACAAAAATAGCAGAGATCGTGAGTGATGAGCTCACAATCTCTGCTATTGTTATATATCTATAAAATATGGATAACGATTTCTCCCCCACAGCGAAAAGGGGACAATACGATTATATATTATTGATACAAAACATAGTTTGATTGGCGGGCATCATCCCTCCTTTTCAAATTATTTGGCTTTCGCCATAGTGCAGTTTTCACACAATTTACCATGTGATCATCTGCTGTTTTGGTGTTTGTGCAGATAATATATCATAAAAACAGGTTGCTGTCAACCCATCTTTTTGTGCAAGTTGCACAAATATTAAAAGAAAAATTTAACCAAACACAAAAAAATTATATTTATCATCCTTGCCAGTAATATGCCCATACCTGACATTTCAGGTAGAAAGAGGTTTAATTACTATGGCAAGAAAAAACGAAAGACAATTTACACAAAGTATGAACTATGAAGAATGGGTGAACGGGGTGAAATACGAGCGAAGAGAGCACCGCACCTATACAATCGGTTCGGAGCCAGACTATGTTAAAATCTATACAACAGGTTTGTTGTATATGCGAGATATGCCGTCCGACTGTATGCGATTGCTTATATATCTGTTACCCTATGTTCGCTATGCTGAACCTTGTGACAGTTATATGTTTACCTACAGTTTAACAGTAACAATGGACACATATCTAAGAAAAGAGCTTGCTGAAAAAATGGGATGCAAAGTAGCATCACTCAACAATTTATTAACGGAATTAGTTGACGGCCACATACTTGATAGGGTAGCAAAGTCTGTATATCGTGTAAATCCGCATTTTTTCGGCAAAGGCAATGTCAAAGATATTGCAGAAATAAGAGGATGTTATCGTCCACCTGCTCCCGATGCTACATTTTTGTCCGTCTATAACGAAACAAAGGAGCAGAAGAAACAGAAGAAAAATGGTCAAGAGATCAATCAAACCGAGGCCGATATAGCTCCTATTGAATAGGGCAGCAGATATACTGCTTCATCAGATCGTTGCGGTTTGCTCCATGCCCCAAAGACTTTGATACCGCAGATAACGAGCTTTGGACACTCATTCCTTGATTGCGAAACTCCTTATAAAGATTGGTAGCATAGGCTTTTCGTGCAGTATGAAATGCTCCGTTTTTATATGTATCTGCCAAGCCACTGGTGGCAAGCTGCCGCCTGAATGCTTTTTGCAAGCTCTCTGTCTGGCAGTCGCATATTCGCCCCGCTGACGAGCTCATAACCGCATTGACGGCTGGGATGTGCTGTTGGGGTACTTTTACTTCCCTGGATCGCTTGCCTTTGCTATCCACGATTATCAAAGTGCCGCTGGCAGCACACCAGTCCGATGCTTTGATTTTGCTACACTCTGCCGCCCTGAGGCCACAACAGTACGAAAGCACCAAAGCATTATGCAGATTGGGGTTTGTTGTGCTGCTCAGCAAAGTGTGATAATCCGATGCTGCCAACATTTGATTACGAACTTTGCCGCTGCACTTGCTTGATGGCGGCACGACGACACTATGGAAATCTACATTGCAGCTTTTGTAGCTGTCATTTACCAGCCGTTCCAGTTTTGCGAAACGACTGCCATACTGTGCGAGTGTCGCCTGGGATGCTGTGCTACTTTTAGTGGCTAAAAAGCTTTGTACATGGTCTGTAGTGATGTGTCGCACCTCTTTGACCTGTGGATGTGTTTGCTTCATATATTCTGCAAACCCTGATGCAAGGTCAACAAGGTTAGTACGGTCCGCATACGAAAAGATGCGAGTGCCGTCCATTTGCCCTGCCCGCTTGATTGCATGCTTGTCCATGCCCTCTGTAAAATGATTGTTTATTGCGGTCAGGAACTGATATTTTAGATTGCGAGCTATAATATTCACCCCCTTAGATATAATATCCCCATTAACGGCCCGATGGGCCTTTAATGGGGACAAACGACACCAACGGGTGAAAAATTACGGGCATTTTACCCATTTTCAGACTACTTCTTCCATAGTTGCCACTATGGACTAAAATGGAAACCCCGCTTGCCAGCGATAGGTTTCATTCTCCGCAAGCGGAGAAAATGGGACAATGCCCTTGTATGCTTCGCATACCTGGATGTTGCAGCCAAATTGCCATTTGTCTGCATTTGCAATTCATAACCTACCGCCAAGCGGTTATGTTTTGCATTGTTTACTTCTTCTTATACTTAATATAACTCCTTTCATGTGTAATGGCGGTCTGTCGGTAGCATGGCGAACCCAAACCCCGTTAAGGGTTTGGGTGGAAACATGAAATACATTTCATGTTTCCCATAGAAGCTCAAAAAGTCGCCAGCCGAACAGCTAATTGTTTTAACCTAATAAAAATGTGCCATGTTTCCATATGTAGCACTCCTGTATATTGAATACTACATTATAGATAATGGCACATTTTTTATAACTCTTTGAAATTCGCCAGAGCGACAAGCTCTGTGCCGCTTCTTCAAAGATAGGATTTTAGAGAGATTTAAGTTTCATATACATAGATTTCAATATTGATAATACTAAGACCCGATATTACAAGAAAAATACCGCAAAATATTTAATATTCTGCGGTAATTTTGGAGGAAACAGGAAATAGGCGATTTGATAGTTTGATTTTCTAAGTACAGGGGCGAGAAAAACTTCACCTGTGGGGGTGATATACACACATTTTATGGATGCATACCTATCATTTATGAAATGAAGTTCATCATCTGTATACATGAAAATGGTTATGAAAAAGGGCAGACCGCAAAAGGCCTGCCCCTGTTCAGGGATATGACTATGCTGCTTTTCGCTTACTCTCAGCATAGCCACCGATTTAGCGGTGATTGTTGACTTTGGCAAGGTCAATGAGCAAGCGACTAAATTCCACCTATTAAAAATTCAAACCAGACAAAATTCTCTCCTTTAACCGAACACGAAAGTGTACCTTGTGAATGACAGGAAGGTTTACCCTAATCATTCGGTGAGTAGTTTGTAGTAAAGAAGAATAGCAATGGTATTTAACTACCACTTTTACATTCTATAAAAGAACCCTGCAAAATATTCCAAAATTCAAAAAATAATTTGTATTTCTTTTATTTTGCTTCATTTTTCTACTGAAATATGATAGAATAACAAAAATATCCGCATTTGACGGAGGGAAATACAATGACAGATGTACAGCAGAAAGCCGCTGCCAAGCAGTTTGTAAAGGACTGGACAGGACACGGCGACGAGAAACAGGAAACCCAGCGGTTCTGGATTGCCCTGCTCCAAAATGTTTTTGGAGTGGAACAGGCGACCAATGCCATTGAATTTGAGGTTCGTGTCAAGCTGGATCATACCAGCTTTATTGATGGCTATATCAAAGATACCCATGTTCTGATTGAGCAAAAGGGAGCAGATATTGACTTGTCCAGAGGGTACAAGCAATCCGACGGTTCCATGCTAACCCCATTCCAGCAGGCCCGCCGTTATGCTGGCTACTTGCCCCATAATATGAACCCCCGCTGGATTGTTGTCTGCAACTTCAAAGAGTTCCATATCCATGATATGAACCGCCCCAACGACACCCCCGAAATTATTAAGTTGGAGGATTTGGAGAAAGAATATACCCGACTGCAGTTTTTGGTGGATAAGGGCAATGAGAGAATCCAGAAAGAAATGGAAATCTCCCTGCAAGCTGGTGAGCTTGTAGGAAAGCTCTATGATGCTCTGCTAAAACAGTACAATTCTCCCGCCAGCGATTCTGAGCTCAAAAGCCTAAATATGCTTTGTGTGCGGTTGGTGTTCTGCCTGTATGCCGAAGATGCTGGTATCTTTGGTAGTCATACCATGTTCCATGACTACCTGAAAGGATACCAGCCGAAGGATGTTCGCAAGGCTCTCATTGACTTGTTTAAAGTCTTGGATACCAAGGTGGCCGACAGAGATACCTATATGGACGAGGATTTGGCAGCATTCCCGTATGTCAATGGTGGCCTGTTTGCTGATGAAAATATTATTATTCCCCGCTTTACGGAGGAAATCGTTGATTTGTTGCTGACAAAAGCAAGTGAGGACTTTAACTGGAGCAGTATTTCCCCGACCATTTTCGGTGCAGTTTTTGAAAGCACTTTGAACCCCGAAACCCGTAGATCGGGCGGTATGCACTATACCAGTATTGAGAACATCCATAAGGTTATTGACCCGTTGTTCTATGATGCACTTGCTGCCGAACTTGACGAGATCGCAGCTATCCCTGTAAAGAAAACAAGGGATTTGAAACTGACAGACTACCAGAAGAAATTGGCATCCCTGAGCTTCCTGGACCCCGCCTGTGGCTCTGGAAACTTCCTGACGGAAACTTACCTCTCCCTGCGGAGATTGGAGAACAAGGCCCTTATGCTGCGGCTGGGCGACCAAATCATCATGGGCGATACTGCCGACTTTAACCCCATTCAGGTCAGTATCGGACAATTCTATGGCATTGAAATCAATGACTTTGCCGTAACTGTTGCTAAGACTGCCCTGTGGATCGCAGAATCCCAGATGATGAAAGAAACCGAAGCCATCGTGCATATGCATCTGGATTTCTTACCCCTGACCAGCTATGCCAATATCGTTGAGGGCAATGCCCTTCAGATCGACTGGGAAACTGTTGTGCCAAAGAAGCAACTTAGCTACATAATGGGAAATCCGCCCTTTATTGGTGCTTCTATGATGACCAAAGAACAAAAAGATGAAGCTGTTGCTGTCTTTGGAAAAGGTAAACGGGTGAACAGCATTGACTATGTTGGAGCATGGTATCACAAAGCGGCTCACCATATCCAAAACACCAATATATCCGTAGCTTTTGTATCAACCAATAGTATCACTCAAGGAGAGCAGGTTGCTCCCTTGTGGGAAAAGTTATTTGATGATTATGGCGTTCATATTGACTTTGCCCATCGGACATTTAAGTGGAATAGCGAAGCTAAGGAAAAAGCTGCTGTCCATTGTGTCATTATTGGTTTTAGTGTTAAAACAGGTATTGTGCCCAAATATATTTTTTCCAGCAACATAAAAACTCCTGTTTCCAATATCAACCCGTATTTGGTTGATGGTCCGACTGTTTTTGTTTCCAGCAGGGGTGCAGCTCTTTGTGATGTTCCCAGAATGACTAAGGGCAACCAGCCATCGGATGGCGGCAACCTTATTCTTTCGGAGGAAGAACGAAACGAACTTATAGCAAAAGACCCATCAGTGGAGGTTTGTGTTCGCAGATATGTAGGATCACGGGATTATATTAATAATGATGAAATCCGTTATTGCCTTTGGCTGAAAGATATTTCCCCGATGGTGTACTATAAAAACACCGAGATAATGCGACGTCTGGATGCTGTTCGTGAAATGCGGCTTGCAAGTTCCGCAGCGCCCACAAGAGCTTTGGCAGACAAACCCTATATTTTCTTCTCCACGCCCCAAACAGAAAGCAACTATCTCTGTATTCCCGAAGTATCTTCCGAGCGGCGGCGATACATCCCTATCGGGTTCATGGACAAGAGTATTATTGCAAGTAACAAGCTGTTAATTGTTCCAGATGCCACCTTGTACCATTTTGGTGTACTGACCTCTAATGTTCATATGGCTTGGACAAGGACTGTGTGTGGACGGCTGAAAAGTGATTACCAGTATTCAGGAGCAACGGTGTACAATAATTTCCCCTGGCCCACTCCGACTGAAGCTCAAAAGGCAAAAATTGAACAGACTGCTCAAGCGATTTTGACGGCAAGAGCCAAGTATCCTGATTGTTCTTTGGCTGTACTGTACGATGAAAGAACAATGCCCGCAGAATTAAGAACAGCTCACCAGCAGAACGACAAAGCAGTAATGGAAGCCTATGGCTTCTGGGGCAAGCTCAACACCGAAACTGAATGTGTAGCAGAGCTCATGAAGATGTACCAAGAGTTAACCAAGTAGAGGTGTTTAGAGATTGATTAATATTAACAACAAACCTTGGAACAAAGTTCGTTTTACAGACATCCAAAAGGTGTTGGATGGAGCGGATGATGAAAATTTCTTTTTTGAGTTCAAGGACGATCAGGAAAGGCCTGAAAGGTTGCTCAAGGAGATTTCTGCCTTTGCCAACACTTATGGCGGTTATATTTTTCTTGGAGTTACTGATGATAAAACTGTTGCTGGTTGCACGGCATGGACGGAACAACGAATCCATAACACTATTTACAACGGCATTACACCAATTCCCGATTTTGATGTAAGGAAGTTTAAGCACGACGGAAACACTATCTTTGTGCTTAAAATTGAAGAAGGCTCTATGCCCCCTTATATCACAAATAAAGGGCAGATATATGAGCGAGTTTCGTCGGGTTCTTGTCCAGTAAAGGATTCTGCTAAGCTTTCCCAGCTTTATGCCAAGCATCAAGACAATCTTGAAAAGCTCAGCCGTAAAATTGGAATTGAAGAACTGCATGTCCATCAAAAAATGCCCCCTAATTTGTGCGGATATTTAGATTTAGGCTTTGAGATACAATGTATGGATATGAAAAAGATCGCAAGAGACATCTTCGATTTTGACATATCAACGATAGCCGAACAGCTAAAGCAATATGGCAATGAGTTTAGCATTTCCAGCTTGGGTTACTCATATGTCATTACATTAGCGAAACTCAAAAGCGGGACTGACGGAAGTGGTGCTGTCTTACCAGATGCTGCAATGAACAGTTTTATGGAAATACTGCCTGATGGTAGTGTCAAAATCCGAATTTGTCTGTTTGCTGATGTTGAAACAGGAAAAGCCGAAATTAGCACTATGTTTTCCTTCATACATGTTTTTCGAGACATATATAGCGATATTCTGCTAAAGAGCATTGATAAGAATTTTATTTATGCTCGCAAGTACGAAAAACTGGTTGTTCTTAAGCAGTTTACCCCTTATTTTGACCCAAAAGTATTTAAGAATCTAAAAACATACCTTAGGGATCATATAGCTAAATATGGTAATAACTTAATTCTTAATAGTGGTCGAATACCGCATAATGACTTTACAGTAATTGATAAGCGGTATATGGAAAAGTGTGGTTTGAAGTTTAACCCAGAAGCGATTATTAAGGAGTTATTCCAATCAGCATATTCGACTTTGGGATACATTGATGCACCAAATCAAGAAGAATAATATAAGGAAACATTAACACAGAGAAGGGATGAAAGGATATGGATGGACAGGACTTTATAAGCCAGCACCGAGCAGAACTCATATCCTTTTATGCTCCGTACTTCGATGCCGATGAAGAACTAAACTCTTTTGTGTCGGATGCCTTCGACTATGAAAATGGCTGTTTGGCTAAACGACAGATGTTATATCAGGTTCAAAGGTTTGTTTCCCTTGCTAATGATATTGAAAAACTGCGGCCAGGTCGTGATTGCCTAAGAATGCTGTTCATAAAGATATGCCTTGAATCGCTATGCACCCTTTCAGGCTACACAAAGAAGAATATACCCGTATTCTATGATGTATTCATTGACTGTTTCAGCGAGGATGGCAAAGCATATATTCTGGACAATTTCAAATTATCAAGCTTTGATGATGAATTTTGCGGTCATATATACGAAACGAGCCATCAATTAACGCTAAATGATTTCTTTGAAATTATTAGATGCACAAGAAATATGATTGTGCATCAGGGTATATATTGGGAAATGCAATTTTTTGCTCATGACGATGATTCTACTTGGCTTGCATCAATAGAAACAACGGAAAAGATACTAAAATCATATACCTATCAAAGTAAAAATAGCAGAAGTGTAACATATCACTTTGAAACAACAATGAAATACGAGCAATTTATATTTTTCTTTGTTGAGGCTTGTGTTAATTATATTAAGAAGTTTACCGAAAAAGGAGCGAAAAAGATATGAGCAATAAAGTTAATGCACCTAATCTTTACACTAAGGATGGAAAACAGATACCCCGTGCTGACTATCTGGACGAAAACGGCTATGCTGATAGCTTGAAGATTTTTAGAGAAATTGAACATCGGCTTGTACCTATTGAAGCATATGATGAAAAGGGTAATCCTGTGGATATGGAGCAATTTTGTGAAATTTACCGCAAGTACTCCATTTCCGATTTTATTGTTTCAACAGAAAAAGGAGATTTCTTAGATCCCAATCGACTCATTGCATTTAAGAATTCCTCTGTTGCGCAGAAAACCATTCATACACAAAAGCACTTTGAAAATCAGGTTGATATTACCGACCCCTGTTATCCTAATGATGCTAAGCATACGGAATACCGCCTGGCTATGCCTATTAAAGCAGGCACCTACGACTGTGTTACTTGGAAGCATGTAGAGCCTGGCGATATTAACGACGATAGAATTATGATTATTGGTATCTGCCTGAATGGTGCAGAACCCGATCCCGCAAATATGGAAGTGGTTGGCTTTATCGGGGTAGATACAGGTAGTGCTGGCTTCTTTATGAATAAGCCTAACTACACCGATGAAGAATGGGAACGACTTGTTAGAAGCGATTTTGAGAGTATTCCTGACTGCTATGAACTACCCTGGCCTGAGCTCATGAAAAAAGCTCATGAAGCTGGTTTGCATGGTTCAGAGGTTCGTGTAACGGCAGAAGGTTTTTATTCCAGTATCGGCTGGGGCGATGGCGAATATAATGTTCTCGGTTATAAAGAAAACGGAGAATATGTCGCCTTTGAGATTATTGGATAAAAGCACAAGGGTAGCACCCATTACGGTGCTACCCTTGTTTCATCGATTATCAATGACTGCTCCATAAGATGTAAAACACAGATTGGACTCAAGCCGAATGTCCCTGCCATATGCTTCAAAATCAAAATATCGCTGAATGCTGTCAGGGATGTTATGGAAGATACAGCCGACGTCAGCATAGTATTCTCCCAATGCTTCATCATCTTCAACATCGGCTAAGAGGTCAAAGCTGTCCAGATCGTCAATGATTTCCAGTATTTCTGCTATGCTCATGCTGCTTTCACACTCCAACACCGCTGCCAGTTTTTCATAGTCGTGGTCTGCCAACCCCTCTATTCGCTCTGCGAGCTCGTTCAGATCGTTAATGCTGGCATATTCGCTGATGTGCAAATTGCTGAGCAAAGTTTCATAGTCGGTAATAAAATACTCGGAGCAAAATTTATTGATACCGATACGCCGTAGTACACTTTCCAGTTTATCCTCCGATACAGGGAGTTTGACCCATTCACCACAGAGAATACCGTTGTTGTACTTATGTAGGTTAGTTAGATAGATTGCTATTCGTCTTTCCATCACAGAAAAACCTCCTGTTTTAATTGATTTTGCATTATACTGTCGAAGCACACAAAAAATTCCAACAGGTTGAAAAAACCTGTTGGAAGTGGTAAGATAATGCAAATTACATGGAGGTGTTTCTATGGATGATTTGATTGAAGTGTTGCGAACTTTTGAATACAGCATTTGGAAAGTCCACAAAAGTGCCATGCCTAATGAAATACTAAGGCAGTGCACCACAAGCTTTGTTGTTCAATATGAATTTGGTGACGAATATAACATTGGATCAGTATTATTAAGGGCAACAAAGGACAGGCTGTGCATTAAGGTCTTTCACGGAAAAGATCCAGATTGCGAAGCAAGTATTATATATGCTCCACCTGAGATTTTTGCAATCTCCAAAGCAGAACATATGCTTAAAAAGATTGAAACGATAATTGAGCATAGTGCCTATGAGGGATATTACAGCGATATTGAGCTTATTGCACAGGAAATCAAAAAGGAGTTTGCTAATTGTCAATAATGCCTGTTGTGTCAAAAGTTGTGTCAATGACACAACGGAATGAAAAAGCCCTTATGTATCAATGGTTTTTCAACTATACGGAAAGACCTCCAAAACCGTAGGCTCAGGGTTCAAGTCCTTGTGCCCCTGCCAGAAAAAGCCGAGTGCGAAAGCACTCGGCTTTTTCAGCTATATTCGCCTAACGGCGAGCTAAATTTGCTTCGCAAGCGAAATTGGCTTGCGCCAGCTAAATTGCCCGCTGGGCAGCTTTATAGGCGAATATAATTTTGCTTTCTGCAGCGGCAGAAAATATCACCTGCGGCTATGCCGCAGATTTCACCGTGGTACAGTCACGATTTCGCCAAACAATTTTAGATGGCATTTGTGAACAAGACCCCACTTGCAAAATCCTTTCCAATGCGATATGATAATAAAAACGAGTTAGACGAGGGGAAACTATGATCTATTTCCACAATGACTATCACGATATGTGCCACTGGGCGGTGCTGGAGAAAATGACCAAGCACCACGAGCAGCCTATGCCGGGCTACTGTGAGGATCCCTGCTGCGAGAAGGCAGCTGACAAGATTCGCAAAGCCTGCAACGCGGAGAATGCGGCAGTCCACTTTTTGGTGGGTGGCACACAGACGAATTTGACGGTGATCTCTGCAGCGCTGCGTCCCCATCACGGCGTGATCGGCGCGAATACTGCACACATCAATGTCCACGAGACCGGTGCCATTGAAGCCACGGGACATAAGGTGATCGCGCTGCCCACAGACGACGGCAAGATCACTGCCCAACAGATTGCGGATTTTGTGCAGATCCATAATGCCAGCGCGGATCACGAGCATATGGCACGCCCGAAAATGGTGTATATCTCCAACCCCACAGAGCTGGGAACGATCTACACCTTGACGGAGCTGGAACAGCTGCATCAGGTGTGTCAGGAAAATGGGCTGTATCTGTTTGTGGACGGTGCGCGGTTGGGTTACGGCTTGACGGCAAAAGATAATGATGTTACCCTTGCCGATTTGGCGCGACTTTGCGACGTGTTTTACATCGGCGGCACCAAGTGCGGCGCCATGTTTGGCGAAGCGGTGGTGATCACTAACGATGCGCTGAAGGAGGATTTCCGCTACCTGATCAAGCGCCACGGCGGCATGCTGGCAAAGGGCTGGCAGCTGGGTCTGCAATTTGACGCATTGTTTGAAAACGATCTCTATTTTGCCATTTGTGCCAGTGCAAACCGAATGGCAGACCGCATTCGGGATACTTTGGCGGAGCTGAATATTCCTCTGCTGGTGGACAGCCCCACCAATCAGATCTTCCCAATTCTGCCGGATGCGTTCTTGGAAGCACTTAGCAAAGATTTTAGCTTTACCGAAATGCATCGCGTTGATGCAAAGCACAGAGCTGTTCGCTTCTGCACCAGTTGGGCGACCACGGAAGCAGATGTAACTGCGCTGTGCAATGCGATGCGTGAACTTGCGCACGATCAATAAGAAGGAGGCTGCTTATGGAACTGAATAAGAAGACGATACGCAATATCTTTTTGGGCATCGTTGGCTGCATCTTGCTGTATTGGGTGCTTAGCACGCCTGACCGTATTATTGGCATTGTCAAAACGATCGCAAAAGTGTTATCGCCGTTTGCTATCGGCGCGGTAATCGCCTTTGTTCTGAATGTGCCGATGCGGGGTATTGAAAAATTGCTCTCAGGCATTAAAAAACAGGGTCTGCGCAGAGCATTGGCAATTGTGCTGACACTGATCTCTGTGCTCCTGTTGCTGACCGGTGCGGTGTATTTGCTGGTGCCGCAAATTACAGCTACCATTGAGTCGCTGGTTTCCAAACTGCCTGGTTTCTTTGCCGGCATCAAGGAACTGGCAGTTGCGTATTTGAACGACAATCCGGAACTGATGACCTGGTTGAACGAGAATACCTCCTTTAGCGCCATCAACTGGTCGGATCTGATCCAGAAAGCCATCGCTTGGATCAGCGGCAGCCTAAATAATGTTGTCGGTCTGACCGTTACTACCGTTGTGGGTCTTGGCACCGGTATTTTCAATGCCGTGCTGAGCATTGTGTTTGCGGTGTACTGCCTGGGCAGGAAGGAAATTTTGTCGCGGCAGGGAAGACGGCTGCTGTATGCATTCTTGCCGGAGCATATCGGCGATGAAGCTGTACGGATCCTGCGAATGGCAAACTCCACTTTCTCCAATTTTATTTCCGGACAGTGTCTTGAGGCGCTGATCCTGGGCGTGATGTTTGCTATCTGTATGGCGATTTTCAAGATGCCCTATATCCCGCTGATCAGCGTTATCATTGCCATTACGGCGCTGGTGCCTATTGTGGGTGCGTTTGTCGGCTGTGGTATTGGCGCATTCTTTATCCTTGTGGATGACCCCATCAAGGCCGTGTGGTTTGTGCTGATGTTCCTGGTACTGCAGCAGATCGAAGGAAATCTGATCTATCCCAGAGTGGTGGGATCTTCCATCGGCTTGCCGGGAATGTGGGTACTGCTGGCGGTAGCTGTTGGCGGCAGTATGTCCGGTGTTGGCGGTATGCTGGTAATGATCCCGCTGATGTCTGTTCTGTACGCGCTGGCGCGGGAGATCACTGACAAGCGTCTGGCAAAGAAGGGAATTGAGCCGGAGAAGCTGAGGGAGCATCCGCCGGAGCTTAGGTCGCAAATGAAAGAATACCGAGCGAAAAAGAAGCTAACCTGGGGCTTAAAGACAGGCAGAGGTAAGAAATGATCTGTACTGTAATTGATATTCGCGGCGATTACGCTTACGTCAAGTATGAGGACACCGGCGTGATCTCCGAAGTCGCCATTGCGTTGCTGCCCTTTGGCACGGATGTGGGCGATCGGCTGAAATTTGAAGACTTTGAATTCACTGCACTATAAAAAGAACTCCCGATCCCAATTGAGATCGGGAGTTTTGTTATTTAAGGATTAGTCCTTGTACATCTCGACCAGCTTGGTCAGATGCTCCCAGCGCTCCTTAGCAGCAGCCTCGTTCTTAGCGAACAGTTCGGTTGCACGCTCGGGGAACTCACGGGTCAGACGGCTGTAGCGAGCCTCGTTCATCAGGAATTCCTGATAGCCATCCTTGGGCTCCTTGCTGTCCAGCTGGAACTTGCCGGTCTCCTTGGAAGGATCGAAGCGGAACAGGTTCCAGTAACCGCAGTCAACAGCCTTCTTCATCTCGGCCTGGCAGTTCATCATGCCGCCCTTGATGGAGTGCATCTCACAGGGAGCGTAGCCGATGATCAGGGAAGGACCGTTGTATGCCTCAGCCTCGCAGATAGCCTTGATGGTCTGCGCCTGGTTGGCACCCATGGCGATCTGAGCAACGTAGACATAGCCATAGCTCATGGCGATGCCGGCGAGATCCTTCTTCTTGACGGACTTACCGGTTGCAGCGAACTGTGCAACGGAACCGACAGGAGTGGACTTGGAAGCCTGACCACCGGTGTTGGAGTAAACCTCGGTGTCGAATACGAGGACGTTGATGTTCTGGCCGGAAGCGAGAACATGGTCCAGACCGCCGAAGCCGATGTCGTATGCCCAGCCGTCGCCGCCGAAGATCCAGACGGACTTCTTGCTGAGGAATTCCTTCTTCGCGAGGATGTCCTTCACGGTGTCGCAGCAGACCTTGGCTTCCAGGTTTGCAACCAGAGCCTTGGTGGCGTCGGCGTTGGCAGCGGAGTCATCAACGGTT
>JAZNNE010000069.1:0-17846 GCA_045580125.1 Faecousia sp. | reverse complement strand
CATGGCTTCCATGCACTGCTCCGCCAACACCGACATGAACGGCCAGAACACCGCTCTGTTCTTCGGTCTGTCCGGCACCGGCAAGACCACCCTGTCCACCGACCCCAAGCGTCTGCTGATCGGCGACGACGAGCACGGTTGGGACGACAATGGCGTGTTCAACTTCGAGGGCGGCTGCTACGCTAAGGTTATCAACCTGGATCCCGAGTCCGAGCCCGACATCTACAAGGCCATCAAGCGCAACGCTCTGCTGGAGAACGTGACTGTTGACGAGAACGGCAAGTGCGACTTCGCTGACGGCTCCGTCACCGAGAACACCCGCGTTTCCTACCCCATCAACCACATTGAGAAGATCGTTCGCCCCGTGTCTGCCGGCCCCGACGCTCAGAACGTCATCTTCCTGTCCGCTGACGCTTTCGGCGTTCTGCCTCCCGTTTCCATCCTGACCCCCGAGCAGACCAAGTACTACTTCCTGTCCGGCTTTACCTCCAAGCTGGCCGGCACCGAGCGTGGCATCACCGAGCCCACTCCCACCTTCTCCGCCTGCTTCGGCGCAGCCTTCCTGGAGCTGCATCCCACCAAGTACGGTGAAGAGCTGGTCAAGAAGATGGAAAAGTCCGGTGCCAAGGCCTATCTGGTCAACACCGGTTGGAACGGCACCGGCAAGCGTATCTCCATCAAGGATACCCGCGGCATTATCGACGCTATTTTGGACGGCTCCATCCTGACCGCCGAGACCAAGACCATTCCTTATTTCGGTTTCGAAGTTCCCACTGCTCTGCCCGGCGTTGACAGCGGCATCCTGGATCCCAGGGATACCTACGCTGACGCAGCGATCTGGGAAGAGAAGGCAAAGGATCTGGCAGCCCGCTTCCAGAAGAACTTTGTCAAGTACACCGGCAACGACGAGGGCAAGGCTCTGGTCGCAGCAGGTCCCCAGCTGTAATTAGCTGAACGCACATAGTAAAAGCCCTGTGGAATTTCCCACAGGGCTTTTCATATTAACTGACCGTATTTTCGCCGGTGTTGCCGCCGCCGGCAAGGACATCGGAGAAATAGGCATCCAGCACCGCCTTGGCGATCTGCGCCATCGTGGAGCCGTGACCTGCCTTTTCACCGTAGACCACTACGGCGATCTCGGGATCTTCGTAGGGGGCGTAGCAAACAAAGGCGCCGTTATCGGAGTAGGCGTCGCCGGCGTCGGTCTGTGCCGTACCGGTCTTGGCAGCGACTGCGATGGGGTAGTCCTTAAAATACCGCTTAACGCTGCCTTCGGTGATGACCATTCGCATACCTTCGGTATAGGCGGCGTAGGCTTCGTCAGAGATGGTCAGCCGGCTGGCTTCCACAGGCTCGTTGGTGTAAAGCACGTTGGAATAGTCCGCATCCAGCACCCGGCTCAGGAAGGTGGCCTGATACCGCACACCCCGGTTGGCCAGCGCAGAGGTGTATGCGCACAGCTGTATGGGGGTGAAGGAGTTGATGGACTGACCGATGGACGCCATAACCTGGTCTGCTGCGTACCAGTTACCCAGATCTGTATTGCCTTTATACAGCGCCAGCTTATTCTCGGGATTTGCCCGGATACCGGATTTTTCCGCCAGCTCGATGCCGGTCTTTTCACCCAGACCCAGACCCTTTGCCACCGCGTCGATGGTGTTGATACTCAGCTTGTCGCCGATGGTATAGAAATAGTAGTTACAGGAATCCCGCAGGGCTTCCATAGCATTGATGGAGCCGTGGGTGGCGTGGCTGGTACTCCATACCAGACAGTCGGCGGTAAAGCCGGATTCCTCATACTTGCGGAAAACACCCTGGTCTACGATGTTTTGCGTACGGGTTACCACGTTGCCGTCGATACCGGCAATGACCATTGCCATTTTGTAGGTAGAGCCGGGGGGGTAGGTGGCCTGCAGCGCCCGGTTATACAGGGGGGCAAAGTCCGTTTCCAAAAGAGTGTTGTAATCCTCCCGGAAGGTGGAAAGATCATAGGTCGGATAGCTGGCGCAGGCCAGGATCTGACCGGTTTTGACCTCCATAACCACCACCGCGCCGCCTTCGGCATCGGAGCCGTCGGGCTTTTTCTCGCCCTCTGCCAGATTTTCGCCGCTTTGGCGAAGCTCGGTGAACAGGGCTTTCATCTGCTCCTCGGCAGTGGTCTGCACATTCAGGTCAATGGAAAGCTCCACGTTCTGACCGTTGATGGGTCGCTGCTCCACGCCGTCGACTACCTTATAGTAAGAGCGCACCAGCGTGCCGTCGGCGGTCATTTCGTCCACGCGAATGCCGTCTGTGCCGTGCAGATATTCTTCAAAGGCCTCCTCCAGACCGCTCTGTCCAACCAGCGCGTCCAAGGGATAGCCCGGTTTTTCTTTGTAAATTTCGTTCCACTGCTCATTGGTCATCGGACCGATGTAGCCTAGGATGTGGGCGGCGTATTTGGTGTTGTAGTCCCGGACGGTGGTAGGCTCGGCCTTCAGTCCGGGGGTGTTCAGCTCCAGCATAGCGTAAAGCTCGTGGGTGCTGGCATCCTCTACGAAAATATAGTTGGGCAGATTGGTAATGCCCTGCCGCAGGTCCAGCTCATAGCGCAGACCGATCACAGCCCGGGCGTCCTCATCCGACCAGGATTCGGGAATATTGTAGCTGGCGCGCAGCTTGCGGATCAGCAACGGCGCGGTGATATCCGAATCCAGACCGCCGCTTTTTTTGGGAAGATACGCCTGAAAATACCCCTGCCAGGTGGAATTGTAGTCGCTGAGGGTGTATTCAAAGGGCATTTCCTTGGTAACGGGGAAATGGTCGATATAGTCGATGTCCATTTCCCGGCACAGCTGCACCAGCTCCAGCAAACGGTCGTTGGTGTCGGCGGCGCTGCAGATGATGTAGTGGTTAAATACCAGGTCGTAGCTGGCGCGGTTGGTAACGATCACGTTGCCGTTTCGGTCAAGAATATTGCCGCGGGCGGCTTTGACCCGGGTCTCCGTGACAAAGATCTTGGTGTTGTCTACTTTGCCGCCGGTCTCGATGATCTGCATATCATAGAGCTTGAAAGAGAAAAAGCCGAGAATCAGGCAGAAAGCGATCAAAATGATGGTGATTCGGTTACGGGTTATTCTTTCCATGTTTCACCTCCGATTTTACCGATGGCGGTGAATACGGGATACAGCACCGGGATCACAAAGGCGCCGTATACACCCGTCAGCAGGAAATGGGGCAGTGCGGCGGCGGTGGTATGCTCCAAAAACAGTCCGACGATCAGCAGGGCGATCTCATAGACCATCACCGCGACGGCGGCGCCCAGAAACACCGAGCCGAAGCTGTAGCGCAGATAGCTCTGCCGCAAAATGGCAACCACGACGCCCAAAATGGTCAGCAGCGCGATGACATAAGGACCGGGTGCGGAGCCGGAAAACTGGTAGATCGAAGAACTGACCAGGGCAAATACGCAGCCTGACTCCGGATCGAGAATGACGCACATCAGCAAAATGGCGTAGGGCACCAGATCCGTGGTGGCGCCAAAAATGCGGACGCGGCTCATAATTACGTCCTGCACCACGGACAAAAAGACCAGCGCCAGGGTTATCAAAAACCACTTCAGCACCTGCAGGCGCTGTTGTTTTGTCAGATAGAGTTTGTTCAGCCAGGAACGGTTTTTGTCCGGCCGGAACTCGTGCTTTCGTTTGAAGAACATAATTTTACTCCGTAGCAAATTCGGTCAAAATAAATACCTGTTCCAGACTGGCGATGTCTGCGGCGGGCTCCAGGATGGCGTACTTTTCCACGCCGGTATCGGTAAAGCCAACGCCGACTACATTGCCGATGATGAGATTCCGCGGATACACTGTCGAGCCGGCGGTAACCACCTGATCCCGGTTGGGGATAACGGCGGAGCTGGGCAGATAGTCCATTCGCAGCATATTTTCATAGCCCTGTGCATAGCCACCGGTAACCAGACCGCTGTCGCCGGAGGAGGCCAGCACGGCACTGATGCTTAAGGAGGAGTCCAAAACAGTTCTGACTACGCAGTAGTTGGGACCGACTTCCGTAACCAGACCCACGACCTCTTTGTTGGAGGTGATGGCACACATACCCGGCTCGATACCGGAACTGCTGCCTTTGTTGACGGTGAAATAGCTGGTCCAGTCCGTGGAGCTGCGGGAAATGATGTAGCCGTCTACCAATTTGTAGCCTTCCTTGTCCAGCTCAAGACCCAGCAGCTCCTTCAGCCGTGCGATTTCCCGCTCCATAGAGTCGTTCTTCAGGGCATTTTCGTTCATCTGGGCGATCTGCTCCTTCAGCGCGGCATTTTCTGCCTCCAGCGCCTCGTAGCGGAACATATAATTATAAAACCGCTCTGCCTGGGTGGTCAGGGTGCTGGCGCCGGAGCGCAGAGGGGTCAGAATGCCCTGCACCGCCTTGTCCGCCGGGGTTTTGCCCAGCAGATTGCCAATGATGGCCAGACCTGCTGTTAGCAGAACAGCCACGATCAGAACGATTTTCACTTTTGTTGTGAAGAAATATTTCATAGTTTTCTCCTCAATATTTAGAAATGCAATGACAGACTAATTTTTCAGATCAATTCCGGGGCGATCTCGTGCAAAATTTTCCACAGACGGCAGACCGGCAGACCCATTACATTGTAGTAATCGCCCACCATTTTTTCGGCAAACAGCGCCGCACCGCCCTGGATTCCGTAGCTGCCGGCCTTGTCCATCGGCTCGCCGGTGGCGATATAGGCATCGATCTCTTTTTCGGAAAGCTCCCGGAAATGAATGTCTGTTACCTCGGTGGCGGTTATGCATTTTTCTCCCCGCAGGACGCACATTCCCGTCATCACCTGATGATCCCGTCCGGACAGCAGGGAGAGCATCGCCTTGGCATCGGCGGTATCGCCGGGCTTGCCCAGCACCTTTCCTTCGCAGACCACGATGGTATCGGCGGCGATGATCACATCGTCAGTTTTTCGCGCCACCGCCTCTGCTTTGCACCGGCTGACCCGGGCAACCTCGTCATAGGGGGATCTTGCGCTGTCCATTGTTTCGTCAATATCTGCCACGCGTACGGCAAAGGGCAGACCGAACAGCCCTAAAAGCGCCTTGCGCCGCGGCGATTGAGATGCAAGAATCAGCTCCATAAAATTTCCCTTTCCAAAACCTCCAAAAGGCCTGTCATTCCGAGCATAGCGCAGCGAGTCGAGGAATCTTCGCACCAATTCAATGCGGAAGATCCCTCCGTGCGGCTTCGCCTTAGTCGGGATGACAAGATTTTTGTAATATCGTCGTTGCGGTTAATTTAATCAAGGCCCCGCAGGTACAGACCTCTTGTGCAAGAGCCGGGGTCGAATGCGGGAGGATTGGTCAGCGCGCTGAGCACCTGATCCACTTCCCGGGGATTTTCTGTGGTGAAATACAGTCGGGTCGCCCAAACGCCCAGTTTGGACAGATCCTTCTGCCGATCCAGCCAGTTCAGCTTTTTGCCGTTGAGCAATACGCTGCGGCAGGAACCGCCGTCGCGAATAACGGGGAAATCTGCGCCGGTCTTGTCCACCAGCTTGGTGGTGGCATGACCGCAGGTGCAGCTGCCGGTGCGGTTGCGGATCAGACAGTTTTCGGTAACCATCAGCGGCAGCCGTCCGTATGCGAAGATCTCGCAGGGCACCGCCTTGCTCACGTCCCGGATCTGGGGCAGGGTCATTTCAAAGCTGAGGGTTGCGGATTTCATACTCAGCTCCTTCATCAGATTGACGGAGGCGGAATTGTAAAGATTCAGACCGAAATCGCCCCGGGCCCGCATACCTGCTTCCCGGACGGGCAAAATCAGCCCCAAATTGCCGATCAGCGCTTCCCGGACACCCATATCCTTGACCAGCCGCAGATCGTCCTTCAGCCGATTCAGCTCGTGATCGTGGACGATGCGGGGCAAAACCGCCGCAACGGTTACCTTCCGCGCCAGCTCGTGGCAGACTACGGGATTTTTCGCCAGAATGTGCAGCGGCACATACAAAACCTCCGGCTTGAGGGACAGAAGCTTGCCGGTGATCTGGTTGATCTCCGTAACCTGCACCGTCAGGCTGGGGGCTGCCCGGCGCCCTTCGTAATGGGGAACTCTTCCGGGGCGCTGCAGCTTGACAGGCTCCAATCGGGCCCGCATTGCCAGCAGCTGATTCAGCGCGTCCCGCCGCATGGCGTTGATGGCGGCAGCGGACAGGGTAACGCCGTGCTGGATCTTGCAGGTAACTTTTTTGCAGATAAAGGGGGTGCCGCCGGTCTTTTGCAGCCGCTCTGTCAGTGCCTCTTCCGTCAGAGGTGTGGTGCGGGCGACCTGGGGCATAGGACCTGCCACGGTGCATTTGCGCCCCTCCGGATCGGTAACGGTCAGAGTGCAGACCTGGTCGGTGATGGTGGCGTCGAATTCTACGCTTACCAAGGGGTTTTCTGTGGCTTCGTAGGATTCGCGCACCTGCTTCAGCCAGTTGGGATTATCGTAGCGGTCCTCGCGGATGCCGAACATATCAGGACCGGTCTGTGCGGTATAATAGCCGTCGGTAAAGCCCTGACGGTTGAAGGCGGCGGTGAGGGTGCTGAGCATTTCATCGGTTACCGCGCCGTCGTCCAGCGCCTGGCGGTAAACGGCGGTAACGGCGGCCACGTATTCCGGCCGCTTCATACGACCCTCCAGCTTCAGGGAAGCAACGCCCAGCTTTTGCAGGTCGGCAAGATAGTGAATCAGGCAGTTGTCCTTAAGGCTGAGGGGATATTTGCTGTCGTGGCGGCTATAGCCGTAGCTTTGACGGCAGGGCTGGGCGCAGCGCCCCCGGTTGCCGGAGCGACCGCCGATGGCGGAGGACAGATAGCACTGTCCGGAATAGCTCATACACAGCGCGCCGTGGGCAAAAACCTCGATCTCGATGGGAGAATTGGCGCAAATGTGGGAAATATCCTCCCGGCTCAGCTCCCGGCTCAGTACCACCCGGGACATACCCATAGCGGCGCAGAACAGCACGCCGGCCAGACTGTGGACCGACATCTGGGTTGAGCCGTGAAGGGCAACACTGGGTGCGATCTGCCGGCAGAGCTGAAGGATGCCCAGATCCTGAACGATGAAGGCATCCACGCCTGCAGAAGCGGCGTGTCGGATCAGCTGGGCAACGTCGTCCATTTCCCGGTCGGAAACCAGGGTGTTCAGGGTCAGATGGACGGCAACGCCACGGATGTGGCAATACTTAACGGCCTCCGCCAGCATTTGGGGTGTGAAGTTTTTCGCGCCCTGACGGGCATTAAATGCGCCGCTTCCCAGATAGACTGCGTTGGCGCCGTTTTGCACGGCGGCATGCAGAGCTTCCATAGAGCCGGCAGGAGCCAAAAGTTCCAGCATAGCGTTTCTCTCTCCGTAATGGTGATACTTAAAAACATTATAGCATATCCCGTCGGTAAGATAAAGTACAATCCGTGAATTTTTTGCAAAAAATTAGACACTGCCAATGAAACGAAAAACGTATGTCATTCCGAGTGGAGCGCAGCGGAATCGAGGAATCTTCGCACGGATATGTCTGCGAAGATCCCTCCACGCGGCTTTGCCTTGTTCGGGATGACAACACTTGTGGGTTTTTGCAAAAAATAAGAGTAATAAAAAGGGCCCCTTTGCACAAGGGGGCCATTACTACGATTAAATTTTGTACAGCCGTTTACCGTTCTCCAATGTGATCCGCTGGGCTTCCTCCGGGGAAATGCCGCGGATCTCGGCTAATTTTTCTGCCATACGGTAGAGCTTGCCCGGATCGTTGCGGCGACCCCGGAAGGGCTCGGGGGACATATAGGGACAGTCGGTTTCCAGCACGATGCGCTCAAGGGGGATCGCCTGCGCCGCTTCTATGGCGCGGCGGGCATTTTTGAAGGTCAAAACGCCGGTAAAGCCGATGTACCAGCCCCGTTTGGTCAGCTCCACCGCCATCTGTGCCGAGCCGGAAAAGCAGTGAAATACGCCGGTAACGGTGGGGAATTGCTTGATGATCGCCAGAGCGTCCTCCTGGGCATCCCGCTGGTGCACGATCACCGGCAGATCAAGCTCCTGCGCCAGCGCCATCTGGGCGATAAACGCCTTTTTCTGCAGATCCCGGGGGATGTCCTCATAGTGATAATCAAGACCGATCTCACCGATGGCTTTGATCTTGGGGTTAAGTTTACATAACATTCTATATTCGTCCAGAAGGTTGTCGTTTACTTCGTCGGCGGCATCGGGATGAGAGCCGACAGCGGCGTAAATATAGTCGTATTTTGCCGCCAATTCCACCGCCTTTTTGGAGGATTCCAGACTGCAGCCGGGATTCATCAGCAGCGCGATGCCCTGTTGGGGCAGGCTGTCCAAAAGCGCAGCGCGGTCATTGTCAAAAGAACCCGAATCCATATGGGCGTGGGTATCAAACAGCATAGCCACCGCTCCTTTCTCTTTTGCCTATAGTATAGGGCAAAATCCGCCCGGGGTCAAGCGCCGTCTGCCAGTGCGGTGATAGCCTGCGCCAGGGCGTTGGCGGCAATTTTGGATTCCTGCAGTGTATTGCCTGCGGCACCCACCTCTACCAGCAGGCTGCCCTGGGTCAGATCCATATTAAACCGCTCGCTGCGCAGGCTGATGGGGCGGGTGATGCCGGGATTTTCCTGCTCCAAAAGGACAGTCAGCTTCAGCGCCAGCGCCAGATTTTCCTGCCAGTCCGGATGGTAATTGCCGCCGGCATCGGTACCCACCACCATCATCAGTTGGGCGGATCTTTGCCCACCCACGGTGGCGGAGGTGATCAGCTGACCGGCGGGATCGTCGGAGGCATCCCGATGGATATCCAGCACCAGCCGGATGGAGGGATATTCCTGAAGATAGGAGGTGATGGTGCTGCGGGCGTTGCCGTAGGAGCGGTCATAGTCCGGGTGGTCGTGGTAGGTTTTGTCGTGAATGACGGAAATGCCCCCGGCTTCCAGCGCCCGGGCAATTTCCTCGCCGATGGCGATCATATTCTCTGATTCCTCCAAGGAACGATAGTCCTCCGTGCCGGAATAGCCCTCGGTGGCGTGGCTGTGGAGGATCAGAACGGTGGGGGAATCGCTGCGCAAAGACCAGTCCAGCTCCCGGGTCAGCAGGGCGTTGAGGTCCGGACGGTAGTCGCAAAAATACTGCACATCTGGACAATTAGCTGTGGAAAAAACCGGACGTTCCGGCGGCAGAGTAGGGGCGCTTGTCGCCGGCGCGGTTTCGGTGGGAATTTGGACAGAGTCCGGCGGGAAAGTATAGGAAATGCGCCCGGTTTGCAGAAAGAGCAGCACATCCAGCGTCGCTTCCTGACTCAGAGCGGCGGCCACCATATTCAAAAAGCCGCTTTGCAGGCAAATGATCAGCAAACACACGCCGATCGCCAGCCGCAGCCGGATATTACGATCCATACAGTTCCTCCAATTTGATAATATGAGAACGCAACCTAGGCCCCCTCGGCAGAGGGAGGCGAGGGTGCATCCGCAGCTGTCATCCTGAGCGAGCGTCAGCGAGTCGAAGGATCTACCGCACAACGAGGGGTGCGAAGATTCCTCGATTCCGCTTTGCTCCACTCGGAATGACAAAGGGCGGATGTGGGCATCCGCCCCTACGACAGTCCTTCCGTGCTATCTTGTAGGGGCGATCATTGATCGCCAACCTAAGAGAGCCAAGAAAAAAGAGAACCGATGCGATTGCATCAATTCTCTTTGTGGGGCTTATTCCATTTTGGTCTGTCTTTTAATTCCAGCCGCAGATTTTTGAAAAAATCCTGCAAAAGGGCGATGCTCTCGTCCTCCAAAATGCCGGCTTCTACCTGAGGATGGTGGTTAAAATCCATAGAAAACAACGTGCAGACCGACCGGACTGCGCCGTATTTTTTGTCCGATGCGCCGTATACCACCCGGGGGATACGGGCATTTAAAATTGCGCCGGCGCACATAGCGCAGGGCTCTAAGGTAACATACAGCGTGCAATCCCACAGCCGCCAGCCGCCTAAATTCCGGCAGGCGTCGTTGATGGCTTCGATTTCCGCGTGGGCAAGGGCATTTTTGTCCTGCTCCCGGCGGTTGCGTCCGCGACCGACGATGGTATCGCCCCGGACGATGACACAGCCTACGGGCACTTCGCCCTCGGCAGCGGCCTCCCGTGCCAAGGACAGCGCTTCTTTCATATATGTATTGTCCACAAGCACACCGCCTTTCTTTTTATATCATAACCAAAAGGCGGAGATCCGTCAAGGCTCCATCAGCATCGCGGCGAACAAAACTGCCAGTTCTTCCCGGGAGAAGGGGCGCGCAGGGCGTCCGCTTAAGCGGGCATCGCCGAGATTGACCCGTTCCAGCAGCAATTCGGTCAGCCGGGATTCCTCCTCTGTGCTGCCTGCCCTTCCGGTTACCAAAAAGTCGATGGTTACACCGAAAATTTCTGCCATGGCAGCCAAAATATCCAGCGCCGGCTCCCGCCGACCCTGCTCGTACATTCCAACTGCGCTGGGACTGATCTTCAGCATTTTTGCCAGCTCTGATTGACTGATGCCTGCCGAACGCCGCAATGCAGCGATCCTTGCTCCTAACATTGTTACCACCTCATCCTTGGAGTTACACCAAGTATAGCATACTTTTTTTCAAAAAAACAGAAGAAACAGCGCCATTACACGATTCGACGTAAATTACACGTTTTGTGTAGTATACTCTACACGGAAATAGGGGTTTGCCGTAGATTTCCGCAAGGAGGGGATGTAGATGGCGCAAGAAATCCAGCCGGTGCTATACATAGATGTTCAGGGAGAGATCCCGGCGTTTTACTGTGAAAATTGCGGCGGCGCGCTGTACCGTCCGGGACTGATCTGCATTCGCTGCCAAAGGAATCAGCCGTGACCCTGGCACAAATGAGCCGGGAGTACCGGGAATCCGCCCGACTGCTGAGAGAGCGGCTGCGGCTGCTGCGGCAAATGTTGGCGCAGGCAGAAGACCCGGAGGAAATCTGGCATATCAAGCGGCGTATTGCAGAATTGACCCCGATGCTGTCCCAGATGAATGAACTGGCGGAGCTGACGGAGCGTTATTACGAAAGGGGGTATTGGCGCAGTGAAAAATATACACTTTGAAAGCAAAACATCCATTCGCTTACCCAAGAAAATACAGCAGCAGCGGCTTCACCGGGTGATCCGGGAGGAGCTGACACAGCTGCAGCGTTATACGGTGATCGCCTACTATTTCCGGGATCTGACGATGGAGCAAATTGCCCGGGAGCGCCGGGTGAACAAGAGCACGGTTTGCCGCACATTGCGGCGGGCGGAGGACAAGCTGCGCCGATTTCTGCAATATTGAGTGTGTGCCGCGGTGCAAACCGCGGCAGTTTTTTAAGGTTTCTCCTGGGGAAGGCAATTGCACATCTAAAGACGTGCATGTAGGGGTCGATGCCCACATCGACCCGAAAACGCACAAAGAAGCGGGCGGATGTGGGCATCCGCCCCTACGGTAATACTTTGGCGCGTCCGTAGGGGCGAGCATTGCTCGTCCGCTTCAATGAAAGCGTACTGCTGTACGGACGACCGATGGCCGCCCCTACAGCAAAAATCTAAAGACGTGCATGTAGGGGTCGATGCCCACATCGACCCGAAAACGCACAAAGAAGCGGGCGGATGTGGGCATCCGCCCCTACGGTAACACTTTGGTGCGTCCGTAGGGGCGAGCATTGCTCGTCCGCTTCGATGATATCGTACCGCGGCATGGGCGACCGATGGTCGCCCCTACAAAACCCTCTCAGTCTTGCCTAATGGCAAGCCAGCGCTCCCAAAGGGAGAGCCAAGAAAGAAAAAGGCACGCTGTTCATCAGCGTGCCTTCTTGTATTATCTTACGTATTCGATCACAACTCTGCGGTTGGGCTCGGTGCCGGTGGAATGGGTGGTGATATTGTCCATATCCTGCAGAGCAGAGTGGATCACGTGGCGCTCGTAAGCGTTCATAGGCTCCAGCGTGGTGCGGCGGCGTGCCTTTAGCACCTGCTGTGCCTTCTTGCGGGCATAGCGGCTCAGGCTGTCCTCCCGCTTTGCGCGGTAGTCCTCTGCGTCTACATTGATGCGGATATGACCCTCTACGGTGCGACCGACAGAGTAGTTTGCCAGATGCTGCAGAGCATCCAGGGTATCGCCGCGGCGACCGATCAGGTAGCCCAGATCGCTGCCTTCGAAATCCACCTTATAGGTATTGCCGTCTTCCTTCCAGGCGTGGGGAACGGCATCGGAGCCCATATGCTCCAGCAGACCCCTCAGGAAAACTTCGATCTTTTCTTCCACAGAGCCGGGCTCGGCAGGAACGTAGACCTTGGGCTCGGCGGGAGCCTTGGGTGCTTCCTTCCTGGGCTCGCTCTTGCGCTCGACCTTGGGCTCAGCCTTGGGAGCGGCAGGTGCGGGAGTGGGAGCGGGCTGCGCCACAACGAGCTTTGCCTTGGGCTTGCTGCGGGAAGCGCTGGAAAGTGCTGCCCGGGGTGCTTCGGGAGCAGGATCGGGAGCCTCATAGGTTACTTCAACCTTGGCGGGCTGATTGCCGATGCCCAGAAAACCGGACTTCTCTCTGCTGATGATCTGGACGGAAACGCTGTCCCGATCCAGACCCAGCTGGGCAAGCGCGGCTTCAATGGCAAGATCGACGGTCTTGCCGGTGGTAATAATGGTTTTTTCCATCAGTTATTCCTCCGTAGTCGAGCTGCTGTAGCGGTTGGGATCGTAGGCGCGACCCTTGCAGTAGGGACGGTCTGCGATGCCGGACAGAGTCTGCTTCTCAGCTTCCTCTTCCACAACAACGCCGCGCTTGGCGTCGTATTCCCGCTTTGCGGCGGCCTTGGCGGCCTCCTCGGCTTGCTGCTGCTTCTTCTGCAGCTTCTTCTTGCTGGTGTTCTCGGTGATGCCGTCGGGGTTGGCGGCACGCTTCTCAGCGCGCAGGCGCTCCTTTTCTGCCTCGGCAGCCTGCTCTTCCAGATGCTTCTTCAGCCGTGCGGCGTCTTCGGCATCATAGATCTTGCGGTAGTGCTTGGTCAGCAGAATGTCCTCGATCATACGGATCACACCGCCGACAAACCAGTACACGGACAGAAGCGCAGGAACGGTAAAGCCGATCCACAAAGACATCAGGGGCATCATATACATCATGATCTTGCCGGACTGATTGCTCTGGGACTTTTTGGCGGTTTCCTTGTCTTCCACACCGTTTTCGTCGGTGATGACGGAATTGTTATGCTTCTGAGAGATCAGCATGGAAACGACCTGCTGACCGGCAGAAAGAATGGGGATCAGGAACAGACCGATGTGATCCCAGTCCCATTTCCAGGTTTCTTTGAAAATGTTGAACTGGGGAACAGCTGCCATATCCAGGTGGAAGAGGGAGAAATTGATGCCCTCAAGGGTTTCGGGGTGGATTCCCTCGATCAGCTGGAGCTGATCACGGAACATAGGGATCGCCTGTGCAGCGGCAATCTCCTGATAACGTCCGTTTTGGCTGAAAAGTCCGGGTGCTACATCTTTGATATAGTTGACGATGTTGTTGGCGACGGTGGAATCCTCGCCCAGCATATGAACGATAGGATTGCTGATGATGGTCAGCAGAGGGATCAGGATCAGCAGGGGGACAAAGCTCCACAGACAGCCGCCGCAACCCATAGTTGCGCCTTCTTCTTTCTGCAGCTGCTGAATGGCTTCATTTTGCTTTTGCTTGTCGTCGGCATACTTTTCCTGGATCTTCTGGATCCGGGGCTGTAAGCGAGACATTTTCATAGAGCTCTTTTTGCTCTTTGCGGTGATGGGCAGCAAAATGATCTGCACCAAAATTGCAAAGAGAATCAGAGCCACGCTGTAGTTGTTGGTCAGGCCGTACAGAAACGACAGCAACCATACAAACGGCTTAGTAATGAACTCCATTAAAATTCTCCTTGTTATGGGACGGGGTCGTAAGGATTGCTCCTGTTGAAGGGATTGCAGCGCAGCAGCCGCTTAAAAGCGAGCCAGCCGCCCTTTAAGGCCCCATATTTGTTGATAGCTTCGTAAGCGTAGGCAGAGCAGGAGGGTGTAAAACGGCAGGATGCGCGGGTATGGGAGGAAATGTGTCTTTGATAAAAGCGGATCAGAGCGAGAAAGATCTTTTTCATAGCGCCCTCACATTTCGTCTTTAGAAGGGAGCAGGATGCCGGCCTTTTCTGCCAGCAGCAGATAGGCGGCGGTGAGCTTGGAAAAATCCGCAGTTACGGCTTTGGACCGGGCAACGATCACAATATCCCAGCCTGGCTGGAATTTGTCCTCGTGAAGCCGGTAGACCTCACGCAGACGGCGGCGCACCCGATTACGGACCACAGCATGACCCAGCTTTTTGCTGACGGTAATGCCCACCCGATTGGCAGAAGTCCCGTTTTTCCGGGCGTAAAGCACAACATAGGAGTTGGCAACGCCGGCGGTACGGTATAGCCGCTGAAAGATGTGATTGAGCTTCAGACTCTTGGAAAATTTCATATCATTCTCCCTTGGGAAGATGCGTTCCTTTTTCAAAAATCTCCAAATTTCCAACAAAAGAAATCTCAGAAATCTAAGGCATAGCCGAAGAAGATTTTTTCAGGGCAGGGGCGAGAAATTTTTCGGCAAATCAAGGGCAAAAGGTGCAGATATACTTTGTGTATTTCAAACCTTTTGTAACGCAGAGTTGCCGGAAAAGGCCCGTCCTCTGGGCGAAAAAATATTCTGAGGATATGCCCCTAAAAAAGGGAGCGGGGCGAAAGATACATTCGCCCCGCTTATAGCTCCCATTTTCGCATTGAGCGATCATCGTGCTGTTTGGTAAACCCAAAAGCTGCTATCAGGCAGAAAGAACCTTGCGGCCTTTTGCACGGCGGCGGGCAAGAACCTTGCGACCGTTGGAAGTAGCCATTCTCTGGCGGAAACCGTGAACCTTGGAACGGTGGCGGTTGCTGGGCTGGTAGGTACGCTTCATTTGGGATACACCTCCTAATAACACATTTATGCTCGACAGTCAAATCTGACCGCAGCGACACATATTTTTTGACCATAATTAGTCATGCTAGGGTATTATAGCCCAAAAAATCAATAAGGTCAATATATTTTTTCGATTTTTACGGATTTTGCGTCTATAAGGCTCTCTTGCACAGGGGAGGCAAGGGAGCGTGCGCAGAAAAAGAAGATCCCGTCAGGGGACGGGATCTTCGGTAGCTTCGGGTTGGGTTTCTGTTGCAGGCGGCTGAGTAGGCTCGGTGGTGGGCTCGACTGTGGGCTCGGTAGCGGGCTCGGTAGGTGCTTCTGTGGGAGCCTCAGTAGGTGCTTCCGTGGGTGCTTCCGTAGGAGCCTCCGTGGGTGCTTCCGTGGGTGCTTCCGTGGGTGCTTCCGTGGGTGCTTCCGTGGGTGCTTCGGTGGGTGCCTCAGTGGGAGCCTCTGTAGGTGCTTTCGTAGGCGCTTCCGTTGGTGCCTGTGTGGGTGCGACTGTTGGTGCCTGCGTAGGTTTCTGTGTGGGCTTTTCTGTGGGCGTTTCGGTAGGCGCAGGTGTAGGCGCCTGGGTGGGCGCCTGGGTGGGCGCGACCGTAGGTGCTACCGTAGGCTTTTGGGTCGGTTTTTCTGTGGGCGCCTCGGTAGGCGCTTCGGTGGGTTCTTCCGTGGGCGCCTCGGTAGGGGCGGTGGGTGCCTGAGTGGGGGTGGGCGTTTCGCTGGGCTTTGCTGCGTCCAGACAGACCACAGCCACAAGATTGAGCACCAAAATAACAGAAAGAACGATGATCAGAATGCGTTGGTTGCGTTTTTCCATAAAAAACCGCCTTTCTGGGGGGAGTGTCCTAAAAGTCAACAACAATCCCTCCGTCTTTTTGTTTCGCAAAAATCCACCGCCCTCTTTGAGGGAGGCTTGGGTACGGAGTGTTCTTGTGGGAGGGATAAAATTACTGCTCCTGATTGCGCTTTTTCATCAGGTTGCGCATACGGGTGGCGTGATCCAGCTCCCGCTTGCGGATGCGCAGGCTCTTAGGTGTACATTCCAGCAGCTCATCGTCTGCCAGGAATTCCAGGCACTGCTCCAGCGACAGCACCTTAGGTGTGGTCAGCCGCAGGGCTTCGTCAGAGCCGGAGGCGCGCATATTGGTCAGCTGCTTTTTCTTGCAGATGTTGACAGTCATATCCTCGTTGGGGCTGCAGATACCGACCACCATACCGGCGTAGACCGGCGTGCCGGGTCCAATGAACAGCGCACCCCGCTCCTGGGCCGCGTGCAGACCGTAGGTAACAGCCTCGCCGGTCTCAAAGCAGATCAGAGATCCGACCTGACGGCGCTCAATTTCGCCCTTCATAGGGGCATAGCTGTCCAAAATGCTGCTCATAATGCCTTCGCCCCGGGTGTCGGTGAGAAATTCGTTGCGGTAGCCGAACAGACCCCGGGAGGGAACTAAAAATTCCAAGCGGTAGCGGCTGCCCATAGGGGTCATAGACAGCAGATCACCCTTGCGGCGACCGATCTTCTCAATGACTGCGCCCATACAGGCTTCCGGAACGTCCGCCACCATTCGCTCGATAGGCTCGCAGATCTTGCCGTCGATCTCCTTAGTCAGAACTCTGGGGGTGGAAACGGAGAATTCAAAGCCCTCGCGGCGCATAGTTTCCATCAGAATACTCAGGTGCATTTCACCGCGGCCTGCCACGTTAAATGCGTCGGTGCCCTGCTCAGTTACGTGCAAAGAAACGTCCTTCAGAAGCTCCTTTTCCAGACGGTCGCGCAGATTCCGGGAAGTAACGAATTTGCCCTCCTTGCCGGCAAAGGGAGAATCGTTGACGGCGAAGGTCATTTCGATGGTGGGATCGCTGATCTTGACAAAGGGCAGCGGATCTATGGTATCCGGTGCGCACAGGGTTCTGCCGATGGTGATGTCCGCCATACCGGACAGCGCCACGATCTCGCCGGCACTAGCCTCCTGAATGGGGGTCTTGCCCAGTCCGTCATAGGCGTAGAGGGCAACCACTTTGCCCTTGGTCTTCATATCGGGGTCGTGATAGTCGCAAATGGCGACCTCCTGATTGACCTTGATGGTGCCCCGCTCGATACGACCCACGGCAATACGACCTACGTATTCATTATAGTCAATGGAGGACACCAGCAGCTGCAGCGGCGCAGACGCATCGCCCTTGGGGGGATCGATGTAGTTTACGATGGTCTCAAACAGCGGCTCCAGATTGGTGCCGGTCTCGTGAGGACCGTAGGCGGCAGTGCCCTGCCGTCCGGAGCAGAATACGGTGGGGGAGTTGAACTGATCGTCGGTGGCGTTTAAGTCCAGCAGCAGCTCCAGAACCTCGTCCATCACCTCTTCGATGCGGGCGTCGGGCTTGTCGATCTTGTTGACCACAACAATGACCTTGTGACCCAGCTCCAGCGCCTTTTGCAGCACGAAACGGGTCTGGGGCATAGGACCTTCTGCGGCATCTACCAGCAGCAGAACGCCGTTGACCATTTTGAGAATTCGCTCCACCTCACCGCCAAAGTCGGCGTGCCCGGGGGTGTCGACGATGTTGATTTTTGTGTTTTTATAGGTAACGGCGGTGTTTTTTGCCAGAATGGTGATGCCGCGCTCCCGCTCCAAGTCGCCGGAGTCCATCACGCGGTCTTGCGTTACCTGATTTTCACGGTAGATACCGCCCTGCTTCAGCATTTCGTCCACAAGCGTGGTTTTGCCGTGGTCGACGTGGGCGATGATGGCAATATTGCGGATATTTTCCTGAGATGCCATAAATTTTGCTCCTTTTGGTGTAACAGTGTACAAAAATAATCCTAACCTTTAAAATATAACATAT
>JAZNNE010000068.1:0-18967 GCA_045580125.1 Faecousia sp. | reverse complement strand
GCAGGATTGGTAGCCAGTGCCTTTTCCAAGAATGCGGGGAAGCGATCCTCCAGCTCCTGCAGCATTGCGGGGGTGTAGCCCCACATATTCATAGAAACCACGGTAGAAGCAGGTGCATCGATCCAGGTTGCGCCATCATCCTCGGTGTAGTGGATGCCGCCCTCGTACATTTCGATGCGAGTCTGCTCGGAAATGGTGATCAGCAGATCGTTCTCATCGGTGACGCAGATGCCGCGGGCAACGCTGCCATTCTCGGTAACGGTATTGCCCAGCAGGTAGCCCACCATGCACAGATCCAGCTTGTCGCCGTCATTGGCCTTTTCCAGCGCATTGTAAATGGTGGTGAATGCGGACTTGCCGTAATAATCATCGGCATTGATAACCGCAAAGGGTGCGCCGTCGATGGCGTCCTTGGCGCACATAATGGCGTGGCAGGTGCCCCAGGGCTTGGTGCGCTCAGCAGGCACGCTGAAGCCGGCGGGGATCTTGTCCAGCTCCTGATAGGCATAACGGATCTCCATGGGGCACTTTTCCAGGCGCTTGCCTACAGTGTCCATAAAGTCCTTGCGAATGGCTTCCTTGATGATGATAACAGCAGTCTCAAAGCCGGCTGCGTGAGCATCAAACAAAGAGAAGTCCAAAATTGCTTCGCCCTTGCTGCCAACAGGATCGATCTGCTTCAGACCGCCGTAACGGCTGCCCATACCGGCTGCCATAACCACCAAAATCGGTTTCTTTGCCATAATAAATGATCTCCTTTTATGTAAGTGTTAAATAAATATCTTCTTTTTTGATTTTGTCCCAGGAAAAAGCAGTTGCCAGCTCTTTTGCCGACACAGCCTCTGCCTTTTCAATGAGACCGCAGGCGTGTGCCAAACAGCCCAGCAGCTTTTCCGGCTGCATTTTCTGCCGCAAAACCCCAAGATCCAAGTCCTTATCCCGCTTGCTCAGCCGCCGACCGTCCACAGACAGCAGCATCGGCACGTGGGCGTAGCTGGGATGGGAAAAACCGAACAGCTCCTGCAGATACATCTGCCGCGGCGCAGAGCTTAATAGATCATTGCCCCGCACCACCTCGGTGATGCCGGCTTCGCCGTCATCAACAGTCACCGCCAGCTGATACACATACACGCCATCAGCCCGCCGCACCACGAAATCGCCGCAGTCGGTGGCTAAATTTTCCTTGTATGTGCCCTGAAGCCTGTCTTCCACAGTCCAGATCTTATCCGGAACGCTTACCCGCCACGCAGGCGCGCGGTCAAAGGCGTCTTTTTGTGCCTGGGTCAAATTCCGGCAGGTGCCGGCGTAGACGTAGGTGCCGTCGGATAAATGGGGCGCATTGACGCTGTGCAGCTGACTGCGGGTGCAGTAGCAGGGGTACAGCAGCCCCAATTTCTGCAGCATTTCAAAATAGCCGTCGTAAACCTGACTGCGTTTGCTTTGGGGTTCGGTCTCCCGATCCCAGCCAAGTCCCAGCCAAGTCAGATCCTCCCGCAAAGTTTGGGCAAATTCCTCACTGGTGCGCTGTGTGTCCAGATCCTCCATTCGCAGGACCATTTCTCCGCCTCTGGATTTGACAGAGAGCCACGCCAGCATTCCGGCAAACACATTGCCCAGATGCATTCTGCCCGACGGCGTGGGCGCAAATCGACCAACCGGCTGCATTACAGGCTCTTGATCAGCCAATAGACCAGCACACCCACAATGCCCACCGCCATAATCGCAATGGCAGTAAGCAGAGAAACGACGGCTTTCTCGTCCTTTGCCATCTTTTTCTCTTCGTCGGATTCTACCGTAGCGGTTTCCTCTTCCGGAGCCCTTCCGTAATCGTTGGAATAGTTGCAATACACCACGGGTTCATCGGGGAACTCCAGCTTATCCGGATCGTCAAAAGCAGGGGCAGTTTCTTCTACCTCCGGCAAGGGCTCTTCCAGGAATTCTTTCATCAGCTTGTCGATATCCTGAGGTTCTTCTTCCAAAAGACCCCGTTCGATACGCTCCAGCTCTTCGTTTTTCTTTTCCATGGCTTACGCCTCCTTTTGGGTTATTTTACTGCAAAAAAGGGGGATTGTAAAGATGTAAAATCCGTTTTCGCAGATTCAGGCGCACCGCAAAATGCAGCGCGCCTGTTGCTGTTTTGAAATTATGCCATCACACTGCCGTCGGGGTTGAACAGCGGCAGCTTTTCCAGATAGATCAGATCCTGCCGATCCTGGGCGTCGCCCTCGGCAAGAATGGCCATTCTGCCGCAGATCGTGCCGCCGGCCTTATTAACCAGCGCTTCCAGCGCCAGCAGGCTTTCTCCGGTGGAGATCACATCGTCCACGATCAGGATCTTCTTGCCCTTGATGCGCGCTGCATCTGCGCCGTCTAAGTACAAGTGCTGCTCCCGATCGGTGGTGATAGAGCGAACAGCGACCTCAAAAACATCCCGCATATACAGCTTGGTGGCTTTCCGTGCCAGAATGTAACGGGCATCGCCGGCCTGACGTGCCATTTCGTGAGCCAGAGGAATACCCTTGGCCTCTGCGGTAATAATATAATCGTACTCCGGTGCTCTTGCCAGCAATTCCTTGGCGCAGGCAACGGTCAGCTCCGGATCGCCGAAAATCACAAATCCGGCAATGTACAGCTTGTCATTTACCGGGCAGATGGGCAGATCCCGCTCCAAGCCCGCAATCGTCATACGATAATCCACAATCATCGTCTCCTTGCTTTTAATATAGTATTATTATAGGAGTTTTGCGTAGCATTGTCAAGAATTTCCCAAGCCTTCCCTGCGCAGGAATATATTGACTTTTCCCCTTCGGTATGCTATGATTTCCCCAACCTGTGAGGGAGTAGCAAACCGCATTTCGCGTTTGGCAAGTCAACACTCCGGCTTTTGCCTGGCTTGTCTTTATTGCAAGACTCACGTGTACACCGCGCTGTACACGGATTCCCTCATGCCGATCCGTGTATGGTTTTGACCATCGCGGATTTTTTATTGCCGTTATCGGCAGAAATCAAAAAGGAGTGTAAAAAATTATGTCAGACGCGTTCTTCACCTGGTACGAAAACCTGCCCAATTCCCTGCTTGGCGCGCTGGCGCTGTTTGCCGTGGGTCTGGTGCTGCTGATCAAGGGCGGCGGCTGGTTTGTTGACAGCGCCACCGCCATCGCCAAGCGCTTCTGCGTGCCGGAAATCATCATCGGTGCAACTGTTGTTTCCGTTGGCACCACCTTGCCGGAGGTTATGGTCTCCGCCACCGCTGCCGTCAATCACAACGGCGCCATCGCCTATGGCAATGCCATTGGCTCTATCATCTGCAACACCGCCCTGATCGCAGCGCTGACCATCGCCATTCGCCCCGCACCGGTCAACCGCAAGGCCATCACTATGCCGGTAATTTTCTTCTTCATTTCCGCGGCGATCTATCTGGTAGCTGCTTATGTTTTCGGCAGCTTTGACCGCTGGCTGGGTCTGGTGCTGCTGGCAGTTTTCGCTCTGTATATGATTCTGACCATCCGTCAGGGCTTCAAAAAACCCACCGCCACAGAGGCGCATACGGAGGAAACGGAAACTGACGGCAAGCCTCTGCTTTTCAGTGTTGCGGTTCTGATTGCCAGTGCCGTGCTGATCGCTCTGGGTGCCAATATGCTGGAAAGCTCCTCCGTATCCCTTGCTTTGATGGCAGGAATCCCCACAGAGGTAGTGGGCGTGACCATCGTTGCGCTTTGCACCAGCCTGCCGGAATTGGTTACCGCCATCACCGCCCTTGCCAAGGGTCACGGCGCGCTGTCGCTGGGCAATATCATCGGTGCCAACATTTTCAATCTGGTGCTGGTTTCCGGTCTGTCTGTCGCCATTTCTCCCTTTGCTGTCCCCGAGGGCAGCACCATCTTCGGTCGCAACACCTCTCTGGTGCTGGAGCTGCCGTTGATGGTGGGTGTTATGGCGCTGATGACGCTGCCGGCTATTTTCAAAAAGAAGCTTTTTCGCTGGCAGGGCGCAAGCCTCTTGCTGATCTACGCCGCCTTTGTGCTGATCCAAGTTCTGATCGCCTTGCACGTTATTTGAAAATAACAAAGGGGCGACAATACTGTCGCCCCTTTAGGCTCCCTTGTGCAAAGGTAGCTGGCTCGCCGCGAGGCGAGACTGAGGGATTGTTACAGCCTCTCCGTCTTTGCCTTCGGCAAATCCACCTCCCCTTGCTCAGGGAAGGCTTTCTTTTTACCCAAATCGGCTGTACACCTGTCCGGGCTGCAGGGCAATTCCCCGAATTTCAGCAAGCTCCGACACCGTTACAAAGCAAAATCCCTGATCCTGCAGCCGATCAATGATCGCCAGCGCCGCATCTACGGAGCAATCGCACATATCGTGTAGCAAAATAACATCGCCGTCGACGACATTTTCCGTTACGAAGGTCTCCACCGCCTGGGCATCGTGATTTGCCCAATCTCTGGGGTCGACCGACCAGTTGACGATGGCCACACCGGCAGCCTTTCCCGCCTGTTCCAGGGTCTCACTTCTGTTGCCTCCGGGGGGTCTGAACAGCACCGGCTGGCAGCCCTGGGGCAACAATTGTGCAGTATCGCGCAGCTCTGCCATAATTTGCTTGTAGGTCATTTTCCCCATATCGTTATGGCTGTAGCCGTGCAGTCCGATCTCGTGCCCATCGTCGTATATCCGCTGCGCTTCCCGGGGATAATCCTTGAGCCGATAGCCGCACAAAAAGAAGGTAGCCTTGACATCTCTCTCCTCCAGCCCGTCCAAAAGCCGGCGTGTGTATTTCCCCGACGGACCGTCGTCAAAGGTCAGCGCAACATATTTTGTTTTTCCCTCCCCCCGCACCGGAAATGCCATCAGGCACAAACACAAAATCGCACTCAGCAAACGCCGCATAATCATCCATCCTCCGCAATATGCTAACTTTACTTTTCCCGAAAATAATGATATAATGCAAAAAACGATAAAACCCAGAGGAAAACGTTATGCTTGACAAACTCCGTGCCGTTGCAAACCGATATGAAGAGCTGTGTTTCAAGTCTGAACAGCCGGATTTTTATGCCGACCCCAAAAAGGCGGCAGCTTTGCTGCGGGAAAAGAACGACTTAGCGCCCATCGTGGAAACTTTCCATGCCTATAACGCCGCTTTGCAGGAAATGGAAGACGCCCAGGAGCTGATGAACGATCCGGAAATGAAGGAATTTTGCCAGCAGACCTTCCAAAGCGCCAAGCAAAACAGCGAGGATCTCTACCGCCAGCTGCAGATTTTGCTGCTGCCCAAAGATCCCAACGACGAAAAAAGTGTTATTGTGGAAATTCGCGGCGGCGTCGGCGGTGAAGAAAGCGCCCTGTTCGCCCACAGTTTATTCCGGATGTACAGTATGTATGCCGCCCAAAAGGGCTGGAGCATCGAACTGATGAACTACTCGGAAACCGAGCTGGGCGGTGTCAAGGAAGCGGATTTTGTCATCAACGGTCGCGGTGCATACTCCCGTATGAAATACGAATCCGGCGTCCACCGCGTCCAGCGCGTACCGGAGACCGAGTCCGGCGGTCGTGTCCACACCTCCACCGCCACGGTGGCAGTGCTGCCGGAAATGGAAGAGGTGGACGTGCAGATCGACCCTGCAGACATCGAAATGCAGGTCTACCGCGCCAGTGGCGCAGGCGGTCAGCACGTCAACAAGACCTCCTCCGCTGTGCGCCTGATCCACAAGCCCTCGGGCATCGTAGTTGCCTGTCAGGAGGAGCGCTCCCAGCTGCAAAATCGGGAAAAATGTATGCGTATGCTGGCCTCCAAGCTCTATGAGATCGAGCAGGAGAAGCTGGACAACCAGGTTACAGGTATGCGCCGCAGCCAGGTGGGTACCGGTATGCGCAACGAGCGCATCCGCACCTATAATTTCCCCCAGGGTCGCGTTACCGACCATCGGGTAGGTCTGACCCTTTATAAGATCGACGCCATTATGAACGGCGCCATCGACGAAATTATCGACGCCCTCGCCACCGCCGACCAAGCGGAAAAACTTAAAACAGCCAATAGTCAATAACTGATCAAGGCTTGTCCTTGAGGAGAAGCCGGCAAAAATCTCTGATTTTTGACTGATGAGGTGAAAAAAGCTACGAATCACCTAAACAATTCCAAGCTCTCACCCAATGCCCAAAGGCTCCGCCGGGAAATGACGAAGGAGGAGCGGCACTTGTGGTATGATTTTCTGAAATTGTTACCGCTTACTGTCCATCGGCAAAAAGTCTTAGGAAAATTCATTGTGGATTTCTATACCGCTTCTGCAAAGCTTGTGATCGAGCTGGACGGTTCTCAGCATTACGAAAATTCTCATCTGTTGCGAGATAAGCAAAGGGATTCTTACTGGAACAGTATCGGTTGCACAGTCTTGCGCTACTCCAACGAAGATGTCAACCGAAAATTTTCCTCTGTTTGTGAAGATATTATGATTCATTTGCAACCAAGCCAAGACTGAAACACCTCATCCGTCAGCCCTGCGGGCTTCCACCTTCTCCTCAAGGAGAAGGCTTTAGGGCGCGATTGAAAGGATACAATATGGAATTCATCACCAATTCACCCCGGCAGACCGAGGACATCGGCGCTGCCTTGGGCAAAATACTGACAAAAGGCAGCGTCATCGCCTACGAGGGCGACCTCGGTGCCGGCAAAACCGCCTTCACCCGGGGTCTTGCCCGGGGCTTGGGCTGCACCGAGCAGGTAACCAGCCCCACCTATACCATCGTCAACGAGTATCTGTCAGGACGGCTGCCGCTGTTCCATTTTGATATGTACCGTCTCCATTCCAGCGATGACCTCTGGGACATTGGGTGGGAGGACTACTTAGAGCGGGGCGGCATCTGCGCCGTAGAATGGAGCGAAAACGTAGCCGACGCTATGGAAAATCCCATTCGCATCTGCATCCAGCGCCTGGGCGAAGAACAGCGCCGCATCACCATCGAAGGAGGGATCGAGCTTGCTTCTATTGACCTTTGAAACCTCGGCGAAAGCCGCATCCGTCGCCCTCTTTGACGGCGATACGCTGCTGGGCGAAAGCTACCAGAACACCGGTCTGACCCATAGCCAGACGCTGCTGGTGATGGCGCAGGATCTTTTAAGCCAATGCGGCAAGAAGCCTGCAGATGTGGAAGCAGTTGCCGTGGCTGAAGGTCCGGGCAGCTTTACCGGCGTGCGCATCGGCGTGGCAGCCGCCAAGGGCTTAGCTTGGGGCAAAGACATTCCCTGCTACGGCGTCAGCACATTGGAAGCCATGGCGCTGGGCTTGGGTGCATTTGACGGCATCGTTTGCCCCGTGATGGACGCCCGCAGAAGTCAGGTCTACAACGCCCTCTTTTCTGCCGATCGCGCCGTTCTCTCCCGCATCGCTCCCGACCGGGCGATTTCGCTGGAGGATCTGGGCGCGGAGCTGAAAAATGCGCAAAAGCCGATTTTTCTGGTTGGCGACGGCAGCAAGCTGTGCTATGATACCCTTAAGGAAACCGTTCCCAACCTCGTCCTGCCTGCGCAGCACAAGCTGCACCAGCGCGCCGTTGGCGTAGGATTGGCAGCGCTGCAGAAGATCGCCGCAGGCGAAACCGGCGACGGCAACGCCCTGACCCCCAATTACCTGCGCCTGAGCCAAGCCGAAAGAGAACGCTTAGAACGGGAAAATAACTAAAATAGTATGTCATTCCGAGCCAGTGCGCACACTGGCGTGGCGCCCTGAGCACGAAGTGCGAAGAAGTGCTCTTGGGGCGGAATCCCCTTGTCCTTTGGAGATTGCCACGTCGGGCATTCGCCCTCCTCGCAATGACAAGGTTTATTTTCATATGTATTTTATTAAAAGGAGATAGAAAGATATGTCCAAGGTTGCTGTCCTCGACCATCCCCTGATTCAGCATAAGCTGTCCATCCTGCGCAACAAGGATACCGGCGTCAAGGAGTTCCGCGAGCTCATTGGCGAAATTTCCGGTCTGATGTGCTACGAAGCCACCCGCAACCTGCCTCTGGAGGAGGTTTTGGTGGAAACTCCCATCTGCACCGCCAAGTGCCACGTTTTGGCAGGCAAGAAGCTGGCCATCGTGCCGATCCTGCGTGCCGGTCTGGGTATGGTAGACAAAATGGTGGATCTGATCCCTTCTGCTAAGATCGGTCATATCGGTCTGTACCGCGACCCCGAGACGCACCTGCCTGTGGAGTATTACTGCAAGCTGCCCGAGGATATCGAAAACCGTCAGGTTTTCGTGGTCGACCCCATGCTGGCCACCGGTGGCAGCGCCGTCGCCGCCATTGATTTCCTGAAAAAGCGGGGCTGCAAGAACATCATTATGATGAACATCATCGGCTGCCCCGAGGGCGTTAAGACTGTGCAGGAAGCCCATCCCGATGTGGACATCTATCTGGCCGCAATGGATGAGAAGCTGAATGAGCACGCCTACATCATTCCCGGTCTGGGCGACGCCGGCGACCGCATTTTCGGCACGAAGTAACGAACAGCATAAAAAGGACTGTTGCAATGCAACAGTCCTTTTTTATATAGCAGTATGCAAAGGCCCCCTTGTGCAAAGGGCTGCTTTCCCCGTCGGCGGGGAAAATGTCCGCGAAGCGGACAAAAGGGGCGCGGGCTCGGCAGAGCTGTCAGCCGAATAGGCTGACTGGGGGATTGTAACAGCCCCTCCGTCAAAAATCGAAGATTTTTGACACCTCCCCTTACACAGGGGAGGCTTTTGCCTTCCGCCGGATCATCAGCAGGTACAGCATACTGCTCAATCGGTTGAGCATACGCAGAAGATCCGGTCGGGTAGATTTTCCGCTTTCATCCGTAAATGCCGCCACCGCCGCCAGCTCCGCCTGACGGGCAATACACCGGGCGCGGTTCAGATGCAAAATTTCCGCACCGTCGGCAGCTTCCGGCATAAAATGGGGCTGCCCGTAGTAATCCTGGGGCAGATGGCTGCGGCGGCGCAGTTCCTGCTCCGTCAAGCCGCAGAGCTTCTCCGCTTTCACCGGCTCGCCCAGCACCTCGCACCGCAGCAGATTCCGCGCGCACGCCAAAATTTCTCCCAATTCCTTGGAAAACGCCGGCACATTTAGTTGACATAACATCAGCTCCGCTTCCAGCAGATCCATTTTTCCCCGAAAGGCAATCCGCGGATGGGTCTTGCACACCAGCACATTTCCGTATAAATGGGTCATATGCTCCGGTTTTTCGTCCAGATATGCGCCGTTTTCCAGCTGATATCGCTCCGGCTTTGCCTGCTCCGCCGGCAAAATTTCAATGCGCTCCCGCCGCAAAAAATCCCGCGCCCCTGCAGTCAGACGATCCTCCGACCGCAGGAAAAACACCCGCTTGTTCTCCCGGTTGCGGATGTTATCCCGCACATTCTGCTCGGTGTAGAGCATCAAGCCTTGGCGGCAGGACCGGATTTCCGATCCTTAGGCAGAATGTTGTCCACCTCGGAGTGAGGACGGGCGATGACGTGGACAGAGATCAGCTCCCCCACCTTTTCCGCCGCTGCCGCACCGGCATCCGTTGCCGCCTTGACAGCGCCCACATCCCCGCGGACCATCACGGTAACCAGACCGCCGCCCACCTGCTCCTTGCCCACCAGCTGCACATTGGCAGACTTGACCATAGCATCCGCCGCTTCAATTGCACCGATGAGCCCCTTTGTTTCGATCATACCCAAAGAATTTGTATCCATTTTCATAGCTCCTTATTATTTCAGTTTTTCCAAGATCCGGGCTGTCAGCAGCTCCACCAGATCATTGTCAATTTGTATACTTTCCTCCCCACCGGAACCCCACGCCACCCGGCGAATGTTGATCAGATCCAGGGGGGAAATATTGTTGGACGATGCGCTGCCGCCCACCGCGCCACAGCCCAGGGTCAGCGCCGGAAACAGCTTTGTAGTAGCGCCAATGCCGCCCAGCGCCGCCGGGGTGTTCACCAAAAACCGGGAAACAGGAATCTGCAGCGCAAATTTCTGAATCACTTTTTCGTCCTCGGCGTGGATCGCAAAGGTATGCCCGCTGCCCTCGTGCCTGAGCACCTCAATGGCTTTTTCCAGCACTGCATCCTCGCTGTCCATCACGAAAAATGCCAGCACGGGACACAGTTTTTCCATAGAATAGGGTCTGGTCGGACCTGCCTCCTGCTCCCGGGCAACCAGAATTTTCGTGGTATCCGGAACAGAAAATCCCGCCATTTTCGCCAAAACCGTAGCGGGCTTCCCCACAATTTCCGGATTCAGCGCGCCGGTAGGGCGAAACAGCAGCTTCGCCAGCGCACCCGCTTCCTGCGTATCCATAAAGTAAAAGCCCTGCCGCTGTGCTTCTTGGCGTACCGCATTTTCCATCTTTCGCTCCACCACGATGCTCTGCTCCGATGCGCAGACCGTGCCGTGGTCGAAATCCTTGGACCGCAAAATGCAGGAGATCGCCTTTTTCACATCGGCACTGTGGTGGATATAGGCAGGTCCGTTGCCTGCGCCCACGCCGATTGCCGGCTTGCCGGAGGAGTACGCCGCCTTCACCATTGCCGGACCGCCGGTGGCGAGGATCAGCCGCACTTCCTTTGCCCCCATCAGCTCCTGACAACCCGCCATAGAGGGAATGCTCAGACAGCTGATGCAGCCTGCCGGCGCACCTGCCTTTTCCGCAGCAGCGGCCACCACTTTTACCGCCTGGGCGGTGCATTTCGCCGCCTTGGGATGGGGCGAAAAGACGAGGGCATTGCCGCTTTTCAGGGCGATCATCGCCTTGTAGCACACGGTAGACGTGGGATTGGTGCTGGGAACGATTGCGGCGATAACGCCCACGCTCACGCCGATCTCCCACAGCTTCTTTTGGGGGTCTTTGCGCAAGATCCCCACGGTTTTCATACCCCGCACCGCCTCCGCCACGGTTTCGGAGGCGAATTTGTTTTTCGTAATTTTGTCCCGGACATTGCCAAAGCCGGTCTCCTCCACCGCCTTTTCCGCCAAGACCTCCGCCGCTGCGGAAAAATCCCGGGCGATGGTCTCTACGATGCTGTCCAGCTGCTCCTGAGACAGTTTTTCCAAGGTTTTCTGGGCAATTTCCGCCTGGCGGCACAGCTGCCTTGCCTCCTGCCGCGCCGCTAAGTCCTTGTCAAAGTCCATTTTTTCACTCCTTTTTAATGGGGCTTGCCGCCACCTCGGCGACCGCCGCCGCAAATGCCGCGCAGGCGGCTTCGCAGGCAGATTGGGTGCCCGACAGCAAGCCGCCGCCGAAATTGGTCTCGCTGGGTGGCGCATATAGTTTACATAACATTACATCTGCCGCCTTCAATGCCGCATCCATAGCGTACACCGCCTCCAACGGCGGCGCAATGAGATAGGCGATGGCGCTGCCGGGTTCTACCCCCGCCTCCTGCGCCAAAAACGAGCCAACGCTGGCAACCGTATGTGCCAAATAAGGCACGCCGTTTGTTTCCTCAAAGCCCACGCGCTCCAGCGCCGCCAACGCCGCCTCCATACCACTGCGAACTGCCCCGGGTGTGGGTCCTGCCAGCACGCCGATGACTTCCCCGGCATTGGGGGTGGATGCGTTGGCTGCCCCGGCGTAAAAGCTTCTGCCGTAGGTTACCCGCACATCGGCGGCCTTGGTTGCCGCATCCAGGGCGATATAGGTGGCATCGTCGCAGTCGGTGGTCAGCAGCCCCAAGCTGGGCGCGCCCAGCTCCGTTGCCAACGATGGAGAAACATTGTTCAAATACCGCAAAGCCAGTACCTTTACCGGAATCATTTTGCTCCCTCCGCATACAGCCCGACGCCGGACACTTTTTTCTTCAAAATGGTGTCGATCAGCTCGGCAATATGGGCGCCTGCTTCTACCGCCGGCGTGCCCTGGGCGTGGATGTTGCTGACTACAGTTCGCGCCGATTCCGACACGCCGGTATGGGGCTTGTAGGTGATATAGGCAGACATACTCTTGTCCGTCACCAGACCCGGACGCTCCCCCACCAGGGCGCATACCAGCTCGCAGCCGGTGACATCCCCCACCGCATCGCCTGCGCCCACCCGACAATAACGGACAAACAAGGATTTCCCCAGCGCAATGCCCCGGGCTTTTAGCCCGTCTCTGATCGCCGCAAGGCAGTCTATGGCATTGGTCTGGCAGGCCGCCGAGGACAGCCCATCGCCGATCACCACCAGCACTCTCGGCGCGCCGTTGATGGCGCTGCGGATAATGCTCGCATTTTCTTCATCAAAGCACCGCCCCAGATCGGGACGGGTCAGGAATTCATCCTTGTCCCTGCACTTGGTCTGCACTGCCACCAAGCCGTTCTTTTGGGCGAAATCCTCACTGACCTGGGAAAACACCGCATCCTGGGCTGCAGCGTGATCCGCCCGAAAACGGAGCATCGTCAGGGTCTTATACCGGGCGCCTGCTCTGCCGGAGCCCAACCGCGCCGGTGTCTTTTCCTTCATTTTCCGGTATTTTTTCTCATCCGCCGCATTCTCCACCAGATACAGCTGCCGCAGATCCAACTTGGTAATATCCGGCACAAAATCTCCGTCGTGATAGCCGGTATCCTGCATCTGAGGTCCGGGACTTGTGGGGCGATATTCTCCGCCCTTGACCATCGGCTGCACCGTTCCTAAAATTTCCGCGATCATCGCGCTTAATTCCTGCTTGTTGATAATTTTCACCTCTTTCTTTAGAACAGCAGACTGGAGCCGTCGCCGGCTTTTTTCGTCAGCTTTCCGTTTTCCATAAAGCCCATCTTCTCCAGCCATCGCTGGAACTCCGGAATGGCGGTCTTGCCGGTGATCTCCCGCAGGGCAACCGTATCCCGGAAGCCGGTGGTCTGGTAGTTGAGCATAATATCGTCGCCGTGGGGGATGCCCATAAAGTAGTTGCACCCCGCCATAGTCAGCAGCGCCGCTAAGTTTTCAATGGAATTCTGATCCGCCTTCATATGGTTGGTGTAGCAGCAGTCGCAGCCCATAGAAACGCCGGTGAGCTTGCCCATAAAATGATCCTCCAGGCCGGCTCTGGTAACCTGCCGGGCATCGTACAGATACTCCGGACCGATAAATCCCACCACCGTATTGACCAAAAAGGGCGAAAAATGCTTGGCAAAGCCGTAGCACCGCGCCTCCATGGTAACCTGATCGGTGTCAAAATGGGCATCGGAGGACAGCTCCGACCCCTGACCGGTCTCAAAATACAGCACATTGGGTCCCTCTGCCGTGCCGTCCCGCAGCAGCAGGTCTTTTGCCTCCTGAATGGTTGCCGCGTTAAAGCCGAAGGCGGCGTTGCCCTTTTCCGAGCCTGCAATGGACTGGAAGATCAGGTCGCAGGGCGCGCCGTCGCGCACCGCCTTGATCTGGGCGGTTACGTGGGCAAGTACGCAGATCTGGGTGGGAATTTCCCAATGCTCCTTGATCTCCTGAAAGCGCCGCAGCACCTTGCCCACCTGTTCGGGGCTGTCGGTAACGGGATTCAAGCCGATCACCGCATCACCTGCGCCGAAGCTAAGGCCTTCCAGCGTCGATGCCGTAATGCCCTCCGGGTCGTCGGTGGTATGGTTGGGCTGCAGCCGGCAGGACAGCGTCCCCGGCAGACCGATGGTGGTGTTGCAATGGGCGGTAACGGTGATTTTATTGGCGGCGTAGATCAGATCCAGGTTGCTCATCAGTTTACACACCGCCGCCACCATTTCCGAGGTCAGACCCCGACTTATTTTGCGAATATCGCTGCCGGCGGTTTCTTCGCTTAAGATCCATTCCCGCAGATCGCTGACGGTCCAATTCCGGATCTTGTTGTAAACGGTTTCGTTGACATCGTCCTGAATGATCCGGGTAACCTCGTCCTGTTCATAAGGCACGGCAGGATTTTCCCGCAGATCTCCCAGGGTAAGCGCAGAAAGCACCACCTTGGCCGCCACCCGTTCCTGGGCGGTTTCCGCGGAAAGTCCTGCCAATTTGTCGCCGGTCTTCTCCTCATTTGCCTTGGCAAGCACCTGCTTTACATCCCGAAAGGCGTATGTCTTTCCCAATAATGTGGTTTTCAGTAGCATAATTTCTTATCCTTTCTTGTCAACAAAAGTGCCACAGCAATGGCGCTGATGCCGCCCACCAGCTTGCCCACGATCACCGCCGTCAGCATTTCCGGCGCAAACCCGGCGGTAAAGCCCAAATGATCGCCGAACACAAATGCCGCCGACACCGCAAAGGCGATATTTACCACCTTGCCCCGCCGATCCATATCCTTGACCATGCCGAAGGTGGCGATGGAGTTGGCAAGGCTGGCAACCAACCCTGCCGCGGCAGTATCGTTGATGCCCAAAAGTCCGCCCAGCTTCAAAAGCGGCTTTTTTAAGATAGCCGTTACGGCGTATACCAAGGGGAACGCGCCTGCCAGCACGATGGCGATAGCGCCTACGGTTTCAAAGCCGTCGCTGATGGGTGCAAGCCCGGGAATTACCGAAACACCGGTCAGCGTTTCCAAAATGGACGCCGCCAAACCGATGGCGACCACCGCCACCACGCCTTTTCCAAACCAGCTAAAGCCCTTGATCATCCATTTTTCCGCTTTCCAAAGCCCCAGGGCGATCAGCAGCGCAATGATCACAATGGGAATGAGATTGCGCAGCACCATTCCCAAGCCGAAGCCTGCCACGATGCCGCCCACCAGCACACCCAGCGGGATGGTGATAATGCCGCAGAGGATCCCCTTTGCCATCGCCGCCTGATCCTCTTTCTGCAAAATTCCCAGCGCAACGGGAATCGTGAATACGATAGTTGCCCCCAGCATAGAGCCGGTGAGCACACCGCCCAAAAGCGCCGCCGCATTATCGCCGGTCAACTCCTTTGCCAGCGCACCGCCGCCCATATCGCAGGCTAAGATCGTGCCGGCGAACATGGCAGGATCCGCTCCCAGCAGCCGGTAAACCGGCACCACCACCGGCTCTAAAAGCTTCGCCAGCACCGGCGCAAGCACGATGATGCCCACCATAGCCATCGCCAGCGAGCCCATTGCCAAAATGCCGTTTTCAAATTCCGCGCCGATGCCGATTTTATTGCCGATAATCCGGTCGATCGCCCCAAACAGCGCAAAAACCGCCATCACCGCAATGAGTATTTCGTGTGCAGACACGGCTACGCCTCCTTTTTTTCGTCCAAAATTGCCACAACCGCGGCATCAATAGGCGCTTCCATACAGTACCGCGCCGCGGTGGTGCCGGTAACGATCAGCACCCGGTCGCCAACCCCTGCTCCAACCTGATCCGCGGCAACGATCTGCCCGTCGCCTACATCCACCGTCAGAAAGGTCTGCCGATGCAGGCAATCCGTTTTTCTTGTCGCCCAAACCGATCCGGTTACGATTCCCGTTTTCACTTCTTTTCCTCCCCCGTTATAATTCTGCCAAGATCACCCTTTTGAAAACCGCAGGCATTGGCTTCGTCATAATCCAGGTGCACATTGTCGGAAAATTTATCAGAAATGCGCACCGTAACATCCTCAAAAATCACCGGTCTTGCAGTAAACACCTGCAGCTTCACCACCTGCTTGTCTGCAATTCCCATCCGCTTCGCCGTTTCCGGGGTCATATGAATGTGTCGCTTGGCGCAGATGACACCGCGCTCCAGCCTGACCTGCCCCCGCGGACCCTGCAAGGTCGCTCCCGGCGAGCCGCTGACATCTCCGGACAGCCGCAACGCCGGGGTGATGCCCAGCGCCTTGCCGTCGGTCAGAGAAATTTCAACCTGGGCTTCCGGTCTTTCCGGTCCTAATACCGCCACATTTTCCATCTGCCCCTTTGCGCCGACCAGAGTTACCCGTTCATTTGCCAAAAACTGCCCCGGCTGGGACAGCGGGCGCTTTGGCGTCAAGCCGTGCCCAAAGAGGGTCATCGCCTGCTCTTTTGTTATATGCACATGCCGTCCGGAGGCCTCCAGGGGGATAAACAACCGCCCCATCACCGCCTTCAAAACTGCCTGCAGATCTGCGTTTTCCATATTAACCTCCCAAAATCAAGGTCTTAATTACTACCGGCAACGCCGGTCCAACGGGGGCTGCCACATCCAGAAAGCTGCCCTCCTCCAGCGCCACACTGTCGATGCAAAGGCAGGGTCTGTCTGCCGGCAGCCGCAAGGCAATCGCCTGCCCCAGTGCTTTCGCCATATCCTGCTCCAGCGCGATATACGCCGGTCTTGCGCCGATGGCACTGACAATTTGCTCTGCCAATTCCACTACCTGCCGGTAACTGGGAGAAGAAATCCCCTCCATCGCCAAAACAGTGTCGCTATCCTGCTCCTGCAGCCGCCTCTGCATTTCCTCTGCAGAACGAAGCCGCACCACCGGCAGATTCTTCAGCGGAAATCCCACATTCTTATAAAACACGGTGCTGCCGGACAGCTGGGCGCTGTGGCAGCCTGCACCGATGACGGTGGCGCGAATGGTCTGTTCTCCCAGCCGGTACTGCCCCTGGCACAGCCGGCTGTTTTTTATGGCTTTGCCCAGCGCAGGACCGATATCTCCAAAATCTCCGTCCTGACTTTCAATACAGTCCGCCACACCGCCGGAAAAGGAGATCACCAATTCCCCCTTGGGCAGTTTTTGCAGCCATTCCTCGCCGCCGGCACACTCCTGCGTCCAAAAATGCGTAAAAATACGGTTCGGCTCTCGTAATCCCGCTGCCATTTCCAATGCCTGCACCAATTTGTCCACAATTTGCTGCACATTTTGGGGGAAATCCCGCAAAACCGGCGACGCGTAGATGATCTCCCGGTTTTCGCCAAATTTCAGCAAACGTCCGCCCACATTCATACAGCCGGTGGCGGTGATTTTTCCATTTTCGATCAACGCCAAATTGCTGGTGCCGCCGCCGATGTCCATATGCAGCACGGTTTTTCCGGTTTCTTCCGAAAATTCCACCGCCCCCGCGCCCTTTGCCGCCAGCACGCTTTCCAAATCCGGACCGGCGGTGGCTACCACGAAATCACCGGCAAATTCCGATAAATTCTCCAAAACCGCACGGGCATTTTCTTTTCGTGAGGTCTCGCCGGTGATGATCACCGCCCCGGTGTCAAGGTCTTCCCGACGGATCCCGGCAGCGGCATACTCTTTCTCCACAATTTGTCGAATTGCCGCCCCGTCCACCAAATTCTGCCCCACCAGGGGGGTAAAATACACCGGACTGCGATAGAGGATCTTCCGCTCCGTAATCGCCATTTTTGGCACAGAGAACGACCCGGCCTGATTTTGGATCTGCAGCTGCGACACCACCAATTGGGTGGTGGTAGTTCCCACATCCAGCCCCACACTGCGCAAAATTTCAGACACGCCCCGTAACCTCTTCCAGAATCTTGTGCAGCATAAAATCCTCGACCTTTACCGGATTTGTATGGCAGCAGGGGTCTTTCAGCGCCGCCTCCACAATGTCATTGGCGGCGTGCCACACCTCCCGGGGCGTAACCCCTGCCTGCGACAGTGTTTCCGGTAGCTTCAGCTCCCGCCGCAAGCGGATCAGAGCGTTTTTCAAATTCCGTACCGCAATGGTATCCACGCTGCCGCCCAAGCCTGCAGCGCGGGCAAGGCGGGCATATTTTTCCCCGGCAGCGGCAGCATTGCAGCTCACCACCGACGGCAGCAGTATGGCATTGAGCCGTCCGTGGGGAATGTGAAACATTCCGCCAAGGCTGTGGGAAAGGGCGTGGCAGATGCCCAAGCCCGCCTGGGTAAACGCCATGCCCGCCATAGTTGCGGCGGTATGCACCCTGCTTCGCGCCTCCGTTTGCCCCGCAAAGGATGCCGGCAGCGCACCGAAAGCACAGCAAAAGGCATCCTTGGCAAAGGCATCGGTAAAGGGACTGGCATTTTGGGCAACATAGCTTTCCAGGGCGTGGCTCAGCACATCAAATCCCCCGTCCGCCACCAGACTCGGCGGCAGTCCGGTTACCAGAGAATCGTCCAAAATCGCCATTTCCGGTCGCAGACGGCTGTCGATGAGAGGGTGCTTGACGCTTTGGTGGGTCAGTATAGCAAAATCCGTAACCTCCGACCCGGAGCCGGAGGTGGTGGGGATCGCCACCAGTCTGGTTTCTCCACCGGCAAAGTAAAGCATCGCCTTGGCGCAGTCCATTGCGCTGCCGCCGCCAAGGGCGACCATCACATCCGGCGCAAAATCCCGTACCACAGCAGTTCCCTCTGCCACCAGCATCACCGTGGGGTCGGGTGCGACCTGGTCAAAAATTTTGACCTGCTGCGCCTGCGCCACAGCTGCGATCTTCTGCGCCGTGCCGTTTTTGGCAAAAAACGGATCGGTGACCACCAGTAATTTCTTCGCATTTAACTGCGCCAACGCCTGCACAGCCCCTGCTCCGCAGACGATTTTTGTTCCGCTTACAAATTCTTTCATTTCAGCACCGCCTTTTAAAGCCAGTATTCCCCAAACCCAACAAATGATGTATGAAAATTGGGAAAATATCCTTTATTTTTCCGAATTCCGTGTTGACAAACGAAAAATGTTCGGCTATAATGTTTTAGCCTGCGTGTGCAGGCATATCCTTGCTTCTAACAGCGTTAGAGGCCAAAAGTCCAAAAGGAGGTGCAAACAACATGGCTAAGATCACCGGTAAGTACGAGGTGCTCTATATCATCGACGCCGATCTGGGCGAAGAGGGCATCGCCGCACTTGTGGAAAAGTTCAAGGCAATGGTGGAGGCGGAGGGTACCGTGTCCAACGTTGACGAGTGGGGCAAGCGTCGTCTGGCGTATCCCATCAACGACCTGGCTGAAGGCTACTACGTGCTGATGAACTTCGAGAGCAAGCCCGAGTTCCCTGCGGAGCTGGAGCGCGTTCTGAAGATCACCGAAGGCGTTCTGCGCTGCCTGACCACCGTCGTGGCAGAGTAAGGAGGATACCTCTATGCTCAACCACATTGTAATCATGGGCCGCTTGACCCGTGACCCCGAGCTGCGCCGTACCGGCAGCGGCGTCGCC
>JAZNNE010000067.1:0-10906 GCA_045580125.1 Faecousia sp. | reverse complement strand
ACGGTGCAAAAGAATGAGAAGTTTAATTAGTATTCTGGATTTTTCCGTTGAAGAATTGGATCAGCTGATCACCACCGCCAAGGACATCATCGCCCATCCCGAAAACTACTGGGATCGCTGCGCACACAAGAAGCTGGCGACTCTGTTCTTCGAGCCCTCCACCAGAACCCGTCTGAGCTTTGAGGCCGCAATGCTGGAGCTTGGCGGCACGGTTCTGGGCTTTTCCGAGGCAAGCTCCTCCTCCGCCTCCAAGGGCGAGAGTATGGCTGACACCGCCAAGATCCTCAGCTGCTACGTGGACATTATGGCGATCCGCCACCCCAAGGAGGGCGCGCCCTATGTTGCATCCCGCAATGCAACTGTTCCCGTCATCAACGCAGGCGACGGCGGTCATCAGCATCCGACGCAGACCTTGGCTGACCTGCTGACCATTTCCCGGGAAATGGGTCGGCTGAATGATCTGACCATCGGCTTCTGCGGCGACCTGAAGTACGGCAGAACTGTACATTCCCTGATTGAAGCTATGAGCCGCTACACCGGCATCAAGATCGTTCTGATCTCCCCAGAGGAGCTGAAGCTGCCCAACTACGTGGTGTACAATACACTTGAAAAGCACAAGATCCCCTACGAGGTCTCCACCTCTTTGGAGGATTCCCTTCCCAAGCTGGATGTGCTGTATATGACCCGTATTCAGCAAGAACGTTTCGACGATCCTTATGAATATGCCCGTTTGAAGGACAGCTATGTTCTCGACACCGCAAAGATGCAGCTGGCAAAGGAAAATATGTGCGTTCTGCATCCCCTGCCCCGTGTCAACGAGATCAGCGTGGCTGTGGACGACGATCCCAGAGCCGCCTATTTCCGCCAGGCGCTCAACGGCAAGTATATGCGTATGGCACTGATTCTGAAGCTTCTGGAAGAAGCCAATAACCCCGCAAGGGAAGCCATTGTAACCGATGACCTGGTTTACGATCACACCTGCACCAATCCCAAGTGCATCTGTCAAACCGAGCAGGAGCTGCGCCACACCGCACGGATCACCGATCCCAAAGAAGGAATTCTGCGCTGCATTTACTGCGAACAAAAGGTATGAAAATTATCCCCGATCCATCAGGATCGGGGATTGTTTTCTTCATACCACTTTTGGCAAAGTGCAGCCTTTTCGCTGCGTTTCAACTGCTTGATGGCATATTCCCTTTGAAAGGCGGCAACCTTATCTGCGCACTTTTCACAGTAAGCCAGCTGCAGCGGACCTCTGCTGCGGGTATATTTTGCGCCGCTTCCGGAGCGATGGGTTTCCAAACGGGCGGCAACATCCGTTGTAACGCCGGTATAGTAGGTGCCATCGCCGCACAGCAGAATGTAAACCCACCAGGTCTTCTCCATAGTTAGGTTTTACCGTGGCTCTTCAGCAAGCCGTATTTAATATCCCACAGCTTCTGGGAAAGGTCGACATAGTACTTATGGGGATTGTCAAAACGCTTGACCTCATCCCACAGGGTGTCCACCTGCTCCAGGCAGTAATTGCGGATCTGTTCCAAGGTCGGGCGGTCATAGACCAGTTCGCCGTTCTTGAAAATGGGCACCTGCAGTTCTTTTGCGGTGAAATTGTAGACCGTCTTGGTCTTCCATGTTGCATCAGGGTCAAAGATCTCCAGATCCTTGCTGTCGTCCACATTTTCGTCGTAAACACACAGATAGTCAGCAATGGCCTTACCGGTATCGTTGCCGTAGAAACGGTACAGCTTCTTAAAGTGGGGATTCGTGATCTTACCCACGTTCTCGGAAATCTTGATCTTGGGGGTAATGACGCCGTCATCCTCCACCGCAGTCAGCTTGTACACACCGCCAAAGACCGGTTCGCTGCGGGCGGTGATCAGCCGCTCACCAACGCCGAACATATTGATCTGGGCACCCTGCCGCAGCAGGTCCTGAATAATGTACTCATCCAGGGAGTTGGACGCGGAGATCTGGCACTCCGTCCAGCCGGCATCGTCCAGCATCTTGCGAGCCTTTTGGGTCAGGTAGGCAATATCGCCGGAGTCTAAGCGGATGCCGCACTTGGTGATACCCTTGGGCTTGAGCACCTCGTTAAAGACCTTAATGGCATTGGGAATACCGGATTTCAGAGTGTTGTAGGTGTCAACCAGTAAGGTGGCATTGTTGGGGTAAATTTCGCAGTAGGTCTTGAATGCCTCGTATTCGCTGTCGAACATCTGCACCCAAGCGTGGGCCATCGTACCGCCGGCGTAAACGCCGTAAAGCTGGTCGGAAATGGTGCAGGCAGTGCCGTGGCAACCGCCGATATAGGCGGCTCTGGAGCCCAGGATGGCAGCATCTGTACCCTGCGCTCTGCGGGAACCGAATTCCAGCACAGTGCGACCCTGCGCTGCACGGACGATACGGTTTGCCTTGGTGGCGATCAGGCTCTGATGGTTGACGCACAGCAGCAGGAAGGTCTCCACCAGCTGCGCTTCAATCGCAGGCGCTCTGACGGTGATGATGGGCTCGTGGGGGAAAATGGGCGTGCCCTCGGGAACAGCCCAAATATCGCCGGTGAACTTAAAATTCTTCAGGTACTCCAGGAAGCCCTCGCTGAACAGCTTTCTGCCACGCAGATATTCGATATCTTCGTCGCTGAAATGCAGATTCAGCACATAGTCGATGATCTGATCCAAACCGGCAGCGATGGCAAAGCCGCCGCCGTCGGGACACCGGCGGAAAAACAGATCGAAATAGGTGATGCGATCCTTGTAGCCGGTTTCAAAGTAGCCGTTGCCCATGGTCAGCTCATAGAAGTCGCATAGCATAGTCAGGTTCAACTTGTCAGCGTTCATTGAAAATCGCTCCTTATGTTTAATACTGCTATTATAATCCCGTTTTCGGCAAATAGCAACCCATAATTCTTGACACCTTTTCTTCAATGGGTTATGATTGAAGAAAATGAATGAAAGGATGTTTCTTTATGAATATCACTGTTGGAATGAAAGGCACAGCGGAAAATCTGTGTGAAAAGGAAGATACCGCCTTGGAGGTTGGCTCCGGCAGCCTGCTGGTATATGCCACGCCCTGTATGGCAGCCCTGATGGAAGGCGCAGCCTGCGCCGCTATTGAGGAAGGTCTTTCTGAGGGCGAAACCACCGTGGGCATTGAGCTGAATCTAAAGCATACCGCCGCAACTCCCGTGGGTCTGGAGGTGCGCGCCGAGGCAGAGGTTACCGCCGTTGACGGAAAGATTATTTCCTTCCAGATCACTGCCTACGATGAGGCCGGTGTCATCGGCGAAGCCACCCACAAGCGTGCCTGCATCAACGCCCAAAAGTTCTTAGATAAGACGTACGCGAAGTTATAAACAAAGAAGACCACCCAAACGGGTGGTCTTCTTTTTGGCGGAGTGAGAGGGATTTGAACCCTCGCGCGCTTTTTAGACGCCTACTCCCTTAGCAGGGGAGCCCCTTCGGCCTCTTGGGTATCACTCCAAGCCGAAAGCAATATTTGATTGCCAAAGTATTCTAGCACACCCCCATAGGTTTGTCAAGCCGTATTTGCCCTACCCTTGACAAATTTGCTATAATAATTGCGAAAGGATGTGTTTGTATGGCGGTAAAACTCAACGACGACAAGGAAATGGTGGAAACCATTCGCGCAGGTCTCAAGCGCACCGGCGGCTACTGCCCCTGCAGACTGGAACGCACCGAGGAAAACAAGTGCATCTGCAAGGAATTCCGTGAGCAGATCGCTGACCCGGATTTCAAAGGATTTTGCCACTGTATGCTCTACTACAAGGACTGAAAATTTCCTGAAAAATATTTAAAATTATTGTTGACAAACGGGAAATTACGTGCTATGATACGGGGGCTGTAAAGAGCAGCTACATATGGGCGAGTGGTGGAATTGGTAGACTCGCTAGATTCAGGTTCTAGTGTTCACTGCGGACGTGCGGGTTCAAGTCCCGCCTCGCCCACCAAAAATCCGAAGGCACTCGCCTTCGGATTTCTTTTTTTATCAAACTAAGGAGGTACATTATGGCTATTATTTCTCCCTCTATGCTGTCTGCGGACTATGTAAATATCCAGCGCGACATTGAAATGACGGAAGCCGCCGGCGCAAAGTGGCTGCACGTGGACATTATGGACGGTCATTTTGTCCCCAACATTTCCTTTGGCTATTCTATGGTCAAGGCTCTGCGCCCCATCACCAATATGGTGCTGGATGTGCACCTGATGATCGACCGACCCATCCGCTACGTAGACGAATTCTGCAAGGCAGGTGCTGACTATCTGACCATTCACGTGGAGTCCGACACCCCCGAGAACATTGATGCCACCTTGGACAGAATCATTGCCAACGGTGTCAAACCCGGCATCGTGGTCAAGCCCAAGACGCCTGCTGAGGCGGTACTCCCCTACCTGAGCAAGTGTGATCTGGTGCTGGTGATGACAGTGGAACCCGGCTTCGGCGGTCAGAAATTTATGGCAGATATGATGCCCAAGCTGAAGACCCTGAAGGAAATGATCGATACGCACAAGCCCGGCTGCCATCTGGAGGTGGACGGCGGTGTGGATATGGTCACCGCAGAAATCTGCAAGGAAAACGGTGCCGATGTGTTGGTTGCAGGCTCTGCATTCTATAAGGCCGAGGACAAGCTCGCTTTTGTCAAGTCTCTGGAAGCCTAATTCAAAAGTTTCTGTCATTCCACGCCAGTGCACACACTGGCGTGGGAATCCCCTATTTAGGAGGAGATTGCCACACCAGTGACATCGGTCACTGGTTCGCAATGACATAAGGACGTACAAAACCCCCAACGAAATCGTTGGGGGTTTTCTTTTTACAGTGTTGCAATCACCTTAGCAATTCTCTCCAAGGACCGCTCCTTGCCCAAAATCTGCATAACCGTGTGCAGATCGGGGGCGTTGGTCTTGCCGGTAACCGCCTGACGGATAAAGGTGGACACATCCGCCACCGTGCCGGGGAATGCGCCAGGATCCGCCTTGTACGCCTTCATATCAGTGGTAAAGCCGATAGCTGTGGTGATCTCCTTGACCTTTTCAAACCACGCTGCAGAGTCGTCTGCAGGGTCGTAGGATCCGACAAATCGTTCGAGAATATAACGGATGAGACCCTTGTCAAACTTTTCGTCAAAAACGGGCGTTTCCAAATACTCGTCATAGAAGAAGCCCATATAAGGCTTGGCTTCCTTCCAGGTAGCAAGATCCTTTCTCGGCTTCTTGCCACCGCGGCCGATTGCCAGAATTGCAACGGCAAAATCCTTATCGGCTGCCAGCTTTTCGCCAAATTCGGGATCAAATTCCTGCGCCCACTCCAAAAGCAGCTCGTAGACCGTTTCTGCATCCATCTTGGAGATGACATTCTTGGAAACGTCGGTCAGCTTGGCATAGTCGAACAAGCTGCCTGCAGGATTCAGCTTCTTGGGGCTGAACTTAAACTCCGTTGCCTCCTTGTCAGGCTCAGCTCTGCGCCAATCCTCGAAGTTGGAGTTTAAGATGGTCATAATATACTCATAGACTGCCTTAACGGGGAAACCCTCTGCCTTATAGAAGGTCAGTGCCAGCTCGGGGTCTTTGCGCTTAGAAAGCTTGCGCTTGGAGGTGCCGTCCATCTTCATCAGCGGTCCGATGTGGACGTACTTGGGCAGCTTAAACTCCAGCGCCTTGAACAGCTGAATGTGGAACGGCAGGGTTGCCAGCCACTCATCACCCCGGACAACGTGGGTCGTGTGCATCAGATGATCGTCCACCGCGTGAGCAAAGTGATAGGTAGGAATTCCATCAGACTTCAGCAGCACGTGATCCACATCATTTTCCGTGATGGTCAGCTTGCCCTTGACCAGATCGTCAAACTTGAACTGGTTCTCGATAGAACCCTCGCTGCGGAAACGCAGCACCCAGGGTGCACCGGCAGACAGCTTTTCCTGAATCTCCTCGATGGAACGATCCCGCCACATAGCATACTTGCCGTAATAGCCGGTGGTCTCTTTGTTTGCCTCCTGCTTTTCACGCATAGCTGCCAGCTCCTGCTCCGTGCAGAAGCAGGGGTAAGCCATTCCTTGCTGCACCAGCTTCTTGGCATACACGTGATACAGATCTGCCCGCTGTCTCTGGCGATAAGGTCCGTAAATGCCGCTGTCGCCATCGTGGGTCGCGCCTTCGTCAAAGGCGATACCGTAGTGCTTCAGCGTATCGATCAGCACCTCCACCGCACCGGGAACTTCCCGCTTGGCATCGGTATCCTCCACACGCAGGAACAGCACACCGCCGCTTTGGTGCGCCATACGCTCCGCAGTCAGACCCTGCACCAGATTGCCTAAGTGAACAAAACCCGTGGGCGACGGTGCCATACGGGTAACGATCGCACCCTCCGGCAGATTCCGCAGAGGATATTTTTCCTCCAAAGACTCCGGTGTGTCGGTAATATTGGGAAAAAGCAGCTGCGCCAGTGCCTGATAATCCATAGTCATTCCCTCAATTCTCAAAAATTCTGCAAATACTATACCATCTTCCGCCACTAAAGTCAATTTTTGATTGCGTTTTTCTGATCTATGTGTTAAAATGCGGTTAATGATATGGAAATTTCGAGGTGAACCCATTATGGAAGAAATGATTGCAAAGAAAAGAATGCTATCCGGCATCAAGCCCTCCGGTGATCTGACTCTTGGCAGCTATCTTGGCGCCATCAAGAACTGGAAAGAACGTGCCGATGAATTCGACTGTTTTTACTTTATGGCAGACCTGCACGCCATCACTGTGCGGCAGGATCCCGCATCTCTGCGGCGGCGCACCTTAGAGCAGCTGGCGCAGTATATCGCCTGCGGCTTAGACCCTGAGAAGAACACTCTGTTCATCCAGAGCCACGTACATCAGCACGCAGAACTGGGCTGGGTTTTGAATTGCTACTCTATGTTCGGTGAGTTGAGCCGTATGACCCAGTTTAAGGATAAGTCTGCAAAGAACGCCGACAATATCAACGGCGGTCTGTTTACTTACCCCAGCCTGATGGCGGCGGATATTCTGCTGTATCAGCCGGATTTCGTCCCCGTTGGCGAGGATCAGAAGCAGCACGTGGAGCTGTGCCACACTGTTGCCCGCCGTTTCAACGGCGTTTACGGCGATGTGTTCAAGATCCCCGAACCCTATGTGCCCAAGGTCGGTGCCAGAATTATGAGTCTGACCAATCCCACCGCCAAAATGTCCAAGTCCGAGGATGAGGACACCGGTCGTGTGCTGCTGATGGATGCGCCTGAGGTGATCATGAAGCAGTTTAAGCGTGCCATCACCGACTCTGACACGGAAAACTGTGTCCGCTATGACAAGGAGAACAAGCCCGGCGTTGCCAACCTGATGACCATTTACAGCGCGGTTACCGGCAAGACCTTCGAGGAGATCGAAGCCGAATTTGCCGGCTGCGGCTACGGAAAGTTCAAGCCTGCTGTTGGCGAAGCCGTGGTCGAGCTGCTGCGTCCTATTCGCGAGGAAGCCACCCGCCTGATGAAGGACAAGGGTTATCTGGAAGGCGTCTTCCGCGACGGCGCCCAGAAGGCAAGCTACGTTGCCGAAAAGACTCTGCGCAAAGTCTACAAAAAAGTCGGCTTTGTTGCCAAATAAGCATCCACCCTCGCCTCCCTCACTGAGGGAGGTGGCTTCGCCAAAGGCGAAGACGGAGGGAGTTAACTCCCCCAGTCGCGCTGAACGCGCGCCAGCCCCCTCAGAGAAGGGGCCAAGGCAGCATACGCAATAACGAATGCCCGCCAAGATTGGCGGGCAGCTCTTTTTTACATAAACAGATACAGCGCTAATGTCAGCAGGGCGGTATTTTTATCCTCGGCGCAGTCGCCTGCCATCAGCAAAAGCAAAATGATCACCATCAAATCGCCGGTGTCCAGATTCTTAGGCAGTAACCGGCGCAGGAAATCCCCTGCCCCCGTATTTTGCTGACACGGCGGCCTTTTCTGGGGCTTTTCCGGCATGGTTGGCGGACAATCCGGCTCCGGCGGTGGTGGCGGCGGACATTCCTGCTGCGGTGGCGGCGCAGGTCTTCTTGGTGGCTGGGGGTCTTGGACGCGGTTGCGGCGGTACGACCCATCGGGCTGTGGGATGTAACGGTTATACATAGCTTCACCTGCCTGAAAGTAAGGATATGCCTGAGCCGGCTAGTGCTGTGGATGCAATGCCGGCGATCTTTGCCGCACGCATCGCTTTTTCCAGCTTAGTGATCCGCTCGCGGCTTAAGTAGGGACTCAGCGCCCTAAGTAAATTCTGCTGATTTTTGTCGATGCCCGACTGCTTCGCGATGTTGCCCAGCTTTTGGATCGTGGCAATATCCAAGCCGCTGCTTGGCTGCGGTTCAGGCTTCGGCTCATTGGTCTGCTCCCCCATTGCCTGCGCCATAGACATAATCTGCTGCATCATCTGGGGATTGCCCAAAATGGCATTGAGCTTATCTTCCATTCCGTCCATAGGCTACTCCTGCATCTTTTTCAGCAGCTGCTGCGCCTGCTCCGATGCCATCATTTTTTCCATCATTTCCTTAACCTGAACGAAATTGCCTGCTTTCGCCTGCTGCATTGCCGTCTGGAGCTGATCGCCGTTTTCCTGCTGCAGCAGTGTCAGCAGCTGCTTGCCTGCATCACTTTTTGCCAATTGGGCGGCCTGATGCAAGGAAAAATCGTCAAAACCGTCAGTTTTTTTCTTCATATCATTGCCTCCTGTCCATTTTCCTGCTATAATAGGCGTAATCTGTTATACTATATGCAGTGGCGAAAGGGTTGGTGAACTATGAGAATTCTCGTTTTGTCCGATTCCCACAGCACAATGCGCTATATGCGTCTTGCCATCGACACCGTTCGTCCTGACGCAGTTGTCCATCTGGGCGACCACTATGACAACGCCGAATCCTTGTCGGAGGAATATCCGAGCGTTCGATTCCATATGGTCCCCGGCAACTGCGACCGCTATCGGTGTCCGCCCAACACGCCGCAAGTCCTTTGCTATCCGATTGGCGGCGTCAGGCTTTATATGACCCACGGGCATCTGCACGGCGTAAAATCCGGACTTGAACGGTTGATTGCCGATGCCGAAGCAATGAACGCACAGGCTGCCCTTTACGGACACACCCACATCGCCGACTGCCGGTTATGTAACGGTCTGTGGATCATCAATCCCGGCGCGTGCAACAGTGCTGAAGGCAGTGCCGCACTGATCACCACCGAAAATGATTCTATCTGCTGCTGCGAAATTCTGCGGTTAAGAGATTTGGAGGAATAACTATGATTCTAACTGTTGATATTGGCAATTCCAACATTGTGCTGGGTTGCGTTAAGGACGATACGATCGTTATGGAGGCACGGCTTCGCACCGATGCCACCAAAACCTCCGATGAATACTGCATCGATTTGAGTATGATCCTGGATGTGTACCACATCGCTGCGGAGGATATTGAGGGTGCTATTATCGCATCTGTTGTTCCGCAGGTGCTCAATTCTTTGCAGACCGCCATCAAAAAGCTCACCGGAAAGTCCAGTCTGGTGGTCGGTCCGGGATTGAAAACCGGCTTAAATATCAAGATTGAGAATCCCTCCCAGACCGGTGCGGATCTGGTGGTCGGCAACGTGGCAGCCTTGCGTGAGCACAAGCCGCCGCTGATCGTGATCGATATGGGAACAGCTACCACGATGACCGTTCTGGATGAAACCGGCGCTCTGATCGGCGGCTGTATTTGTCCCGGTGTCAAGATCTCGCTGGACGCCCTGACCGAGCGCACCGCGCTGCTGCCCGGTCTTCAGCTGGATCAGCCCAAGAAAGCCATTGGCCGCAACACCATCGACTGTATGCGCAGCGGTATTATGCTGGGCAATGCCTGTATGCTGGACGGCATGGTGCAGCGTATGGAGGCGGAGCTTGGTCAAAAATGCACTGTGATTGCAACCGGCGGTATTGCAAAATTCATCGTTCCCCTGTGCAAAACACCTATGATCTACGACAAAGATCTGATCGTCAAGGGTCTTGCCGCTCTGTACAAAGACAATAAGCGTTAAGGCACTTGCATATCGTTTTCGATTGTGGTAAAATACGTTAAACGCAATTGTACCCTTGGAGGTATTTTATGGGCTTTATCGAATCTATGGCAGAAAAATGGGAGAATATGATGGAAAAATCCGCTCCCGCCCGGGAAAAGGCCGGCAATTTCTTCCGTAAAACCGGCGAAGGTACTACTAAGCTCTGGGATTTTGCTGTTAAGTTTAAGCAATTTTTGCTGGCAATTCCCGTTGTACTGGGCGCTGTGATCCTTGCCATCCGTAATATGAGTGTTCTGCCCAAGCAGGTTGGCTTCGGTCTGCAGCTGGACGGAACATTTGACTTCGTCGTTAGCCGCGGCATAGCCGTTCTCGGTCCCATTGCCGTAACGGCGCTTTGCCTGCTGCTGATGTTCTGCTCCAAGCGGGTGTTAACGCCGTGGCTGGTCAGTGTATTCAGCCTTGCTCTGCCGCTGCTGCTTTGGATTATGAACTGCTACCCTGCCTGATATGTATCATCCGGAAAGTCTTCCTGACTTTCCGGATTTTATTCTTCCCTTTCTGCTGGAAAAGTGCTATAATAACGAAAAAACTACCGGAGGATCACTATGAGCTTTCTTCCCATTTGCAAAGAGGATATGTTAGCCCGGGGCTGGACGCAGTGCGACTTCGTCTACGTCATCGGTGATGCCTATGTGGATCATCCGTCCTTCGGTCACGCCATCATCAGCCGCGTTCTGGAAAGCCACGGCTACAGTGTGGGCATCATCTCCCAGCCCGATTGGAAAAATCCCAAGTCCATCGACGTTTTCGGTCAGCCCCGACTGGGCTTTCTGGTGTCCGGCGGTAATATGGACTCCATGGTCAATCACTATT
>JAZNNE010000066.1:0-7107 GCA_045580125.1 Faecousia sp. | reverse complement strand
GTGTTGATTGTCATGTGGGTCCACCTGTTCCCATCCCGAACACAGAAGTTAAGCACATGTACGCCGACAATACTTGGCGGGCGACTGCCTGGGAAGATAGGTAACGCAAACACAGAGAACTCCACCAGTAATGGTGGAGTTTTTTGCTATATAAGTGCAGTCGTGGATGTAAGGGCGGTTAATAACCGCCCGCGGGCGATCACTGATCGCCCCTACGAAAGCCTTGAATTTTCTTGTCAAGTTTGATAGGATAATAATGGTAGGTGAAGATATGGAAATTGTATATCTCGATAAGGATATTCTGGTTGCGGTGAAGCCGGCGCGGGTGCTTTCCACTGATGAGCCTGGCGGAATGCCGGAGCTTGTGCGGGAGGCGCTGGACGATCCTAAGGCGGATGTGCGGACGGTGCATCGCTTAGATCGGGTGGTCAGCGGACTGATGGTGCTGGCGCGAAACGCGCAAGCGGCGTCGAAGCTGTCCCGCCAGATTCGGGAGGATGTCTTCCAAAAGGAATATTTGGCGGTGATTCACGGCAAACCGGAAATGCCTGAGGGCACACTGACAGACCTGCTGATCCGCGACAAAGCCAGAAAAATGACGATGGTGGTGGATATACCGCAAAAAGGTGCGCAAGAAGCAATTCTGGACTATCGTGTGTTGTCGGAAAACGACGGGATGAGCAAGGTTTGGATCGGTTTGAAGACCGGACGTACCCATCAGATTCGCGTACAGTTTGCCAGCCGTGGGATGCCGCTGGTTGGAGAACGGAAATATGCGGTGCTGGACAATGACTGCGAGATCGCGCTGTGGTCGCACAAATTGGGCTTCTATCATCCTACTACGAAGGCGTGGATGACTTTTGAAAAAGAGCCGCCTTTGGTCTGCCCTTGGGACAGAATTTGGCTTGATTTTTGCCGGTGCTGCTGATATAATAATCGAGGCTTACGGAGATGTACCCAAGCGGCTGAAGGGTGCGGATTCGAAATCCGCTAGGCGCCGAAAGGCGTGCGGGGGTTCAAATCCCTCCATCTCCGCCATAAAAATGACACCCATCCAATGGATGGGTGTTGTTTTTATAAGTGATGAGGGATTTGAACCGATCTAAATGCAACCTGCCGGTGGCAGGTTGCTTGCGTCGGCCTGACGGAGCGAAACATTTATTTTGCCGAAGGCAAAATGCAAATCAAATCCCTCCAGCTTCTTCAAATTTTACAATAGCTTCTCTCTTCTCAGCATTGATTTTACAATCAAATTATGGTATATTTTTCTGGAAACGGATCTAGCGACAAAAACAGGTATTCCATAAACATTTAAGGAGTATTTTCTATGAGAGAATTTGAGAAATTTGACCGCATCGGTACTACCTCTCACAGAAGCTATTACATACCCTTCGCACAAGAGGATGCTGTAGGCACGAAGTGCGGCATTATTGACCGCACCTCCAGCTCCCGATTTACCTCTCTCGACGGGCAGTGGCAGATCAAGCAGCTATATCACGTTGAGGATTTCCGGGTGGATGAAGCTCTGGATGCGACCATTCCCGTACCGTCCTGCGTGCAGATGCACGGATACGATCAGATCCAATATCTGAATTCTCGGTATCCCTTCCCGGTTATGCTGCCGCACCTGCCCTATGAGAATCCCTGCTGGCATTATCGCCGCAGTGTAAGCATCGCAAAGCAAGAGGGCCAGCGGTACTATATCAATTTTGAGGGTGTGGACAGCGCTTTTTACTTATACATCAACGGCAAATTCAAGGGCTATTCACAGATCTCCCACGCCACCAGCGAATTTGACATTACCGACCTGTTGGTTGACGGCGAAAATACCGTTGATGTGCTTGTGCTGAAATGGTGCATTTCCACGTATCTTGAATGTCAGGATAAGTTCCGCTTCTCCGGAATTTTCAGAAATGTGTATCTGCTGACCCGGCCCGAAGGCCACATCACAGATTACAAGATCGAAACGGCCTACACGGGAAAGGACGGCATCCTCACATTTATCAACGAGAGTGAAACGGATATCAAAGTCGCAGTGGCAGGCAGCAGTGTGGTCGTTCCGGGAAATGCAAAAGCGGAAATCTCCGTGCCGGATGTGAAGCTGTGGACTGCCGAAACGCCTAAGCTGTACACGGTGGAGCTGTACGCCAGCGATGAGAAGATCATCGAGAGCATCGGCTTCCGCAAGGTAAGCATTGACGGCAAGGTTTTCAAGATCAATGATGCGCCCGTGAAGCTCAAGGGCGTAAACCGCCACGATTTTAACTGCGAAACCGGCGCGACCGTTACTCTGGAAGATATGGTCAAGGACATTCAGCTGATGAAGGAGCTGAATGTGAATGCGGTGCGCACCTCCCATTATCCCAACAGCCCGGAGTTTTACCTGCTCTGCGATGCGTATGGCCTTTATGTGCTGGACGAGGCCGATCTGGAAATGCACGGCGCCTGCACCCGCGATGGTGGATATTATCTTTCCCTTTGGGAGGAATACGCCGAAAATGCGTTCTTTACGCCGGGTGTCACGGACAGACACATTGCCCTGGTAGAGCGTGACAAGAACCGTTCCTGCGTTGTTATTTGGTCTTTGGGCAATGAAAGCTCCTTCGGAAAGGCATTTTTTGAGGGCGCAAAATATATCAAAAACAGGGATAACACAAGACCTGTTCACTATGAAGGCCTGCAATGCGCTGAGCCGGAATACTATTACACCGATCTTGTGGATATGGTCAGTATGATGTATCCTTCTGTGGAAACCATTCGGGAAAAGGTGCTGGAGAATCCTCAGGAGACCAGGCCCTTCGTGCTTTGCGAGTATACCCACGCAATGGGCAACAGCTGCGGCGATATTGCCCAGTACTGGGATCTGATCTACAACAACGAGCAAATGATGGGCGCATTCGTCTGGGAATGGGCAGACCATGCTATCAAGACGGAAAAGGGCTTCCTGTACGGCGGCGACTTTGGTGAAACAGAGCACGACGGCAATTTCTGTGCGGACGGCCTGTTAACGCCGGACAGAAAGCTGAAATCCGCTGCGCTGGAGATGAAGGCGGTATACGGCGGCAAGACAAAATCTGAGATGCGCGATGTGGAGATTCCGGTAAGTACAGGCAAATCGGCTTCCGCCATTGCGATTGAAGTGGATGAGCATACGGGCGAAATCACCTCCATCAAAGCGGACGGAAAAGAAGTTCTGCGCACGCCGATGCATCTGAATATTACCCGTTATACGGATAACGATCGCAATCTCATTGCAAATTGGATCGACAGATGCCATCTGGATGTGTGCAAGCCCCATATCTTCTCCTGCGAGAAGACGGACAGCGGCTATAAGTTTACGGGGTGCTTAGCGGCCAACTGCCTGATCCCGGTAGCGGAATTTGTGCTGAACTATGAGGTGAACGGCAATGTGCTGACCGCTGCGGTGGAATATACGCTGGCGGATTATGTGGAGCGCTTCCCCCGCTTTGGCATGGAGTTTGGCGTGGATAAAGCATTTGGCAAGTTCTCTTACGTAGGATTCGGCCCTTGGGAAAGCTATGCGGATAAGCATATTGCCTGCGAATATGGCTTCTATGAAAGCAGTGCAGAGGAAAACTACGACCGCAACTACATTCGTCCACAGGAATCCGGCAGCCACTATGCCTGCAAGTATCTGGCGGTCAAGGATCTGTTCCGGGTAACAGCGGAGCAGCCCTTCTCCTGCTCGGTTAATCCCTATACAACAGCGCAGCTTCGCAAGGCGCAACATTCTTTTGAGTTGAAAGAAAACGATTTTGTGAATGTGTGCATTGACCTGGCAATGCGCGGTGTCGGCTCTCATTCCTGCGGCCCGGAGCTTCCTACGGAATTAGAGATCCCCAGAAGCGGCAAGAATACATTTAAGTTTACATTCTAAAGGTAAAAACCGGAGACACTTAGTGTCTCCGGTTTATTTATTGATTGCGGCGATCAGCGCTTCGGCGGATTGCATACCGTCAATGGCGGCGGACATAATGCCGCCGGCATAGCCTGCTCCCTCGCCGGCAGGGTAGAAGCCGGAAATGGAACCCATTCGGCTCTCGTCCCGGAGGATCCGGACGGGGGAAGAGCTTCTGGTTTCCGGTGCGGTGAGAACTGCGTCAGGATCGGCAAAACCCTTGAGGTTGCGATCCAACTGGGGCAGAGCCGTTGCAATGGCATCGGTGATCTTCTTGGGCAAACAATCGTGCAAGTCGCACCAAGTGACACCGGGTTGATAGGTGGGGTTTACTTTGTCTGCACCGGTACTGGCGCGGTTTGCAAGGAAATCGCCTACCAACTGGGCAGGTGCGCGGTAGCTGCCGGATATTTCATATGCCCTTTGCTCAATCTGCCGCTGCCACTGCATACCGCCCAAGACGCCCTTATCTGGGAAATCCTCGGGATTCAGGGTGACCAGCAGCGCCGCATTGGCATTTTCACCGCCGCGGTCGGCATAGCTCATTCCGTTGGTAACTACGCCGCCGTCTTCCGATGCAGCGGCGACTACATAGCCACCGGGGCACATACAGAAGGTGTACACGGTTTCGTTATCCAGGTGCTTTACCAGCTTGTAGTCAGCAGGAGGCAGAGGAAGCTCGGTCGTGCCGTACTGCGCGGTATCAATGGCGGTCTGCTTGTGCTCGATGCGCACGCCCATAGAGAACGGCTTAGGCTCCATTTTGATACCCAGATCGTTCAGCATCGCGAAGGTATCCCGTGCGCTGTGACCGATGGCAAAAATGGCATGGGAGCAGGAAATGTGACCCTGCGTGGTGTCCAAACCGGTGAGTTTGCCGTTTTCGGCGCAAATGCCGGTCACTTGGGTGTTAAAACGTACCTCGCCGCCTAAGGAAATGATCCGCTGGCGGATATTTTGGACGACCTCCAGAAGCACATCGGTGCCGATGTGGGGCTTGGCGTCGTAAAGAATTTCTTCCGCAGCACCGGCTTTGACAAACTGCTCCAAGATCCAGCTGATGCGGATGTTGTTGACACCGGTATTCAGCTTGCCATCGGAGAACGTGCCGGCACCGCCCTCACCAAACTGGACGTTGCTTTTGGTATCCAATTCGCCGGTGGCGAAGAAATGGGAGACCTTTTTGTGTCGGGTTTCGGCATCTTCACCTCGCTCGAGCACGATGGGTCGAAGACCTGCCAGTGCCAGCACCAGCGCGGCAAACATACCGGCAGGGCCGAAGCCGACCACAATGGGTCGTACATTGCTGGCTGATTGGGGGACTTTATAATAGGTCTTTTGAACGATGGCAGCCTTTTTGCAGCCGCTTTGCCGCAGAATCTTTTGTTCGCTGCCGTCCACGGTCACGTCTACCGTGTAAATAATACGCACATCCGGCTTTTTACGGGCGTCAATAGAACGGCGTGTAATGATCAGCTTGCGGATTTTGGAGCCGGAGATTTTCAGCAATTTTGCGGCCTCAAACAGCAGCTGATCGGGGTTATGCTCCGGCGAAAGGGAAATGTCGCGGATTCGAATCATACGCCACCTCCGGCGCAGGAGCCTGCTAACGCACCAGAGCTCCAAGCCCATTGCAGGTTGTAGCCGCCGCAATCGCCGTCAATGTCCAAGACCTCGCCGCAGGCGTACAGTCCGGAAACAAGGCGGCTTTCCATTGTTTCAGGGTTAAATTCAGAGGTCAAAATGCCGCCGGCGGTAACCTGCGCGCTGTCCATACCCAGCGTCTCGGTCAAGGGGACTTCTAATCCCTTGATAACGGCGCACAAATCGCGGATTTCCGCATCGGTCAGTTCGGATGCAGGGCGATTGCTGCGAATCTGTGCGGCCTGGGTCAGAATGCGACCTAAGCGGTTATGCAGGATGCCGGTGAGAAAATCTTCTACCGGAAGCGCATTATTTCGTCTGCATTGCAGCATATTTTCCAGTTTTTCTTCCACAATTTCCGGCAGGAAATCCAGCTTGCAGACCCAATCGCCGCTGCCTTGGCAGACGTCGCGGGAAATTTCGAAAATGACTGGACCTGACAGACCGTACTGGGTAAATTGCAGCTCGCCGGTGCTTTGGGAATAAGGCTGTCCGTTGTGGTAAATTTCTGCGTGACAGTTGGCGCGCACACCCTTTAGCGATGCGCAGCCCTGCCAGCTGCTCTTGATCTGCACCAGCGCAGGACGCAGTCTGGTGGCGTGATGCCCGAAGGATCGCAGCAGCTGATAGCCGGACATAGTTCCGCCCAGCTTCGTTCCTGCCAGACCGCCGCAGGCGATGATCAGCTTGTCGCAGAGGACTTGGCTGTCGCGGCTTTCTACCAAGAAACCATCAGCGGTTTTTCGCGCCTTGGTGACCTCAAAATCGGTCAAAACCTGCACATTTTCCCGCTGCAGGGCAAAACGAAGCACGTCTACCACGGAATTGGCCTGATCGGAGTAGGGGTAGACACGACCGCTATCCTCGGTGACCGTATAAAGACCGAGGGAATCAAACCAATCCAGCGTATTGGATACGGGGAAGGCGTTGAGCGCAAATTGAGCAAAACCCGGAGCTTCGCCGTGATAGTTGGAAAAATCCAAGTTCGTATTGGTAAGATTGCAGCGACCGTTGCCGGTGGCCAGCAGCTTTCTGCCTACCCGGGCCTGCCGCTCCAGCAGAACCACTTCGCTCCCGGATTTTGCAGCACAAATGGCAGCTGCCATACCCGATGCACCGCCGCCGATAATGCCGATCTTCATACATTTCACCTGCCTTTTTCGTCCATTATACTCCACATTCTCCAAAGACTCAAGAAAAAACTTCTTTGCAAAGGCGCAAACTTGTGATATACTCCACTTACGAAGAATAATTGGAGGCAAAACCATGAGCATAAATGAAGTGATCGCCCGGATCAATGAACTGGCGAAGAAAGCAAAGGAAGAAGGCCTGACCGATGAAGAGATCGCGGAGCGGGACAAGCTGCGCCGGATCTATATTGACAATGTCAAGGCCAATTTGATCGGCCAGCTGGACAACACCTATATTGTAGAGCCCGACGGCACAAAGCGGCCGCTGAAGCCGAAGAATTAACAAACGCCCCGGTTGCATTGCAACCGGGGCGTTTCTTTGCGTGCAGGCCAAGTGAGCATGCGGAGCAAACT
>JAZNNE010000065.1:0-25584 GCA_045580125.1 Faecousia sp. | reverse complement strand
AGCAGGGCATATAGCTGCCCGCAACCGCCCGGGGGCGTGTGCTGACACCAATGGCTGAGAATTTCCTGTTTTCCAAACGCGAAAACAGCCTGTCAGACAAGTCCGGCAGGCTCTTTGTATGGTGAAATACGGCATCGCTTTGGCGAAGACCCAATTCTCCCTCCTTAACCGGAAGAAGCTGGGACACATTTTCGCCTTTCATACCGTCAAAATATGCGATTGATGTTGTGTAATTGCTGGTATCAAAACCGATGACACCCATGGTTATACCTCAGTATTTAATCCTCTGGCGAACGAACCCAAAATGCCATTGACAAAGGCACCGGTATCGTCACCGTCATACTTTTTTGCAATACGTACTGCTTCGGAGATGGCAACGCCGGTAGGTACGTCTTCCATATGCAGTACTTCATAAATGGCCAGCTGCATAACAGCCCGGGCAAGGCGGGAAATGCGGGAAACATCCCAACCGATGGAATATTTCTGGATCAGCTCGTTTAACGCATCCATTCTGTTGGTTACGCCGGTAACGACACTGTCGATATAGGCGCGCTGTGAGCCCCTGGGACGCTCGGTATAAACCGCATTCTCGGCTGCCAATTTCTCGTAGTATTCTTTCTGTAGCCGCATCTGAACGACCTGCTCCGGCTCATCACCGGTAAAGGTCTGAGAATAGATCAAATGCACTGCCAGTTCTCTGGCATCTCCTCTTGTCATAGCGATTTACTGACGGGCAATGCCGGATACGTTGACATTAACAGCGGCAGGCTTGATGCCAGTCATTGCCTCAACGGCAGATGCGGCAGCTTCCTGAGCAGCACGGGCGATGGTAACGACAGAAGTACCGTAAGCAACAACAATGTTGCACTCGATCGTCAGTTCGTTGGTTTCGGATACGGTGATCTTCGTGCCCTTATTCAGAAGCTTGCGCTCCAAGCTGCTTCTTGCAATGCCAATACTGGCAACGCCTTCGACTTCTTTTACGGCGTTGGCGACGATGGCAGCGATGACCTCCTCAGAAATCATAACGGCACCGTTCTCCTGGTTCTGTGCAATATACTGTTTATTATCAGCCATGGGAATACCCTCCTAATCATCTGTGCCTACTGTGGCAATTTAGTTATTAACAGTATATCAAAAATAATAATACAAGTCAATCTTGAGTTTACAGAAAGTGCGGGTCGCTGTGTTAAACAACGACCCGCTGTTTCTTATACAACTTCGATCACGCGGATTTGATCCAGGGAAAGCTCCGTCTGTGTCAATACGATATCGGAGATCACTGAAACATCTGTCTGCTGAATGCCTCCCTCGGGTGATGCTACAGCGACAGAAATTCCGTCCTGGGACATATAGGCAACGCAATCGGTATAACCCTTCGCGATTACCAGGCTCTCGATCTGTGCCTCGGTCAGTGCGGTCTGGACGATCTGCTCCAGCTGCGCCGAAGATTCTGCACTTTCAGTGCCTTCTGCGTATGCCATTGCTTCCTGCAGCAGCTCCACGGCGCTGTCTCTTGCCTGCTGTCTGGACAAACGTACAGCTGCAAAATAATCAACTGCAGTGTCGGTGTTATCATTGATTACCTCTGTATCCAGTACGATGCCATCCTGGGACATTACCTTTTCAGCGTCCAAAGTATCCGTCAGGTCCCCTACCGATTTTGCGTTGTTGTACATCCAATTCATGTAAATACCTGCGCATACCACCACCAATATTGCCGCGGCAATCAGGTTTTTCTGCCAATTTTTGATATTTTTCATAAATGCTCCTCCATTCATTTCATTTTAATTACAGAAATTTTATCCATTCCCAGCCCTGTTATACGGGAAACGGCCTCCATAATGCTTGCCTTTACCTGAATATTGTCCGCACCTTCGCAGACGATGATCGCACCCCGGTACTCCGGGTAAATGATCTGCTGTATCAGTCCGGCCTGAGAGCGGTTTTCATCTGTAATGATAACCGTATCTTCCCTGTTTGAACCGTTTTCTCCGCTGGTTTCGTTTTGATCGGTTTGATATACGGTGCGAATTCCCGATCTGACCGAAAGCATAACAGATACCTCCCCTGCCCCGTCGATCTGACGAAGAATCGAGCAAAGCTCCTGGGTGATGTCTGTCTGTATTGGTTCTGTGGGCTGCGTTTTAGGTTCTTCATTATTGCTTCCGCCAAACGGAATCAGCATCAGCGCAACGCCCGCAAGCAGGATGAAAGCAACGAATCGGTATTTTTTCACCCATTGCATCATCTTGTTTATCCATTCCATATTTGAGCCTCCGCACTGATACCCAGATCGTTTTCAATGGTTTGCGACAGTAACTTTTTGCTATACGGCGATATTTCTCCGCTGAGAGACACCCCGATCGGCTCCGGGATCGTATCCTCTGACAGAGTTACCTCCACACTCAGCTGCGCGCCCTGCAGCTTCGCTTTGTCCAAGATATATGTTTCTACCCGCTCTTTTATGATTGCTGCCATAGATTCCCGGGTAGAATCCGCGGCGGCTGCGGTTATTTGCTCCGCCTCCTGGGAAACACCGGAAAATGTGATGTTCGTTGGGATTCGGGATTGAAATATGGGGCAAACCAGTACGAGAATCAGAAATACACCTGAAATCAGTTTTATCGGCGTCTTCACAAGGCTATCCCTGCCTGATAGTTGGGTTACGATGGCGCAAAGGATCGCCGCAGCAATCACACCAAAAAGATATTCCCTGATGCCCTCCATTATCCCACTCCTTTCAGGAAACAAGTCAAGCTGATCAGCAGCATAATGCAGATCGCACCGGTCATACCCAGCAGCAACCCCATTGCGTCTGAAAATGCACCGATCAGTGCGGAAATTTCTTTGATTCCAAACACTTCGCACACTGCTGCGGTCAGTTTTAGCAGCAGATACCGAATCCCAATCTGCAAAAATGGCGTGATCCAAATGGCGATCACCGCGATCATTCCGTATGTGCCCGCAGCATTTTTCATAACACCTGCGCCTACCAGTACGGCTTCCGATGCATCGGAAAGGATACCGCCAACCACTGGCACCGCACCGGACATTGTCAGTTTTGTTGCTTTCAAGGTTGCAGCATCGGTGGTGCCGCTTACTACGCCGGTTATGCCGATAAAACCGGTAAAAATATACAAAGAGGTCTTTAGAAGCCAGGTGCACAGCCATTTTGTAAAGCCTGATAGCTTTTCCAGGATTTGCTGCTGTGTTGCGCATCGGGCGACGGAGAGCGCGATAAAACAGTATGTCAGCGGCACTAAAATAGCCGAGATGCCCTTTGTCAGCAGTGTGTTAAATACGGTTGTACACACATACAGCGCACCGGATGACGTGATACCGCCCTGGGCGGCCAGAGCGCCCGTCATAACGGGCAAAATCAGTTTTCCGTATTCACTTAGCTCAGTAACTGTATCCGCCCCAGAGCGGATCATAGAGCCGGCCTGCTGTATCAGCAACGATGCGACTGTGATGACACCAACCAGCTGCACCACTTTTACTGTGCCGGATTGCATTGTGTTGACCAGAGAAATTACCATCGTGATCAACAGCAGTGCCGTGCAGGTCTTTGCGGCGGCGGCAATTTCCGGCTGCAAGGCGGATACAGCACCTTTGATTACCGTCCACAAGTCCTGACCGAAGGTTGTGCGCTCTATTGGCATCAATCCCTGCACCTGTTCCGGTGCTTGAGGCGCAACATACTCCTGGGCATAGACAGGTTTTGCAAATATGAAGATCAGAATGGCAATCAGCAAAACCCTTCTCATGTCTCCTCCATAATCTTACGTACAAGCTCCAGCAGCGCATTCATCAGCGGCAACGCCAGCCACAAGATCACTGCGGTTGCCAGTATCTGGACAGTTTTTGCCAATGCGGCGTTTCCGGTATCCTTACACATCAGGCTTGCGATTTCAGCAACCAGGCCGATGCCCACGGATTTCAGCAAGATCCGCAGAAATTCCGGATCAGAATTGGTCCCCTCGTACAGCTGCTGGACAAAGTCTATTACCGGCGTCAAATAGGATATTCCCACCGCCGCGACCATACAACACGTTAATACGCTTAGCAGCAAGGCGATATCCTTCCCCTGACGCTGGAGGGCAAGTCCCAAAAGCACAGCGATCAGTGCGCCTAAAATAATCTTTAGAACAGAGCTCATCAGAACTGAAATAAGGTCTTGACCAGATCAAACAGTTCTGAAATCTTCTGTGCGATCATCATCAAAACCACCACAAGACCAGCCAAAGTGGTCATCGTTGCCTGCTCCTCTCTTCCGGATCTGGAAAGTACCTGGTTTAGGATGGAAACGATAATACCGATTGCTGCGATTTTAAATATCAAGTCAATATCCATAGTTTACAAAAGCAAGATAGCAAGCCCTGCGCCGATGCAAAGGCCTAAGGTTTGGTAGCTGCGCAAGCGCAGATCCTGATGCGAACGAATTTTATCTAAAATAGACTGAGCGTTTTGTTTTACCGACTTAATCTCATTGATTTGCCCCGAAAGGTCATATTTACCAAGGCAGCTTCCCAGTGCTGTCAACGTCTGTCTGGTTGCAGTTGGAATATCCTTGATCCCGGAAAGTGCCGCCTGCATACAAGTTGCAACATCCGGCGCAATCTGGCTCTCCAACTCCTGCACCAAGGACGCGAACACCTTGTGTAAACAGCCGGTTTCTTGCTGGGAAACCAATGTACAAAGCTGCGGCAAAGGCGTAAGACGGTATTCCAGTTCGCACTGCATATGGTCCAGAATTTGTACCATTCGTGAAAGACAACGTTCCTCTCGCCGATAATTTGCAGCCATTATGAAACCAACAGCGCCGCAGGAAATGAATATAAGAATTGCACCGATATATCTTAAGGACATGTCATCATCCTTTCCGTATACCAGGTCTTGTCCTTGCGCAGGATCAGGAAGCTATCGAATATTTTCGCATCCCACAGCGGTCTGTAGACCTGTCGGGATTTTATATCCTCCAGGCTTGCTGCGTGGGCGGTTGCCATCAGGCGCACGCCGCACCAGGCACACTGTATCAGCGCCTGACAGTCATCGATGGAGGTGATCTCATCCACCGCGATACAATCCGGACCCATAGTGCGCAGCGCCATATCCAGCCCTTGCGCTTTTGAGCAACCTGCCAAAACATCCGTCCTGCGACCCCGCTCCAAACCGTTTGGAAACAGCTCAGCACGCTCGTCCACTACGGCAACACGGCAGCCGCTTTCGGAAACCTGACGAATCAGATCCCGTAAAAGCGTAGTTTTTCCGCTGCCTGGAATGCCGATTATCAAAATGTTTCCGGTTAACCTCACGGCTTTTGCAGCTATTCCGGGAAAATCTCTGGCGATCCGTATGCATAGTGAGGTAGCTGACCGAATGCCGGTAACCTTATCATCCTTTACGACAGCATCGCCGCATATACCGATCCGATGTCCGCCGGGAGCAGTTATGTACCCATAAGCTGCGGTTGATGCCGCCCAGGGCGAGTATCTGCTTGCCATTTGTATAACAAAGTCGATATCCTGCTGGCGTACAAGTATTGGGAGCCATCTGCTGCCGCGCGCCGTGATCAATTCCGGCGGATAATCCATACGCAGCCGCAGTTCCTGGGCATCTTCCCTGCCCAGTTTGTCCACGTCAACACGAATATCCGGCGGCAGAATCGACAAAAAAGCATTCCAGGCACATTTCATTTGCATCACTCCTGCAAAAGACTATGCGTATAGTATGAGGATTATTCCGCAGTTGAAGATGCAAAAAACCTCTCAGTCTGCATTTACAGACTGAGAGGTTTTTAATGTAAAATCGGTTTAGACCCTGTTCTTCTTGACAACCTTGAGGATGCGCTGACTTGCGGGGCTGAATACTATGTTGATGATCAACTCCGGGATAGCGTTGAAAAGAAGAATCGCGCCAAAGATGGAGACGATTGTAACATAGACGCCTTCTTCGGCTTCAAAAGTAGTGTTTCTGAAGAACAGAGCGACAGAGGCAAAAAAGATAGCTGAGTTCAAGACCGGGCAAACGATGGATGCGCAGAGCATTGCAAGATACCCGTTCACCTTAACCAGCCACTTGTACACCAATGCGGCAGCAAGACCTGCAACGGTAGACTTTAAAATACACAGCAGGAAGCAGCCGATGGGACTTACCTGGAAAATAGCAAAGCCTGCACCATCTGCACCGGTTGCAGAATAATAGAATGCAAGCAGGCCAAAGACGGCGCCCAGGATTGCACCGGCACCGGAGCCATAGAGTGCTGCACCCAATACAATGGGAATCAGCACAAAGGACAGTTTTGCACCACCGGGTAGTGTTGGCAGCATGCCGGCTGTCATTTGTAGAACAACCACGATTGCGATTAACAGCGACAGTGTTACCAGTTTCTTGATTTTTGCGTTTTTCAATTTCATTTCCTCCTTGCTGTCGCTCCGGCGATCCGGATGCGATGCAAATTTATTTATCTAAAGCGGATTCTCCGCCTTCGATCACATCAGTTCTTCGGGAATTTCGTCATCCTCTTCTTCCAAGTCATCGAAATCCATCTGCGCAGGTTGACCGGACTTCATCTGCTCCCACTGTTCCTTAGTCACTAGGATGGTGCGGGGCTTGCTGCCCTGGAACGGACCGACGATTCCCTTTTCTTCCATTTCGTCAACAATTCTGGCTGCGCGGGCATAGCCCAGCTTCAGACGGCGCTGGAGCATGGATACAGACGCTTGACCGGTTTCGAGGATCACGTCAACCGCAGCGGGCAGCATCTCGTCTCCGTCCATTTCAGCCGCATTGGGCTCCGGATCGGCAGCGGTTGCTGCAGCCTTGGCATTGCCGGTCTGCGCTGCTTTGCGCTCGATTTCCTCCATTACGGTTTGATCGTAATTGGTCACGAAATTGGATTTAACATAGCTGGCGACTGCCTCTACCTCTTCATCGCTGACAAAACAGCCCTGCACACGCAGCGGCTTGCCGGCACCGATGGGCGCAAACAGCATATCGCCGCGACCGACCAGCTTTTCCGCACCGGGGGTATCCAGAATGATGCGCGATTCCATAGCAGATGCCACCGCAAATGCAATGCGGGACGGAATATTCGCCTTCATCAGACCGGTGATGACATCTGCAGAGGGACGCTGGGTAGCGATGATCAGGTGGATGCCTGCAGCACGTCCCATCTGGGCAATACGGCAAATAGATTCTTCCACTTCCTTAGCCGCGACCAGCATCAGGTCAGCCAGCTCATCGATGATGACAACGACCTGAGGCAGCTTCACGCCTTCAATTTCGCCGGTTTCGATGGTGGTGTTGTAGGCCTCCAGGTCGCGGACGCCGGCATCGGACATAGACTTATAGCGGCGCATCATTTCCGTAACCGCCCACTGCAGACTGCCTGCGGCCTTCTTGGGGTCCGTAACAACAGGGATCAGCAGATGCGGAATGCCGTTATAAATGCCCAGCTCCACCATTTTCGGGTCGACCATGATCAGCTTGACATCATCAGGACTTGCCTTGTACAGCAAGGAGATGATGATGGAGTTCATACAAACAGACTTACCGGAACCGGTGGTACCGGCAATCAGCATATGGGGAAGCTTGGCAATATTGCCGACGATGCAGCTGCCGCCGATATCCTTACCAACCGCAAAGGAAGACTTAGATTTGGCGCGACAGAATTCATTGGAATCGATAACCTCCCGCAGAGAAACGGTGGTAACGGCCTTGTTGGGCACCTCGATACCGACAACGGAGATCTTACCGGGTACAGCTGCGATACGGACATTGGAAACGCCAAGGCTCAATGCAATATCATTGGCACAGGTGGTCAGCTTGTTCAGACGGACACCCTTATCCAGCTCCACCTCGTAGCGGGTCACGCTGGGACCGCGGGTAACATTGATGATATGGGCTTCGATCTTGAAGCTTGCCAGCGTTTCGTTCAGTCGGCGGCTGTTCTCCCGCATTTCCATCGTGCCGTCCTGCATGCCTCTTAGCGGGCTTGCAAGCAGATCAATGGGCGGGAAACAATATTCAGGCTGGACCTGCGCTTGAGCCTCCTGGATCTCAGCAGCGACCTGTGCGGCAGATTCAGAGGCTTCCTTCGCAGTAACCTTTTCCGGTTTTGCTTCCTGCACGGGCGGTGCAGCGGGGATATCCTCGTCAATGAACGGTGCTTCGTCCACCTCAAGAACAGGCATTGTATTGGCTTTCTTTGCGCTCTTTTTCTTGCCTGCGTCCATAATCAGATCAACACTTGCATCGGCAGAAACAACATTGCCGGCTGCAGCAACAGGACTGTCAACGTCCACATCCAGCTGACGCATCAGATCCGTAGCTTCCGGTGTCAGCTTGCGCTGGGGCTGATTGGTAGTGGCAACGGGCTCATCCAGATCAATGTCGATCTGCATTTGCTCGTTCTTTCGTGCCCGCTTTTGTTCTACGTGCTCGATGTGCTTCTTGGCAATGTGATTGACAACGACGGCAGCGGGTTCCTGGCGCTCTTCCACCTCTTTTTCATCCCACTCCGGTCTGGGGCGGTTCTGAATGGCACGGATAATGCTGGGAATCGTGATCTGCATAGATGCCAACAAGGTCAGAAGGGCTGCAACGATGAGAATAATGCCGGTAATGATCTTATTCAGCAGAAGCTCAAGAATCAAAGTGATACCACCGCAGATCACGCCGGCTGTGGTGCCGGCAGTGCCGCCTTCATACAGCGCACCAAGAGAGGAAACGCCGCCGGGAAGCTGGGTGTCCGGCAAAAACAGCTGAGAAATACAGCCGCACAACACGATAAAGGAAATCAGGCAGATACTGCGCATCATCACAGGGCGCTTGCCGCTGAAGGTCTGAATCACAAAAAGATACAGCAGCGCGGGGATCGCTATGTAGAAGCTGACTCTGCCAATCAGACCGTGGACCAGCCGCATAAACAGCACAACAAGTGCACCGGTAGGATTGAGTGCCATAACGATAAACACAAGGAAAAGTGCAATGCTGATCAGTGCAGCAACGACTCTGCCGGGCATACGGGTCTTGGGCGCAACCTCCTTAGACGCTTCCACCTTTTTCGGCTGCTGCTTCTTGGCTACAGATGACTTCTTTTGATTTTTGGAAGAAGTTGCCTTCTGCGCATGGGTTTTCTTTTTATCTACTGCCATGGAGGTACCTCCTCAGATCATCAGATATAGGATAAACGAAAATAGGGACAAGCCCCAACTGTAATAGGCAAAGGCGGAATAACCGACTCGCACAGATAGAAAACGCATAATGTAAATGCCGGCAAATGCGCCTAAAAACGATGTAAAACCGGCAGTGATACAGGAAAGAATCGCAAGAAACGATAATCCGGCGGAGCCTCCGAACATCACGAAAAGATCCAGTATTAATATCACTGCCAATGCAGGAATGCTCAGCAGCAACGCGCTGTCGAGAGAAAACCGCTTCCCTGCTCCTCGCATTTGACCGGTCGAGATGATCATACCCGTGCGGGATATGCCGGGAATCACAGCAAGTCCGCCGCACAGACCGATTATCATACTGTCAAGCAGCGACATCGACCGGGAATCTTTATTGCCACCGGGCAGGAACTGAGGAACATACAGCAAGATGCCGTTCAGGATCAAAAAGCCTGCCATGATCCACAGCCGTTCGTGGAGATCGTGAACCACCGGGTGCAAAATAAATACCAGGACCAGTGCAATGGAAGCGACCCGCAAAAAACGGATATTCATAAGGCTGCCGGCATCCGGCGCTCTTTTACGCCGCTTTTTATTTACCGATGCGATCTTGCGTTCGCGGTTGAGCTTTGACAACATCGGGGCGCAGGAAATGAACAATGCGATCAACGCGCCCAGGTGGGTCATAAACCGAAGCAGGCCGAAATCTGACGCACCTATCAGGCGCAGGTAAACGGCTCTGTGTGCTTCTGAAGAGATCGGCAGGAATTCAGTCAAGCCGGAAACAATGCCGTATATGAAGCTTTCAAACCAACCTAATTCCATGCCTACTCCCCTTTCAAACAGATTTTCAATTTATCATAACATAACTTTGCGAAAATTTCCACCCCAGATTTAATTTTTTTCGCCTTTGCTTCGATTTCTGCTGATCATCTTTTGCAATGCGCTCAAAGCATCGTTCAAACCGCCCAGTTTATCGATCAAACCGGAGGCAACGGCTTCCTTGCCGTAGAGGATCGTACCCACGTCCGTTGCCATTTCTCCGGTTGCCATCATATAGCGTTCAAATTCCTCGCGACTGATTTTGGAATTCGAGGTAACAAAATCCGCGATCTGCTCCTGTATCCGCTGAAAATACCGGAATGTCTGGGGCGCGCCCACCACAAGACCGGTCATCCGAACTGGGTGCACCGTCATACTGGCTGTAGGCGTAATGAAGGATTTTTTCGTGCAGACGGCCAAGGGAATACCGATAGAGTGCCCACCGCCCAAAACCAGGGAAACAGTGGGCTTTTTCATACCCGCAATCATCTCGGCAATGGCAAGCCCTGCTTCAATATCGCCGCCGACGGTGTTCAGCAGAAGCAAAAGCCCGTCGATGTCCTCGCTTTCCTCGATGCCTGCCAGCAGCGGAAGCACGTGTTCATATTTTGTAGTCTTGCAATTTTCCGGCAGCACCTGATGCCCCTCGACCTGACCGATGATGGTTAGTGTATAGATGCTTCCCTTTTTGCTTTTGGTAATATCTGCGCCAAGCTCTACTACCTGCTCCTGCTCCTGCTTTTTCATATCTGCATTTTTATTATCCATAAGAAACCTCCCGCGTTTTCTTTTAGGATAACCATATTTGCAGATTTTACTAAAAATAAGCCCCCTGAGAGAACTCAGGGGGGCTTGAAAAACATTATTTACTGCCGACCGCAGTTTCTTCTTTGGCAGCCTCGCGTTCTTTATGGATCTGCGCAAGGATCTCCTCCTTCTGCCGCCGGATCTCCTTCAATTCATTAAAGCCCTCCGTGCTTTCCTTTTTCAGCATAATACGGATCGTCATCAGAATCAGCTTGATGTCCAGCATCAGAGAGTAATTCTCAATATACATCAAATCAAGACGAAGCTTATCATAGGGCGTTGTATTGTACTTGCCGTACACCTGCGCATAGCCGGTCAGACCGCCCTTGACACTCAAACGGAAATCAAATTCCGGAATTGCCTGAGAATACTTTTGAACATGCTCTATCCGCTCCGGACGAGGTCCGACAACGCTCATATCACCCTTAAGGATATTGATGATCTGAGGCAGCTCATCGATGCGGGTGGCACGGATAAGCTTACCAACCTTGGTGATTCTGGGGTCGTTATCCACGGCCGGCTGGGATTTGCCATCCTTCTCAGCATCGGGGATCATACTGCGGAACTTAAGAATATTAAATACTTTTCCGCCGTGGGTTACCCGCTCCTGCTTATAGAAGATCGGACCGGCATCCTCGATTTTGATTGCCAGCGAGACCAGCAGGAAAATCGGCGATGTCAAGACAAGAGCGGTAAAGGACAGCAAAATGTCCATAGTGCGCTTAACTACCCGTTGAGAGAAGGTCAAGCCCTTACCGCGAACCAGCATCAGCGGCGTATCAAAAAGACTGATGTCTGTTGCACCCTTTAAAATGATATCTGTCATTTTAGGAGCAACATAGGTCCGGATCTGATTGTGATAGCAATATTTCAGCAAGTCGTTGCGAATACCGGCAGCGACGTCATTGATAATGACCGCATCGTAAGCACCGATCTGGCTGCAGATGGCGTCAAAACCCTCGTCAGCGCTGATCAGCTTGGCGATGTGGTACTTATCAGAGCGAGCATCCATCTTGAATTTCAGATCAATGGCATTGTCATTGCCAAAGATCATCACCATATTCTTCGGCGGATAAATTCTGTGGTAGAAGAAACTGTACACAAAGGAGCAGCACAGCGCTACCACAGCATCGATCAGCATCAGCATCAGGATCGGCAGCGGAGAGATCATCGCGTTTGCCATCAGCGCCAGCTGGAAATAGGTGATGAAATTGACCACAAACAGCGCGATCAGCTGAGAGGCAAAGGACTCGACAGGCTTCAAATAGCCAAATTTAAAGCCGTCAAAGTTCAAAAACAGCATAATGACCAGCATCGCGTAGACGCCAGCCAAAACGTACTTACCGTTGCCTAGGTATGCACGGAAGCCGTCGCTACGATCATAGCCGTAACGCCAGACAAAATAATAAGCAACGGACAAAAGCAGAACCTCCAGGAAGCCCTCGGAAACCCGGATCGTTCGTTTCATACCGTCAAATTTGGTCTTTTTCATAATGAAATCCTCATAGCATTTCTTCCGTAATATTCAAGCGCTTCGGCGCAATGGAAGAAATTGTTGCGGAAAACCCGTCTAACATTTGACATTTTACAACATATTACGATAATTGTCAAGGAAGCGTGCCGTTTGACGACGGCTTAGTGTGATGGTAAATATACGTGAATTTGGTAAGTTATCCTTGAATTCTTCCGTAAAACACTTTATAATGACCCTATAAATACGAAATGTTGGAAAGGAATCAAGCTATGCAGTACCATTACGCCACCAAAGGAACCTGCTCCAGAGAGATCCATTTTGAGATCGAAGACGGCAAGATTAAGAATGTCAATTACATCGGCGGCTGCAACGGCAACCTGAAGGGTATTGCCTCCTTGGTTGAGGGCATGGACGTTGATGAGGTGATCGCCCGCCTGGAGGGCACTACCTGCGGCGGCAAGCCCACCTCCTGCCCCGATCAGCTGGCAACTGCCCTGAAGCAGGCTAAGCAGGCGAAATAAGAAGACACCCCACAATAATTGTGGGGTGTTTCATTTTATTCGCCGACCGCTTCAAAAATCAGCTTGACCAGTTCATCGCGTCCGTTGCCCTTTTCGGCAGAGAATGGGATCACGACGGTCTCATCCGGCAGATTCAGATCCTCACGGATCGTTGCCAGATTGCCTGCCAAGTCGCTTTTCTTGACCTTATCCAGCTTGTTTGCCACCACTACAAAGGGACAGCCGCTTTGGATAAACCAATTTGCCATAGTGATGTCATTATTGGTAGGCGCGTGGCGGCAATCGACGATCATAACGCCAAGATCGATGCGGTTTGCAGCAAAATAGTCCTCCATCAGCCTGCCCCAGCGATCCTTTTCCGCCTGGGAAACCTTGGCGTAACCATAACCGGGAAGATCCACAAAATAGCACTTGCTGTCCACTGTAAAGTAGTTGACGTGGATGGTTTTGCCGGGCTTTTCGCCCACCCGGGCAAAATTCTTGCGCTGCAGAACGCGGTTGATTACGGAAGACTTGCCCACGTTGGACTTTCCGGCGAAGGCGATCTCGGGGATGTCATTCTTGGGAAAATCCTTTGGCGATGCGGCAGAAATTAAAAATTCTACTTTCTGTAAGTTCATAATTACCTCACTGCCGGATATCCGGTCTGCGGGATGTGCCCTTCATGTCCTCGGGAATACTCAGCATCGCAGGCACTATTTCACGGGAATTGCGATTGAGCGCGGTATTTAATACCGTGTCAACGGTTTGGGCGGTGATGAAATTCAGAGATTTGCGTACGGTCTGGTCGATATCGGCCAGATCTTTTTCGTTTTCTCTGGGGATGATCACTGTGGAAATGCCGTGGCGCAAAGCTGCCATGGTCTTCTCTTTCAGACCGCCGATGGGCAGAACTCTGCCGCGGATGGAGATCTCACCGGTCATTGCCACATCCCGCCGCACAGTCGCGCCGGTCAGGGCGGAAACAATGGCGGTACATACCGTTACGCCGGCAGAAGGACCGTCCTTGGGCACAGCACCCTCGGGGAAATGCACGTGAATATCCTTGGTCTTGTAGAAATCCTCGGGAATACCCAGCAGCTTCGCATTGGCGCGAATATAGCTCATTGCGGCGTGGGCGGATTCTTTCATCACATCGCCCAGGTTACCGGTCAGCTCCAGCTTACCGGTGCCGTCCATAACGTTGACCTCAACCTCCAGCACCTCACCGCCCACAGATGTCCACGCTAGACCGGTAACTAAGCCGACCTGATCGTTGATCGGCAGTCGATCCGGCAGGAACTTGCGCTGACCGAGGAAGGTTTCAATATTTGCGCCGCTGACTGTGATGCGCTTCAGCTTCTCGTCATCCAGCAGCTGAACGTCGGCTTTGCGGCAGATTTTTGCGATATTACGCTCCAAATTACGCACGCCGGATTCACGGGTATAGCAGGTAATGATCTCGCGGATGGCATCGTCAGTGATGCGCAGCTGATTTTTCTTCAGTCCGTGCTTTTTCAGCTGATTGGGAATCAGGTGATTCTTGGTGATCATCAGCTTTTCTTCGTCGGTATACGAGCCCAGCTCGATCACTTCCATACGGTCCAGCAGCGGTCTGGGAATGGTGTCCATGGTATTGGCGGTGGTGATGAACATCACGTCAGACAGATCAAAGGGAATCTCCAGATAGTGATCCCGATAGGTCTTATTCTGCTCCGCATCCAGCACCTCCAGCAGTGCCGCGCTGGGATCGCCGCGATGGTCAGAGCCCAGCTTATCCACCTCATCCAAAAGCAGCACGGGATTGCTGCTCTTTGCCTGAGAAATGGCTGCCATAATGCGACCGGGCATCGCGCCGACGTAGGTCTTGCGATGACCGCGGATCTCCGCTTCATCGTGGACGCCGCCCAACGCAATTCGGGCGATCTTTCGATTTAAGCTGCGGGCAATGGAATACGCAATGGAGGTTTTACCCACACCAGGAGGTCCAACCAGACACAGAATCTGGGGCGGCATATTCGGTGCCATCTGCCGCACAGCGATGGTCTCAAGGATGCGCTCCTTGATCTTCTCCAGACCGTAATGATCCTTCTGCAGGATCTTGCGAGCAGAATCAATATCAATGCGCTCTTTGGTGCGCACATTCCACGGCAGCTCCAGCAGCGTGTCCAGATAATTACGCAAAACCGCAGCTTCGGACGAGCCAAAGGGCTGCTTTCTCAGCTTTTCAACATCTCGCAGCAGCTTGGATTCGTAGGTTTCCTCCAATCCCAGCTTGCGGATCTTCTGCTCATAAGCAGCAAATTCAGAGGCTTCATCGTCGCCCAGTTCATCGTGGATCGCCTTGAGCTGCTCACGCAGATAGTAATCCTTCTGCTGGCGGTCCATATTGGTGCGGGTCTTTTCATGGATGTCATTTTCCAGCTGCAGCATCTGCAGCTCCTGATGGAGCAGCTTTACAGCCGTTTCCAGCCGGCGCACGGGGTTTAACTGGCTCAGAAGAGTAATCTTATCCTTGAAATCAAAACCGGCGTTCTGGGCGATGGAGTCGGCGATAAAGCCACAACTGTCAGATCCCATCATTCGCAGCTGAATTGCCTGCGCAGGCTGCTCAGACATATCGATATAGTTGGCGTAGACGGTATTGGCTTCGCGGCGCAGAGCGCGGCTGCGGAGAGTGTCGGTTACCGTGCTTTCGGGAACAGACATCACCGTACCGGAAAGATAGGGCTCCGTCTGATCCAGATCGCGGATTCTGGCGCGGCAGATGCCGGAAACCAAAACGCGAATGGTCTCCCCCTGACCCCGCAGCACCTGCTTGACCCTTGCCACAGTGCCAATGTGATACAGATCACTCAACGCGGGATCGTCGACGGTAATGTCCTTCTGGGGGATCAGCAGCAAATTCTGATCCTTGCGCATTGCTTCTTCCAATGCCAAAACGGATTTCTTCCGACCAACCTCAAAATGCACAGTCTGATCGGGGAAAACTGCCAAGCCCCGCAGGGCTAAAACCGGCAGAACGCCGGAAATAATATTTTCATTCATTTGGGATCTCCTCCTTTACGTGAAGATAAGAAGGGGGTAAACCTACCCCCTTCCATTCCCTGTTAATTCTTTTCGCCTAACTTCTGCCGGGGATTTTTCTTATCCCGGATTATGGTAGGCTCACCGCCGGAAATGGATTCCGGGGTAATGATCACCTTGCGAATGGAAAGATCCGACGGGATCTCAAACATAATGCCCGTCATAATGTTTTCCATCACGGTGCGAAGACCTCTAGCGCCGATTTTCCGCGCCAATGCCTTTTCTGCTACTGCTTCCAAAGCCTCACTCTGGATTTCCAGCTCAACATTGTCCAGTTCAAACAGCTTTTGGTACTGCTTGGTAAGGGCATTCTTGGGCTCCAGCAAAATGCGGATCAGGTCTTCCTTGGTCAGGCTGTGCAGGCAGGTGATCACCGGCATACGACCCACCAATTCGGGGATGATACCGAATTTCAGCAGATCATCCGGCTCTGCCTGAGCAAGCAGCTTGCCAACATCTCTGTCCTTCTTACTCTGGATCTGAGAGCCGAAGCCGATGGAAGATCGATCCTGACGGGCCTCGATGATCTTATCCAGGCCGTCAAAGGCGCCGCCGCAGATAAACAGAATGTTGGTGGTGTCGATCTGGATCATTTCTTGCTGAGGATGCTTGCGACCGCCCTGAGGAGGTACGCTGGCAACTGTGCCTTCCAGGATCTTCAGCAGTGCCTGCTGGACACCTTCACCGGAAACATCCCGGGTGATGGAGGTATTCTCGCTCTTGCGGGCGATTTTGTCCATCTCATCAATGTAGATAATGCCGTGCTCTGCCGCGTCAATGTCGAAATCCGCCGCCTGCAGCAGACGCAGCAGAATATTCTCCACGTCGTCGCCCACGTAACCGGCTTCGGTCAGTGTAGTGGCATCGGCAATGGCAAAAGGCACATTCAGGATCTTGGCCAAGGTCTGGGCAAAGAGGGTTTTGCCGCTTCCCGTAGGTCCGATCAGCAGAATATTGCTTTTTTGCAGCTCTACATCGGAATCCTTGGCAAGATAAATGCGCTTATAGTGGTTGTATACCGCGACAGACAGTGCTTTTTTTGCATCTTCCTGACCGATAATGTAGCTGTCCATGAAGGCTTTCATCTCCATAGGCGTAGGCAGACGCTCGGGAGCAGGATTTTCGGCGATCATATCTTCGTGCAGCAGCTCTGTGCAAGCCTGCACACACTCGCTGCAGATATATACACCGGGTCCTGCGATCAAACGGGTGGTTTGCGTCTCCCCTTTTCCGCAAAAGCTGCAGCGGATGGGCTGGTTTTCTTTATTCGCCATGCAACCATTACCGCCTTTCAATAGTAATTAGTGACGCTGTACGATCTGGTCGATCAGACCGAAGGCAACCGCTTCTTCCGCAGTCATAAAGTTATCGCGCTCGCAAGCCTCGGTAACCTCTTCCAGCGATTTGCCGGTATTCTCCGCCAGAATGCGGTTCATCCGGTCCTTGATGGTCTGCAGACGCTTCATATGAATAGCCATATCGGTGATCTGACCCTGGGTGCCTGCAGAAGGCTGATGGATCATGATCTCCGCATTGGGCAGTGCCATACGCTTGCCCTTGGTACCGGCAGACAGCAGGAATGCACCCATAGATGCTGCCATACCAACACAAATAGTGTTGACATCACACTTGATGTACTGCATGGTATCGTAGATCGCCATACCGGCGGTAACACTGCCGCCGGGGCTGTTGATATAGAACTGAATATCCTTGTCCGGATCCTGATTTTCCAGATACAGCAGCTGAGCAACGATCAGGCTGGCAGTGGTGTCATTGACTTCCTCGGACAGGAAAATAATACGGTCGTTCAGCAGACGGGAGAAAATATCATAGCTGCGCTCACCGCGGCTGGTCTGCTCAACAACATAAGGCACTAAACTCATAGCAGTGTCTCCTTTCAAATGGTCTGAAACATTCTAACCAAAATAGGGGCTGCTTATTCCTCGGTCTTGGGGGCAACAGCCTTTGCACTGTCAACGATGATCTTGACTGCCTTGCGATTCTTCAGGTTGGCAGTCAGCTCCTCAGCAGGTACCATTCCCTTGATCTTGTCGACCTCCAGCTCGTACTGGGTTGCCAGAGCTGCGTACTCGGCATCAATGTCCTCATCAGTAACGGTGATGTCTTCAACCTCGATGATCTTATCCAGGGTAACGTTGATCTTAGCCTGCTTCTCAGCGGTGGCGCGGAAAGCATTGCGCATCGTTGCCATATCGCCGCCCATCATCTTGGCATACTGCTCCATAGAGTAGCCGCTCATCTGCAGCTGGTATGCAAAACGCTCCATCTGGTTGTCCAGCTCAGCCTCGATCAGGCCATTCGGCAGCTCTGCGGCTGCATTCTCGGCAGCCTTCTCAACGCAAGCGTTCTCGAAGGTGCTGTCGATCTGCTTCTGAGCCTTCTGAAGAGCCTTAGCGCGGATGTCAGCCTTCAGCTCATCTAAGGTGTCGAACTCGGAAACGTCCTTGGCAAACTCATCGTCCTGTGCAGGAACGTTGGTTGCAGTAACCTTGTTGCACTTAACGTGGAAGACAACAGCCTTGCCAGCCAGATTCTCAACATAATCCTTGGGGAAATTGATGTCGATATCCTTCTCGTCGCCTGCTGCCATACCGACGACCTGCTCCTCAAAACCGGGTACGAAAGAGCCACTGCCCAGCTTCAGATCAAAATTCTCGCCCTTGCCGCCGTCAAATGCAACGCCATTATCAAAGCCTTCGAAGTCGATGTTTGCAGTGTCGCCCATTTCTGCAGCGCGCTCGACAGTTTCGGTGGAAGCAACATTCTGTGCCATACGGTCCAGCTCAGCCTGAACCTCCTCGTCGGTGACTGTAGCTTCAGCCTTCTCGATCTCCAGACCCCTGTAATCACCCAGAGTGACCTCGGGATATACGTCGGTGGTCAGAGTCAGGGTAACAGAACCGTCGTCTTCGATGTTCATATCGGTCAGGTTGGGACGGCCAACAGCCTTCACATCCTGCTCGGTAACAGCAAACTTGTAAACCTCGGGGAAGATCTCCTCCAGACCGTCTTCGTAGAAAACGTGGGCGCCGTACATAGACTCGATCATCTTGCGGGGTGCCTTGCCCTTACGGAAGCCGGGGATCATAATGTTCTTACGAGCCTTCAGGTATGCCTTGCTGACGCCGGACTCCATCAGATCCTTATCGATCTCGACAACGATGGTAGCCTGATTGCCGTTTTTCTCAATGCTCTTAATGTTCATAATTGATGTCCTCCAAATTATGGCTGCATAGCTGCGCCATTTTATTTTATATTTATAGCCGTAGTATTTTATCAAATATTGCGGCAAATGTCCACTCTTTTCTTCGTTTTTTTGAAAAATTTCGCTTTTTTAATAAAGCAAACAAAAAATCAACACCTTGCTCTGTCGCAAAGTGTTGATTTTTGATGTTTAAGGAATGATTTTGCAGGGCTGAAAGTCCAGCTTATCCGCCGCAACCAGCTTGAAATCCACGCCGTCCCAGATCCCCTCCATCGCCAATGCGTGGCTGGGTCCGTGCAGATGTCCGTAGAAGCATCTGCGTACGTCATATTTTTCAAGAAGCTGCAGGATTTCTTTACATTCGTAGCCCTTGTATCTGGGCGGATAATGCAGAAATACCAGCTTTGGCAGATCACCGGCGGACTGCAGCGATGCTTCCAGGCGGAGCAATTCCCGCTTAAAAACCTTTTCGTCGTGCTCAGAGCCGTGATCTTCTTCAAAAAACCAGCCCCGTGTACCGCAGATGGAGTAGCCGTCATATTCGTAGTGATTGTTGTTCAGGATAAACTGATTGGAAAAGCCGTTATCCGCGCAGAATTTGTAGAATTTCGTGGCAGTATCCCACCAGTAGTCGTGATTGCCCTTGAGAATGATCTTCCTGCCGGGGATGGCGTCAATGAAGCGAAAATCTTCCACCGCCTCCTGTAGATCCAGCGCCCAGCTAAGATCGCCAAGAAGCACAGTAGTATCCTCCGGCTGAATCACGCTCAGACCGGCCTTGAGCTTGTCCATATACCCTACCCAGCTGCCGCCGAATATATCCATTGGCTTGTCTGCACTTAGGCTCAAATGCAGATCGCCGATCGCGTAAAGCGCCATAAGCGTCCTCCTTAGGAGCGCAGCAAATCCTTCAGCGCATCCTCAGTAATATTCATTGCCGCCGCAATCATCTTTGCCTGATCCGCAGGATTGCAGTCAGCCAGCAGCAGTGCAGTGCGGCTTTCGCCGGTTTTGGTACGATAATCCATCAGACCGCTGTAAGAAATGGCAGAACCGGGCTCCAGCACACAGGTGCTGGTACGAAATACGCTGGAAATCGCATTTTCGACACGGTCTTCGCTGACAACGGCACAGAAAATACCATTACTTAACGTAGAGAGCTCCTCAGGCAAAACTGCGTATACAGCACCGGATCTACAGGCTTTGCTGTAGGTTTCGGCCTGAGAAACGCCAAGTGTTGCGCAAATCAGGCGCTCCAGCTCAGCAAACGAATTCTCCGGCGCAGATGTACGCATTACACCGTGGCGCAGAAGATCCCACACGCCGCTATCGTAACCGCAGGCACAGATGATATTGCCGATGGGAAGTCCCATTTTCCTGCCGTACCATGCCGCCATAGGCAATCTGAAATCGCCGCAAGGCACAGCAATGTCAATACACTTATCAACCAGATCCTGCTTGCGCATTTCGTAAATCACACCGAACAGAACAGCTATACGAATGGCAATGGCAAGCCAGGAGGATACACGCGTATCTATGCTAAAGCTGCTGCAGATTTTCGCAGCGAGCCGTTGCTCCATTTTTTCATAGCTGCCATCTAAATTGCGGTAAAGATCCACGATGACTGTGCGCTGATGGGCACTTTTAATGCGGACAGGATTTCTGCCGATACAAAACTCCACTTCCTTGCCCGTCAGCTGAGTAGCAAAAAACAGATTTAGAATATGGGCAACACAATCGCCAAAAGACTGGTCAGAAAGATCTGCCATATCGACTTTCGGCATTTTAAAGGGCAGGAACAAACCGCCATTGGAAGCAGTATCGTCTTTTACTGCGTGAAAAGCAGTAAATGTATCAAAGCGGTCTCTGGTTGTCAAATACAGCATTTTTCCATTACCTCCAAAGCATTGTCCCAATAAATTTTACGTACGATCGCTTCGCTGACACCCCGTTGCAGCAAAGCACGTGCCAGATGCGGGTACGACTGCACTCCGTCAAAGCCTTCCGCCAGTTCCTCACAGCCGTCCAGATCGCCGCCAAGGGCGATATGATCACCCTCGGGGTCCAGCTCCAGAAAGTGCACAATATGGTCGCAGACCTTATTCAGATCTGCCTTGTCGCCAATAAACTCGGCATATTGATTGATGCCTGCCACGCCACCGGTCCGGCAAATGGCGCGGAACATATCATCGGTCAGATTCCGGGGCACATCACAAACCGCGCGGCTGTTGGAATGGCTGGCGATGACCGGTTTTTCCGTAATCTCAATAATGTCCCAAAACCCCTCGTCGCTGATATGACTGACATCGACGATCACACCAACCCGCTGGGCTTCCTTTACATATTCCCTACCCAGATCGGTCAAACCCCCGCCGGTAACATTCGAGCCGGTCAGCTGATTTTGCTCGTTCCAACCCAGGGTCGAAATTCGAAATCCCACGTGGTATAGATCCTGCAAAAGCGCGGGATCAAAATCAAAACCTGCCGGACCTTCGATCGTCAGGATCGCCGACATCAATCCGTTTGCATAATTATCCCGCACATCACGGGCGCTATACGCTTGTTTGATCCAATCACTGCTTTGGTGAATCTGGCTGAGAATCACATCCATCTCCCGCTCAAAAGCGGTTACAGGAGAAACCTGAAACCATTCCCGGAAGGCAGGCGTGGTAAACAGCGCAAAGCATTGCGCATAACCCGGCAATTCCTTTGCCCGCTTTAAGTCAATATGGAAGCTGTTTTGACGCAGAGAATTGCCGCCCAGCATATCCTTGCCAAGCATCGCAAGAGCTGTATCGCAATGCAGATCAAAAACGGGGAAATTCATTGAAAAGCATCCTCCAAATGAATGAATTCGGGGCGTTTGGTCATTGTCCCCTGGGGCGCATAGATCTCTATTACATCAAACCTGGGCTGAAGATTTGTAGGGTTCTGCGATAGATACACAGACGCAGTGATTCGCAGTCTGTCCTGCTTTCTGCGGTCTACAAACTCCCGCGCAGAGGCAAAGCCTGCTGATTTTCGCAGCTTGACCTCCACAAATACCAGATGCTTGCGATCCTTAACGATCAGATCGATCTCGCCGAAACGGCATTTGTAACCGCAGGCAACCAGTTTATAGCGTTTTTTCTGCAGATATTGGGCGGCTTGCGCCTCGCCCCACGCACCAACGATCTTACTTTTCTCCATAAAATTTCTTCAGGAACGTCATACGGTGGATATCCGTAGCGCCGTATTCCGTCAGTGCAGCATAATGTGCCTTTGTGCCGTAACCTTTATGTATTTCAAAGCCGTAATTGGGATATTTTGCCGCAATTTCCTCCATCCAGTCATCACGGGTAACCTTGGCAAGAACAGAGGCTGCAGCAATATTGGCGCTGAGGCTGTCGCCCTTGACTACAGTCTTGACCTTGACGCCAAAATCCTTCTCCCGATTGCCGTCGATCAGTGCCAGATCCGGTGTTACACCCAGCTGATCCAGCGCCCGCTGCATAGCTAAGAAGGTTGCCTGCAGGATGTTGATCTGATCAATTTCCTCGTGGGTTGCAAAGGCAATGGCATAGGCGATCGCCTGCTCCTTAATAATAGGCATCAGCTCTCTGCGGCGCTTGTCCGTCAGCTTCTTGCTGTCATTCAGACCAGGAATATCCAGATGGGGCGGCAGAATCACAGCAGCGGCGCAGACAGGTCCGGCCAGCGGTCCCCTGCCAGCCTCGTCAATACCGCAGATGGTGGCAAAACCCTGGGCATAATAGGAATCTTCAATTTCCCACATATTCTTGTCCAGCATAGTTTATTCCTCCGGTTCTTCCAGGGTGAATCTTCCCAGCTTACCGCTGCGGTATTCGTCAATAAGCACCTTTGCCATACGCTCGGTATTGATCTGACCGCCGGAAATCAGAAATCCACGCTTACGTCCTGCCATTTCCAGCAGTTCATAGCCCTGGGTATCTTCATCCGCTTCAATGCCGTAGCGATCCTTCAGTGCCTGGGGATAGCGCTTATGCAGCAGCTTGATCAGGAAGCAGGCCAGCTCCTCAATATCCATAATACCGTCCTTGACAGCACCGGTATATGCCAGCATCATACCTACTTCCGGATCTTCAAACTTCGGCCACAAAATACCGGGAGTATCCAGCAGAAGCAGACCGTTATCCACGGTAACCCATTGCTTGCCGCGGGTAACACCGGGGCGATTCTCTGCTTTCGCGCCTTTTCGACCGGATATCTGATTGATCAGTGTGGATTTGCCCACATTGGGAATTCCCACTACCATTACACGGACGGGCTTATTCATACCCTTAGCAGCATTGCGTTCGATCTTTTCTTTCAAAACAGAACGGACAGCAGGCTGAAAATCGCTGATTCCCCTGCGGGTTTTACAATCCGTAGGCACAGCTGCCATACCCCTGCTCTTAAAATATTCCGACCAACGCTTCGTGGCTGCAGGATCAGCAAGATCCATTCTGTTCAGGATCACAATTCGAGGCTTGTTTGCACAAATGGTATCAATATCCGGATTCCTGCTGGACATAGGGATGCGTGCATCCACGATTTCACAGACCGCGTCCACCTGCTTCAGATCCGCTTCTATCTGGCGGCGGGTCTTGGTCATATGTCCGGGATACCATTGGATGTTCATTCTATCGTGCTCCATCAGTGTACAACTCCTATTCTGGAGAAATCCCGGGATTCTACGGGTTTGCCTTTGTAGTCTGTTCCGTTGGTTCCGGGAATGAACAGAAAGATCACCTTGCCGATCACTTCCCGCTTATCGATCAATCCAATGTCAGGATCGCGGCTGTCTTTTGAGCCGTTGCGGTTATCGCCCAGAACAAAAATGCAGTTATCCCCCACGATCAAGGGGAACTCAACGCCCTCGGGTCGGTTGGTCGCCGTCATCGTGTAAGGCTCATCAAGTGCAACATCGTCAACGTAGACGATTCCGTTCTCAAAATCAATATCAACCTTCTGTCCCTCGGTGGCAATGACCCGCTTAACGATAGGCGCACCGTCGTCAAAGGTTTCCTTGCTGGCAACGATCACATCGCCCTGCTTGGGATTTCGGTAAAAGACGTTGCTCAAAACCAGCAAATAGTCGCCGTCTTTTAACGTGTTATTCATAGACGTGCCGTTGACCACAACAACACGAAGCACCAGTGATACCACCACAAGGATCGCCAGCAGATAGAAAATATCATGGGCGTAGGTCAGCAGTGTTTTGCGCCAATCAACGCGCTTCTTTGTCGGCTCAGCATTCTCAGCCTGAAGACCATCTACCTCACCAGCCGTATCGCACAGCAGGATATCTTCTTCCTCTTTCTTTCGGAAAAAACGCACTAAAATCACATCCAAATCTTTTCGGCAAATACCCGCCGACAATAATATAGACTATTATAAACGATAATTGCGCAAAAAAAAAGAGGGCAAAGCCCTCTTTTTTTCTTTTTTGCATTAAACTCTCTCTTTGACCTTGGCAGCCTTGCCGAAACGGCCACGCAGATAGTACAGCTTTGCACGACGAACCTTGCCCTTGCGGATAGTTTCGATCATTGCAACGTTGGGAGAATGCAGGGGGAAAACCTTCTCACAGCCAACACCGTAGGAAATACGGCGGACGGTGATGGTCTCGGTGATACCACCGTGCTTGCGAGCGATAACAGTGCCTTCAAACACCTGGATACGCTCACGGGAACCTTCCTTGATGCGAACATGGACACGAACGGTATCGCCGACCTTAACTTCGGGCAGCTCCTCCTTCATGTACTGGCTGTTCAGAGCCTTTACGAGATCCATAATTTTGTCCTCCTTAATATATTAGGCGTTCATACGGCGCGTTTTATGCCCGCAGAGGACTCACCCTGATTTCAGACCGCTGTATTATAGCACCACTTTTTTCAAAAATCAAGTACTATTTTATAATTTTTTCCAATTTTTTTACAAGATATGCGGTAAAAAGGCACTGCTCTTTCGAGCAGTGCCTTTTATTAAGGTCAAATTACACGCCGGCCTTGGAACGGCGGATCGCCTCAGCCTCGTCGCAGCTATTGGCAGTTGCTTCGTAGCCATTAAGAGGAACGATCTTCTCGTGGATAGAATCCAGGATCCAGCTAGCCTGCGGGAAGAAGAACTCGTCGAACTCGAAAGGAGGAGTGATCCAGTTCTTTGCGCCCACGACCACGGGAGGTGCATCCAGATCGTCGAAGCACAGAGTGGTGATGTTCTGCGCAACGTCGTTGAGGTAGCTGCCACGTCCGCAAGCATCGGAAACCAGAACCACCTTGCCGGTCTTTTTGACAGATTCCACGATCTTGGTGTAATCCAGAGGCACCAGAGAGTGGATATTGATGATATCCGCCTCCAGGCCGTACTTCTCGGACAGCGTCTTGGCCGCATCCACAGCCCGGTACAGCGCAGCGCCCACAGTAAGGATGGTCACATCGCCGCCGTCACGGACCTTGTTGGTGTCGCCGATCTCGATCTCATACC
>JAZNNE010000064.1:0-33648 GCA_045580125.1 Faecousia sp. | reverse complement strand
TCCCGTATCAACGGCTTTACCTATGTGCAGACCCAGTTCGACTACTACACCGGTGAGCTGAAGATCGTCAAGAAGATCCCCTACTCCACTGGCGAGCGCGCTGCCGTTAACTGCTACGGCTGTGACGATGTCCGTGAGGGCGTTGCTGTTATGCGTCACGAGGGTGTTGACGTTTCCATCACCGGCAACTCCACCAACCCCACCCGCTTCCAGCATCCCGTTGCCGGCACCTACAAGAAGGAGTGCATGGAGACCGGTCGTAAGTACTTCTCCGTCGCTTCCGGCGGTGGCACCGGCCGTACCCTGCATCCCGACAATATGGCTGCAGGTCCTGCTTCCTACGGCATGACCGACACCATGGGTCGTATGCACGGCGATGCACAGTTCGCAGGTTCTTCCTCCGTCCCCGCCCACGTTGAGATGATGGGCTTCCTGGGCGCAGGCAATAACCCCATGGTCGGTATGACCGTTTCCGTGGCTGTTGCTGTGGAGGAGGCTATTAAGGGCTAATCCCAAAACTTAAGGACGGAAATCCCAGCGGATTTCCGTCCTTTTTCATTAACGAGGAAAGACTATGACACGAAAGAAGAAACTTGTCATTTTATCCATAATTCTTGTGTTGGCAATTGCTGCGGTGGTTATCGCTTTCCTTTGCTTCGGCAAGCCCGGTAATGAGCCTATGCCGGAGCCCACCGATCCTACGGTCGCCACAGATCCCATCTCCGGCAGCACCACGCCGCCCACCGGCACGCCCACTGACCCCACGGATCCTTCTGCGCCCACAGATCCCTCCGATCCCACCGATCCTACGGGAACTGCTGACCCCTCTGCTCCCACCGATCCGACGGAGCAGCCAACCCAGACGCCAACCCAAGGCACTACCCAAACACCGACGCAAAGACCTACCCAAACACCGACACAGACTCCCACCCAAGCAACGACCCAAAAGCCTACGCAGACCACCTCCCAACCAACAACTCCCTCTGTAAAGCTTGAGATCACTACGAAGCAAAACACAGTGATTATGGCAGGTGATTCTCTTCAGTTGGAATATACCTACACGGGCAACAAACCCTTAACCTGGTCAACATTACATTCAAGCAGAGGTTTCATTGATCAAAATGGTGTTATAACCACTTACAAAACCGAAGATTCCGGTCCTTTCGTTGTCATCGTTACAGATGGAGAGGTGGAGGATCGCGCTGCTCTTTATGTGGAATTGATGGATATCCGTACGCCCACCAATTCCATCATTAAAGTGGGAGACACTTTGCAGATCGACTACACTTTCTTGGGCGATCCTGACGCATTGAGCTGGTCTTCCAGCGATACCGCCATTTTTACCGTTGACAACAACGGCCTTGTAACCGGTGTGGGTACAGGTTGGGCAACCGTGAAAGCTTCCACCCAGTACGAAAGTTGGTCGATTAACATCTATGTCGTCTCCAAAAAAGGAACGGCCTCCTTTGATCTGAGTGTGGATTGTCCGTTGTACGACGGCGTTACAAAATTTGTTGGAAACTACTTGCAAATTGATCTGCAACGATCCTATATGCTAACAGAAGATGGTCAGCGCAATGACCTTGTCGACCCTTGGTACGCTACCGGAGACCCCAGCAAACCCGATCCGGAAAGCCCAACGCGAAACTATTACATCACCTCCAGCAATCCGGCTGTTGTTTCAGTCGCCAACAAGTATAACAACGGTTTCTACGGAGACTATCTGTTTTTTAACAAAGCCGGTACCGCGGTGATCACCTTCACCTCCTGGGACGGCTACAGCGAGTCGTATACCATCTACGTCAAGGACGATTACGACTGTGCTCCCGGCAAGACCAAGCTGACCCCCGGTGAATTTGCCTATTATGCCACGATGGTTGGCGTAGAAGACGGTCAGGAGCCAAGTTACCAAATTAGATCCTATCTGTACATCTGGTACGATGAAGACGAACTGACCTGGGAAACAGCAAAGGGACTGGGTCACGCCAATGCAAAGCGGGCATTCTACCTTGACAGCGACACCACTATCGTGGTCTACGCCGGTTTCGACGAAAGCAACGGCAAGCACCTGTTCTACCACGGCACCGGTGAGCCCAACGGTCATATCCAGCCCTACACTCCCGCAAAAGCCACCTCCGGCAAGATCCGCTTCCCCAGTAAGAGCATCAGCATTATGGAGAAGACCTTGCAGGTCGTGGAGGTTTTGGGCGATACCCGCGACGAATTCGTCGTCTACACCTCCTCCGATCCTTCTGTTGTGGAAGCCTCCGGCAGTATGCTGGTCACAAAATATCCCGGTACTGCGGTGATCACCGCCACCTACAAGGGTCAAACGGCAACTATGACCGTCAATGTAACCCCCGACCCCACCATTGAGCGAATCACCTTTGAGCAGGACACCTACACCGTTCCGCTTAATGACGCTATAAAGCTCAAATACACCTATAACGGCACATCCAAGCTGAAGTGGGAATCTTCGAATGAAAACATTGCCTATATTGACAGCGCAGGCACACTGGTTCCGGTGGGTATGGGTGAATGCACGATTCGTCTCCGGTCAGTGGACGAGCCACTTCTTGTCAATGCTAGCTGTAAGATCATCGTAACGGATCCCATCGATTATCCCGATGCCACAGATATTATTTTCCGCGACACGTCGGATACGTTGTCTGACGGTATGGTGCTAACAGTAGGCGATGTCCTTATCATTGATGCCTACACTGTCCCCACCGACAGCTGGGCGGAAGTCCGGTGCTATAGCAGCGATTATGGTGTTATTTCTGACAATTTCGGCTGGGATGCCGACAAAGGGCGCAATGTCTATTATCTGGTCTGCCAGGAAACCGGTACCGTAACCATCACCCTTTCTTCCTCTGACGGCTGCGTTGTCAAAACCTACCGCATTACCGTAAAAGCAAAATAAAAAATGGCTTCCACCGCCGTGGAAGCCATTTTTATTATTTCCAATCCTCGCGCATCAGGCAGTATAGGCAATCGTCAAAGACGGTATCTTTATATCCCTTGACACATTTGCGGACAACGCCCTCCCGGGTAAAACCCAAAGATTCCAGCAATCGCTGGGATGCTACATTGGGTACAAAGCAGCGGGCAGACACGCAATCCAGTTTTTCTTCTGTGAAGAAATAGTCGATCAGCGCGGCAAGCGCCTCTTTCATCAAGCCCTTTCCGGCCTCCTCTTCCCGCAGAAAATAGGAAAACTCCCTGGATTCGACGCCGTAGCGCAGGCTGTCTTCGCCGGCATAGATCATACCAATCATTTTTCCGGTTTCCTTTCGCTCCAGCGCAATTGCACTCAGGTCATCCTTTGCCTGAGAAAATTGGTGCTCCGCCTTTTCACGGGTTACCGGCGACATTGCATTGTACCGGTTTACGAACTCCGAATTGACGAACTGCATATACTCGTCCACGTCCGTAATTTCCGGCTTGCGCAGGATCAAACGTTTTGTTTCCAAAACCATAGTGTCCACTCTTTTCTTACTGTAAGTATTGCTCCCAAATATAGGATTCTCCCTCCAGTTCAAACGCCTTACGGATACCGGCGCAAACAGTTTTCAGCTTCTTCTGCATCGGTTCAGAAGCAAAAACCTCCTCATTGCCCGGCATACAGGCATATTCAAAGATTCGGGAGCGGTCTTCCACCGCGAAACTCATAGAATAAAAGTCGACAAAATAACGCTTGTCGCCTTCCAGATACTTTCTGTCCGTCCGATCCTGATTTTTTGTGTAGTCATTATCGTACTGAAAATCCCAGGGATTCAGGGCGCTCCAGTTGCTGTAGCTGTTGGTGGTGCTTAGGATCCGGTTGTCCAGCAGATGTCCCAGCTCGTGATAGAACCAGTTCTCCATATCTTCCCCAACCGTCAGCGCAATGTATGTATCGCCGTTGGCATTGAACTGAATGCCCGACGCAGAGGCATACTTTTCCGTCTGTACACCGCCGTAAATGCCCCGCACCAGCAAGATGTTCAGTTTGCCGCTTTTTGTCCATTTGGAAGCTTCATCAAAAAAGCCCTCCGGGAACTTCGCCAGTGCCTGCTCCAGTCGGGACAGGTTTTCTGTGTAGGGCTGCGTCAAATACTCCGCTGTGAAGTGATAATCCCAGGGCGCAAGCGCCTCCACCTCGTTCCAGTAGAGGATATTGACGCCGTAGCTTTCTTCCAGCTGTTGGATCTGTTGCCCCACGGCGGCAAGTCCTTCCTCATCGGGATCTGCGTAGTGGTAGTAGGGTTGTGTATAGATTTCCGGATCCTCCGTCAGACTCTTTTGAGGATCCCATCGGTAAAGTATATCGCCAACCGTGAAAAAGACATCGCCATTGGCGATAAATATGCCGTCGACCTTTGTAATACCCGTAAGCTTTACAGATGCTGCTTTTTGACCCGTTTTTATGTCATAGTAGTCCAATCGGCAGCTGATTTTCGACTTGGCAAGGACAACTGCGCCCTGCTCATCCGGAAGCGGATAAAGCCTGCCTTTTTCCATAAGTGTTAATTTTACAGATTGCTCCTGCCCATAGCCAAAAATGTGCTCCCCTCCTGATGACAGGTAATAGCCTGCACCGGTTCCGCACATATTGTTTAGATAATCACCCTCTGCCAAAACCGTTCCGGTTTCCGCAGAAAGGAGCATTGTTCTTTCCGCTGCGTCGTCCTTAAAAATGCACCGCAGCACCGCACTGTTGGCAAATCCGCCGTTTACGCCCTGCCACTGGGCATTTTGTGCCTTCAAAAGCCGGGACACGCCGGTATCCAAGTCAAGTGCGTGTACACCTGCATCGGAGCAGTAGTAAAACATTTTCCAATCTGCAGACAGATAAACGTCGCCGCTGATCTCCTTGGGAAGGCTGAATACGCCAACCGCTCGCAGATATTGGTTCAGGAAAACGATCTGCTTTTCCTTTACATCGTAATAGGCAATTCCGTCATCCCGCACCTGCAGCATACCGCTGCCTGGCAAGGGAATATCCGGTATCTCCACCGATGCAACCTCCGCCAATCGCTCGCCTCTGTAGAGCGTTACGCCGTTTTTTGTAAACAGAAGAAAATTTCTTCCCATCGGTGCAACATAAAGACATGTTCCGTCCTCCGGCGTATATGCCTTTACCGCGCCGCCTGTAAATGCTTCAATGGGATTTGTAGAATCATACAATGCCGGCGCCATAAGCGACGGTATCTGAGGCAAAGCTTCGGGAGTGCTGTCATCTTCTTCCTGCGGTGCGGCATTGCTGCAACCGCTGAAAAGCAGCAAAATTGCCAGCACGCCAAGCCATCGCTTCATCTTATTGCCTCCTTGCCAGTGTATAATCGTCGCCCTGCCGATAATACGGACAATGGCTACGCCCCTGGGTGAAGAACCGGTATACCTCGTCTTCGTCCAAATCCATCATACAGAAATATTCGTCGAATTCCTCGTCGTAGTCAAAATACCAGCAGGTATCGCATTCACTACCGTGCATTTAAGTAATCCTCCACGTTGAAGGGCTTGATTTTCTCATCCTTGCGCAGGTACAGCGGATGATGGGGGTGTCCTTTTTTCGTAATTGCGCCGGCACAGTACCAGCTGGCGTCAAATTCCTGACCCGCCTGCACCATATCCCGAACACAATCCGCCAAATAATCCCGTTTTTCGATGATCGCGCCCCAGGCTGCCCAAATCGCCGGCTTTTTGGAAATGGATAAAATATAGCGGAATGCCTTCAGATTCTCCTTGTGGAGCATTGTGTTGCATTCCTTCTCCATAGAATCCGGATCGGTAGCGCGCTGGGCGTAGACATTAAACATAATAAAGCTGTCAAAGCCATTTCCCTTGGCGATCCGCTCTACGGATTTCAGCGTATTATCCAGATTATCCGGCTCGGCGGTAGAAGGGTTGATACCAATGCAGATCAGCGGATTTTCGCCCCGGGTACCCAAAATATACCGATACTCCGAGTAGAAATTCGGAGCATACAGCCATTGCTTGATATCGTATGTATCGCAGGGGGTATTGGCAGCTGCCAAAGCTTCATCGAAAGTTACCAGCTCCAGCTGCGCGGTTCCTTTTGGAATATGCATCATTTTCCCTCCACGTTTGGGAACCAGCAGCTCTCATCGGGGTTATGGAAATCGCAATCCTCTTCCCGAATATTCCGCTGCCGGCACCAGGCAGAAAAAGCCTTATCCAAAAAGTCGTATACACCGGGCATCGCCGACTGCAAATGCACAGTCCGGCCGTCGGTCAGATGCAATTCGATCACGGTCTGCCCGTAGTTATTATACAGCTGCTGACCGGCAATATCGCTGTAATGATATGCAGTGCTTTTCTTTCCAAAGGTGGTCAGCAAAAAGGTGTCATCATCATAGAAAACACCAAAGGTCATATAATACACCACCAGCGCGATGCCGATCAGCATCACAAAAGCGCCGCCTGCCAACAGCAGCCAGCCTTCCTTTGTTCCGGCAAACAACGCCACTACGCCCAACACGAACATAATCAGACCAATGGTGGCATATCTCTTATTCAGCCGCACCGAGAGACCGGAATGGTGCTGCGCCTGGCTGCGAAACAGCTTTGTAAAGCCCTTATCCACCAAAAAGCACACACCAAGTACCAGTACGGCAACAACAGCAACAATGATCCATTCTTCCATAGACGCTTACTCCTCCGGTTGCTCCGGCTTTCTTGCAGGCAGGAACATCCGAAACCACAGAAATATAGCAATTTGTCCGGGGATTCCCAGCAAAAATATTTTCCAGTAGTTGCTAACGTCCAGCACCAATAACGTCAAATACACGCTTACCAGTGTGCCCCACATAATGGCGCTGATCAAGCCCCGGTTCCAGCGAAAATCCTTCCAGGCGGAACGCAGGCTCAGCAGCACAATAGCCGTCGTGGGAATGGCGTAGGCAAATGCCAGCCAGCTGTTCTCCAGCCCTACGCCGGACAACACCACATACAGCAGCACCGCCACGAACCAAACAAGAATGGACGACAGCCCCAGAATAATATTCTTGTCCGCCTTCCGTTTCAGTGCCTTCTCCACAACGCGACCCATTGCCTGCTGGACAACGCCGGTCTTCTCCGGCAGCGCATTGGGATCCTGCACCAGCTCGTTGACAGTGATTCCGAATTGCTCTGCCAGCTGTGTCAGCGTAATAATATCCGGGATCGACTCGCCCCGTTCCCATTTGGAAACGGCCTTATCGGAATAATTCAGTTTTTTTGCCAGCCCGGCCTGGGTCAGACCGAAGTGCTTGCGGTATGCGGCAATATTCTTGCCGATGATGACTCTCAGTTTTTCAGTATCCATTGCAATCCTCCAGGGTACATTCTCTGATATTATACCAAAAAATCAGTTCGATTGCAACAAGAATAAAACCCCGGATCGCATTTTTGCGATCCGGGGTGATGTTTTACTTGTTCAGGCTGACCTTGGAGCGATAACTCTCCACTTCCCAGTTGACGATGAAGTCGATGAGGAAGTCCGGCATTGCGGACACGCCGCCAAATGCCTCAGTGTACACCACGACCTTGATGGCGTCCAGCATTACGATGGCAGCGGTATTGGCTTCGTTTTCGCTCATACCGCAGGCGAACATACCCAGACCCTTGTAGAAGATGATCTTGGGCTTGTAGCCGTTCTCTGCTTCGAAGGAAGCGAAGGCTTCTGCCAAATTGCACTTGCAGCAAACTGCCAGCTGCTTTGCCTTGGCGTAGACGATGTGGTCGGGAGACAGGCTCTTGGTGGCGGGATCGTAGGCAAGGATCTCAGGGTTTGCCATAAAGCAAACGGAGCTACCCTCGCCGTACAGATCCTTCAGCTGCTCTTTCACAGCGGTTACCTTGTCAGCATCGGCATCAATGGGGGTCAGATCCGGCTCCCGCTTGACAGCGGCTGACAGAGCGCCCATCACCTTTTCTGCCAAAACGTCCAGACCCTCTACGGTATCTGCGGCGAAGAAAATGCCGTGATTCTGCAAAAACAGCAGATCGCAATCGCGACCATTGGCTGCCTTATAGGCGTCCATCACCTGCTTGCACTCCAGCGCCAAAATGTAGCCGGGCTTGCAGGCATCTACCCAAACGGCATCGGGGAACAGGCGGCGCATAGCGCCCTCTGCCTCAACTGCGCAGGTAATGCCGTTGACGATGGCGGGGTGTACGTGGAGGATATAGCGCTGGGGGAACAGATTGTGCAGCAAGGTTTCAACGGAGGGGCGACGGGTCTCCCCCTCGATGCGGGCGTCCATCATCTCCTGCAGAACAGCTGCCTCACGGGCAGCCTCCTCCGCAGGATACTCCTTGCCGAACATCACATTCAGCTTAGCCCGTTCCAAAACAACGAAATCCTCTGCCTTGATGGTGGCAAGAGAGGTGCCGCTGCCCTTGATCCACAGGTAGTCTTCGCTCTTGTAGGAGGTGTTGCCGCCGCCTGCCAAAACATAGGCAGGATTTGCGCCGTACTTATTTGACATCGCTGCCAGAGCAGCCAGTTCATTCTTAAATGCAGTCATATCCATTTTGCTTACCCTCTGGCGCTCTGAACTTCTGCTTCGTACTTCTGTACTTCAGCAAACCACTGACCGTCCACGGGCTTGCCACAGACACGGCAATACTCGTCCCAAACCTCGCCGAAGGGCAGCGTCTTCTGCTCTTCCTGACGGACCAGCAGCTCAGTCCAGTTGTTCTTGTCCTGAACATCCTTCAGCTCCTCATTGGGGCACAGCAGGGCGTTGAGCAGAGCCTTCTGCAGGTTGCGGTAGCCAACAACCCAAGCCGCAACACGGTTGATGGAAGCATCGAAATAGTCCAATGCGATCTTCACAGAGCCATCCAGACCGCCGCAGCGAACGATCTCCTTGGCGATCTCCTTGGTCTCATCGTCGTAAAGCACCACGTGGTCGGAGTCCCAACGGATGGGACGGGTCACGTGCAGGGCAATCTCGTCGAAGAATGCCAGCAAAGCGGGGATCTTGTCGGAAACCACTTCGGTGGGATGATAGTGACCGTTGTCCATCAGAGGGATGCAGCGATCCTTGTTCATTGCGGCATAGCTCAGAGTAAATTCTGCAGAGCCGACGGTATACGCTTCTACGCCGATACCGAAGACCTTGGACTCGACACAGGGCTTGACCTTATTAAAATCAAAGGGCTCGGACAGGATCTCGTCGATGGATTCCTTGTAACGGACACGCGGACCCATACGGTCGGCAGGAATGTCCTTATAGCCGTCGCCGGTCCAGATATTCATAATACAGGGCTGACCCAGCTGCTCAGCTAAGTACTGAGAAATGCGGATACTTGCCTTGCCGTGCTCGATCCAGAACTTGCGGGTTTCCTCGTTGGGAGAGCTCAGCGTCAGGGGGTCGCACATAGGATGGGAGAAGAAGGTGGGGTTAAAGTCGCAGCCCAAGCCACGCTCCTTGCAGAAATCCACCCATTTCTGGAAATGCTTAGGCTCCAGCTTGTTGCGGTCTGCCCACTCGCCGTTCTCGAAGATAGCATAGTTGGCGTGCAGGTTCATCTTCACCTGACCGGGAACCAGAGAAATGACCTTGTCAATGTCCGCCATCAGCTCCTCGGGGGTGCGGGCACGACCGGGATAGTTGCCGGTGGTCTGAATGCCGCCGGTGAGGGGCTTGTTGGGGTCGGTATCAAAACCGCGGACATCGTCGCCCTGCCAGCAGTGCAGAGAGACGGGAACGTTCTTCAGCTTGGCGATAGCGGCATCGGTATCAATGCCCAGTGCAGCATATTTTGCTTTTGCTTCTACATAACTCATGGTGTAACCTCCTTGATTTCAAAGCTGGCGCGGATCGCGCTGCGTGCAGCCTGTAAATTTTCCAGATCGCCGCCGGCGATCATCTGTACGATCAAATTGCCAATGGCAGTGCCCTCGATAGGACCGGCGTATACCGGCAGCCCGGTGGCCTGCGCGGTGCGCAGATTCAGGTAGCCGTCCTGACAGCCGCCGCCGACGATGTTGATGCTGGTGTAGGTCTTGCCCGTCAGCTTTTGCAGGCTGGCGATGGCATCGCGGTAGCAGATGGACAAGCTGGAGTAGACGCACTGCATGATCTGACCCACCGTCTCCGGCACAGCCTGATTGGTGGTAGCGCAGGCATCCTTGATGGCCTGGATCATGCTTTCCGGTGCTAAGAAGCAGTCCTGATTGACGTCTACAACACTCTTAAAATCTTCGTTTTGCTTGGCCTCTGCGATCAGATCCGGGAAGCTCCACTGCCTGGTCGCTGCCGTGCGGCTTTCCTTGCCCTGCACATAGGCAACGCCGTTGAGTTCGCGACGAATGGACTGGATCATCCACAGACCCATAATGTTCTTTAAGTAACGGAACCGGTACCACGCACCGCCCTCATTGGTAAAGTTCTGGGCGTAGCTGTCAAGGCTGGTGATGGGGTCTTCGTTTTCCACACCCAGCAGGCTCCAGGTGCCGGAGGACAGATAAACCGCGTTGTCATCCTTGGCAGGTACTGCCAAAAATGCAGAGCCGGTATCGTGGGTAGCCGGCAGGATCACCGTGGTGTCGAAGCCGACCTCTGCCTGAATTTCCGGCAGCAAATTGCCCAAGACTGTGCCGGGCATTGCCAGACCGTGGAAGATCTCCGCGGGCAGACCCAAAGCTGCGATCACGTCCATATCCCAAGTCTTCTGTGAAGCATTGAGCAGATTGGTAGAGGATGCATTGGTATACTCGTTGCACTTGACGCCGGTAAGGCGGAAATTGAAATATTCGGGGATCATCAGCATCCATTTCGCCTTTTCAAGCTGCTCAGGATGCTCCTTTTTCAGGGCAGACAGCTGATAGACGGTGTTAAAGGGCTGATACTGGATGCCGGTTTTGGCATACAGATCTTCCGCGGGAATAACGGTATTGACCCACTGCTTCATACCCTCGGTGCGGCTGTCGCGATAGGCAACGGCGTCGCCGATGACTTGATCGTTTTCGTCCAGCAGTACATAGTCCACCGCCCAGGTGTCAATGCCGACGGTATGGGGGATCTTACCCAAGGTCTTGCAGACCTTCAGACCGCCTACAATGCCGTTCCACAGATTGTCCATATCCCAGCAGTCGTGTCCGTTCTTACGCAGCTGCTTATTGTCAAAGCGGAAGATCTCTTCCAAAATCAGCTTGCCGTCTTCCACGTGACCCAGAATGTGCCGACCGGAAGATGCGCCGATGTCAATTGCCAGATAATAACGCAACGATAATACCTCCTTCAAGCTTAAAAAGCCGTGGTACTATCATCATACCACAGCTTTTTCATTCGCACAAGTGCAATCTTATCTTCTATTCGCTCCAATTGCGCAAATATTCCAGAAATGCGGCATTCTTCTCCTCCCGACCGGTGTTGCCGGGGAATGCGATGCAGACTCTGTTTTCCTGACCGTCATCGTTGAGGGAAATATGCTTTTGCACAAAGGGCAGGTCTGTAATATCGATGGCGATCCAATATTCCTCCGTTTCGGTCTTATAGGTAAACAGCTTGTCTTCATACTGCGCAAGCTGTTCCTGCGTAAAGATCGTGTCCAGTGAAGAGACGATACCTTTGTCGCTCAGACGGCAGACAGCGTCAATATCTGTCAGCACATAGTCCACTTCTCCTATGGAAACCATTCCCGACAGTTTGGACAGATAGACATCGGAAGTTTCATTGTAAGTGCCGGTTACCAGGCTGCTGATGGACAGCGTTTCCAGCTTGATGCGCTGCTTTTTTTCATTGCCGTTCTGGGCTTCAAACCAGCCTTCCTTTAAATAGGCGCTGCCCTCTTCCGTAATATTTACATTTACCACAACGCCGCCGTAGACCAATTCCTTACTGTTTTGGATCACGCTGAAAACCACAGATACCGCAGCAACAATCAGTACAACTACCGTAATTGCGATCCACTTGTAGTATTCCCACAAATGGCCCAGCTTCTCTTTGAAGGTCAGGTCCTTCATATCGTTTTTCAACCGCTGAAACCGGCTGACTTTTTCGTATGTTGCCATAGATTTTTGCTCCTTAATCAATCTAAAGCGCAGTATAGCAGAGCTTTATGAACAAGGTGTTACATTTTTATTGCGGCAGGATAATTTTTCTATCCTCGCCGTGGATGTGGATCTCCACATTTCCCGCAGCTGTGGGGAACACAGCGTCCAGGTCTGTCAAACCGTCCATATGGGGTTGTGCGGTGATGCATTTGCCGCCGTCAGTGATCTTAAGGCCTGCGATATGCTCTACGATAAATGCCAGCACGCCGGCAGCCCAGCCGTGGCACAAAGAGTGGCGGAAGCCCTGATAGCAATACTTGCCGTAATCGCCGTGCAGATCCTTTTCGCCGGGAACCGGCATCGCATCAATGCGGCTGCTGCCCTCCAGCCAGGCAAGATCAAAGTCCTCCCAGAAGGTGGTGGCGCCGCGCTGAAGCATCGCACCATAGTAATTTTTCAGCATTGGCAGCATCTGCGTACCGCCGGCAGAAGCCGTGGCGCTGAGGATATAGTACGCCATAAAGGTAGACATACCCTCTGCCCCGTTTTCCTGCAGATACTCTGCCGCGCCGGCGCTGTCGCCGCCGGCAAGGATCTGGAACGCCCGGATTTGCTTATGGGATACCGGCTGCTGCAAATAGCCCTGCAGCTTTTCGCAAATGCGCTTTGCACCGGCGTGTTCTTTCTTTTTAAGATACTTTTTCGCCGCCAAAATCAGCAGGCAGGCAGAGCCCACCACCGCATCTTCGGTCTCAAAGGTGGGCCAGTCTAAGTAAAATTCCATATCCAGCTTGTCGCCAAAATGCATAGTGCCATCGTCTGCTACGCAGGCGTTAAAGGCATCCAGCACGTTCTGGATATAGCTTTCACTCTCGGCAAGGAATGCGTCGTCGCCGGTAATATCGGCGTAGTCAAGGGCGTTGATAACCCACCAGGCGGAATAGGTAGGAATGGTGTTGACCCAAGTGCCCTCCGGCGTATTTTCCCGCAGGAAACGAAGAGAATTCTTTACATTGGGGGTATTGCCAAACCAATAAAGAGAGGTCAAGATCTCCGGATGCAGATCGCCGCACCAGACCAGCCGATCCCGCTTAATGCCGTCCCAGATGTAATTGTTCTGGAAAGTCAGCTTCAAGGTATAGGCGGCGGTTTCGATGATCTTGTTCAGCGCGCCGTCGTTGGTAACGATGCTTGCCTCATTGGGAAAATCCGGTGTCAGGCAATAGCCGTACACGGAGATCAAACCCAGTTCACCCTCCGTCAGCAGCTCGATCCGGGCAAAGCGGAAGCCGGTCTGACCGAATTCCAGATCGGACATCATAGACACCGCCACGGTCATATCTCTGGGAGAATGGTCGTTGCAGGCACCCTTAACGCCGATGGTGCTGCAGGCTTCTGCCACGGATTCGCCGAAGGTGATGCGCAGCTTGGCATCTTCCGGTGCCAGACGGGTAATGATCCGCACACCGCCGCACAGCTCCTTGCCAAAGTCCAGCAGCAAAAACGCACCCTTTCCCTGCAGCAAAGCGCAGTTATCGGTACGGAAAGACACGCCGGCGCGCTTTTCTGCGAACAGCTCCTCCGTCTTTTCCGTATTGCCGCTTTCCAGCAGGCGGACAGGCAGAAAATATTCCTTTTTCATTGCAAAATCCGGATATTTCACAAACTGTGTCATAGTCAGACTCTCACTTTTCCAATGATCTTCTTAACGGTTTGCTTGCCGTCGGCATCGCAGGCGGGGCTGTGGGCATCCTGAGGGAACAGCACCACAAAGTAGCCTGCTTCCAAACGGACTGCTGTGGCATCCGCATCGGTCTTTGCGATCAACGCTTCATTTTCCTCGGTATATTCCTCGGTGATGCAACGCAGCTTCTCCACGTTCTTGACGTAAATGGTCTCTGCGCCCTCCACCATATACATCACATCAATGTACTTGCGGTGGGCTTCTGCCATAGATTCGCTCTTGGGATGGGTCTCGTAGTTATTCAGCAGCAAAAACACATTGTCCCCGTCCACTTCCACACGACCGTCGCCGTAATTGTCGGGGGTAAAGCGCTTCATTTCCTCCAATGCGCGGTCCACACCGGGGTGAATGCCTGCGTAATTCTTTGCGTTTTTCAAAAGATCCAGAATCATAGGGAAGCCCTCCTAATCACATTTTTTCCATTTTATCACAACCAAAGCCAATTGTAAATGTGCATTTGTAAATAAAACGGAATGGTTTTCCCTATCTTTTTTGCCATTTCCAATGCTTGACACTCCATTGCGCGTATGGTAAAATTATTCGAGTATTATGCAAAATTTGCGCAAAATTAAGAGGTGTTTCAAAATGTTGACTTGGGCCGAAAATATTGCCAAGCAGATCGTTGATCGGCGCCCGGACAAGGATGAGTATGTCTGCGCTGCAGGCATCAGCCCCTCCGGTTCGATCCACATCGGCAATTTCCGTGATATTGCCACCAGCTACTTTGTGGTCAAAGCGCTGCGGAGCATGGGCAAGAAGGCAAGATTGCTGTTTAGCTGGGATGAATACGACCGTCTGCGGAAGATCCCTGTGAATGTTTCCGCCGTTCGGGACGATATGGAGCAGTATGTAGGCAAGCCCTATGTGGATGTGCCCAATCCCTTCGGCGACGGTAGCTATGCTGCGTATTTTGAAAAGGAATTTACCGATGCGGTTACCGCCTTCGGCATTGATTTTGACTACCGTCATCAGGCCGAAATGTATCGCAGCGGCAAGTATACCAAGCTGATCCTGGAGACCATTGCAAAGCGCAAAGAGATCTACGATGTTCTGTCCCGCCATCGTACCCAGCCTGCCACGGAGGAGGAGCGCAACGCCTACTCCCCCGTCAGCATCTACTGCGATTGCTGTGGCAAGGACACCACCAAGATCCTTTCCTTCAGCGACGATAACACCACCGCCGAATATGAATGTGCCTGCGGTCATCACGGCACCTTTGATTTCAAGACCAATTTTAACTGCAAGCTGAACTGGAAGATCGACTGGCCTATGCGCTGGCTGTATGAGGGCGTCGACTTTGAACCCGGCGGAAAGGATCACGCCACCGCTCACGGCAGCTACGATACCAGCAAAGACATCTCCAAGGAGATCTTCGGTTACGATCCTCCCTTCTTCCAGGGTTATGAGTTCATCGGTATTCGCGGCAGCACCGGCAAGATGTCCGGCTCCTCCGGTCTGAATCTGACCCCCGAGACCCTGCTGAAGATCTATCAGCCCGAGGTCATTCTGTGGCTGTACGCCAAGACCGAGCCTATGAAGGCATTTGATTTCTGCTTTGACGACGGTATTCTGCGTCAGTACGGCGAGTTCGACCGGATGCTGAGCAAGCATTTGGACGGCACTGCCGAGGGCGCGATCAAGGATATTATGGAGGCCTGCCTCATCGAGGGTCGCACCCCCTACCCCGTTCCTATGAGCCTGCTGGCGCAGATGGGCAGCGTGGTCAACTTCGATATTCCTCTGCTGGAAACTGTTCTGGCAAAGAACGGCACCCCCTACACCTACGACCAGTTTAAGGATCGTCTGGAGCGTGCTAAATACTGGCTGGAGGTCTGCGCTCCGGATCAGGTCTACCACCTGCGCACCTGGCGCAACTGGGAGATCTGGAACACGCTGACCGAGGAGCAAAAAGCCGAGATCAATCTGCTGTATGCCAATCTGAAGGCTAACGACTACACGCTGGACGAGCTCAACGCCATGCTCTACGCCGTTCCCATTGAGGTTCGCCAGACGGAAATGACCGACAAGGAAAAGAAGGCAGTCCAGATCCCCTTCTTCAAAAACGTCTACCGTCTGCTGCTGGACAGAGAGCAAGGACCCCGTCTGTATCTGTTCCTGGACGCACTGGATAAGCGCGACTATGTGGAGCTGCTGAATTTCTCCTATCCCCAAACCCAGGAGGAAGTGGAGCTGGACGAGAAGAAAAACGCTCCTGTGGAAGAGGAAGTGGAGGAGATCGTCTATGGCGATCCCGATCCCGTTGCCGATTTCAAGGCCAATGTTACTCTGGAGCAGTTTGACGCGCTGGATCTGCGTGTTTGCAAGGTCCTGAAGTGCCAGGAGATCCGCAAGGCAAGAAACAACTACAAGCTGACCTTGTTTGACGGCAAGGACAAGCGGGTCATCGTATCCAGCCTGAAAGACTACTACAAGCCCGAGCAGCTGGAGGGTCGCAAGATCATCGTGATCGCCAATTTGGAGCCTGCCCGCATCACCGGCGTCACCAGTGAGGGTATGCTGCTGGCTGCCACCAATAATGCCTGCGGCTGCAAGGTGATTTTCGTGGACGATTCCGTCCCCGAGGGAACTTGCCTGCACTAATATACAATATAAATATAAAGAGCCTGCGAGGACTGTCCTTCGCAGGCTCTTTTTTCTAAACCCGCACTTTGACGATCGCCATAAAAAATTTTCCACTTTTGCTAAAAATATTTAAATTAGTTATTGACTTATTTTGGTATATGTACTATAATTGTAACAATGAAACAACACAGTTTCCCAAACTGTACGCATAGGAGGATGTCCAATGGCCCGAATAGATAAAAGCGCATTAACAAAAGCCGAGATCATCAGCGAAGCGTCAAAGCAATTTCTGGAAAAAGGCTACACCCACACCACTGTATCTTCCATCGCCAAGGAGTTGGGTATGAGCCCCGGCAATTTGACCTTCCACTACCCTACCAAGGAGCATCTGCTGGCGGTGCTGGTAGATATGCTGTGCGATTATCAGTGGAAGCTGATCGAGCAGGAGGCCAACGAAGGAACCAGCTCCATTATGGCAATCTGTCTGGAGCTGACGACTATGGTCAGTGCTTGTGAGGATGATGAGATCATCAAGGATTTCTTCCTCTCCGCTTATTCCAGTCCTATGTGCCTGGATATTATTCGAAAAAACGATGCCATCCGCTCCAAAAAGGTTTTTGCGGAGTACCGTTCCGACTGGACAGACGAAGATTTTGCAGAAGCGGAAATTCTGGTATCGGGCATTGAATATGCTACATTGGTAACAGCAGGAAATCACGTCCCTCTGGAAACCAGAATCTCAGGTGCGCTGCACCAGATTCTTGGCATTTACGGCATACCCGAACAAACCCAGGACATAACAGTTGAAAAGGTCTTTTCCCTGGACTACAAAAATTTATGCAAGCAGGTCTTGAAAGACTTTAAAAATTATGTAGCAAAAACCAACGACGAGCTGTTTCACTCGCTATTACACCGATAACCATTTGTGGAGGTGCCAATATGAAAGCTTCTTTTAAGAAAAAACTGTTAAGTGTAATCCTTTGCGTTGCACTTGTTATGAGCTATCTGCCGGCTATGACCGCGACAGCTGTTTCCATCGCTCCCGATCATATCGATCGTGTTGCAGATCCGTCCACATTGGACGGCTGGCGGGACTTCTTCCTGCCCGGCGGTACTATCTCCACCGAAAATGCCGGTGGCGTGTGGACAGATAAGTCCGTGCTGACCGACGACAGCGCATTTTCCAACATCACCATAGACGACTCCAATGCTTTCCTGGTTGCCCTTTCGGCAATGGCAAGCAATATGACCGTTACGGGAATGTCCCACGTTCCCACCGACACCATGCTGATTCTGGACGTCAGCGCCTCTATGGGTTCCGATCAGAACAACGTGGCATCGGATCTGGTTGCAGCCGCCAACACCAGCATCAAGTCTTTGCTGGATACCAATTCCCACAGCCGTGTCGGCGTGGTGCTGTATTCCGGTCCTACCACGCAGGGTGGCTCTGCCACAGCCAACGACGCTGTTCTGGTGCTGCCCTTGGGCAGATACACCACTCAAAATGATACATATCTGACCCTCAGCGGCAACCGGGTTTCCTTAAGCAACAGTGTAGTTTACGAAGGCACGACCACCAGACCCAGCACCACAAGCAAATCCGTAAACGGCGGCACCTACACCCAGAAGGGCATTATGCTGGCAGCTGCACAGCTGACTGCCGACGGTTTGGAAACCACCATCACCGACCCCTTGCTGGGCACCATTCAGAGAAAGCCCATCATCGTGCTGATGTCCGACGGCTCTCCCACCTTCAGCTCCACCAATTTCCAGAATCCCGGCTCCATCAATCTGGGCGACGGCACAGAAACCAGCGCAGCGCAGGGCTTTGTCAATCAGCTGACTGCAGCCTATGCCAAGAGCCAGATCGAGCAGAAATACGGCAACAAGGGTCTGTTCTACACCATCGGTCTCGGTGTTTCCAACGATTCTGTAGCCATCAGCGTTCTCGATCCCGATAACGCAAGAGCCTCTACTGCAATCAACGACTTCTGGACACAGTGGAACAACACCGCTGTTGGCAGAACTGTAACCGTTCAGTCCGGTTACCGGCAAAGAACCGTTACCAAGATCGCCGGTCTGGAGCAAAACTATGTAGACGACTATATCAATGTAACCGGCAGCAACGCCTCTCTCGGCGACAAGCTGCAGGAAGCATTCCAAGATATCGTGTCCAAGATCAATCTGCAATCTGCCTACACACCTACACTGATCTCTCAGACCGGTCATAACCACTCCGGTTTTATCTCCTTCGTTGACAAGATCGGTCAGTATATGCAGGTTACCGACATTAAGGGTATCCTGATCAACGGCAATCTGTACTCCGGCGCAGACCTGGCTTCTAACTATGTGGCAAGCGGCGGTGCCTTGGGTACCTTTGACAATCCCACCGAGCTGGGTCACGAAATGGTGGCTGCTGTTCGGGAGCGGCTGGGTCTTGCCAATGACGATGAGGCCAGAACCCTGATCGGTCTTGCCTACGAATACGGTCAGCTTCGTTACACCAGCCCCACCGATTTTTCCAACTATATTGGCTGGTACGCCGATCAAAACGGCAAGTTCCTGGGCTTCTATCATGAGGGCGTAACCGAAATCACCGACCCCAACGCCACATTCACCATTAAATCCTACGGTTATCTGGGCGTAGAGCACGACTCCAATATGATGTATGCCACCGTGCAGGTACGGCACAACATCAAAACCGGCGAAGAAACTGTAGCTTTTGCCGTTCCCGCTTCGCTGATCCCCGTTATGTCCTACAACGTATCCCTGGATCAGAATAATCAGCTGACAGATATCGAAATTACCGGCGCCCAAAGCCCCATCCGGCTTGTCTATGAGGTCGCGCTGGACAGCCACATCAACGAATGGACTGTTAACGAATTTGTATCTGACGAGTATCTGTCCGATGTGCATCACCTGAATGCCGATGGCTCTATCAACTTCTATACCAACGCCTGGGAGCACACCAACAGCACCGGCTACAACACCGTTAACACCTACTCCTACTTCCAGCCCTCCAGACAGAATGAAAAGTATTACTTCACCTCTGATGCGCCCGTATATACGGACGATCAGGGAACGCTGTATACAGGCGCTTCCGCTCCCAATTCCAGCGGAACCTTCTACCGGGGCATCACCGTTTATAAAGAAAACGGCGCTTCCCGCACCGCCACAACTGTCTATCGCCAGCTGTCCGTAGAGGCGCTGGAAACTGCACAGCCCATCTCCGGCACCAACAACTGGTATATCCCCAGCGGCAATGTCCACGTAGATCTGGAGAAGGATATTGTCAATAAAAATCCCAACACAACGCAAACCCTCACCACCGCCAGCGATTCCTTCGTGGACATCTACGGCCACCACGTAAACGACACCAACCACACCTTCTACGTCGGTGCAACTTTGGGTAACAACGGCAAGCTGACGCTGATGCCTCAAACCGGCATCAAGCTGAGCAAGACCTTGGAATCCGGCGCTACCGGCCAGACCTTCTCCTTCCTTCTGAGAAAGGATGTTCCCTCCGGCAGTTCCCACAGAGCGATGCTGGTGGACATTGACGGCAGTCAAGCCCTTACCACCATTACGTTTGACGCCAACGGCGAGAAAACCATCACCTTAGCAGCCGGACAGACGCTGTATATCGGCGACTTTGATGACAGTGAGGTCATCTCTGTCAGCGAAACCGAAACCGCAGCCTACATCCCCTCTGTCACCCTGAACGGCACGCCCGTTTCCCACCCTGCTGCCATTTCCGTTGTCGGCGATCAGATGCTCCACTTAAGCTTCATCAACAGCGAAAGAGGCACCGGTAACCTGACCGTCGCCAAGGAAGTCGAGCACGACTTCGGTGCTGACTATCAGATTCCCGCCAACAAGCTCTTTACAATGCGGGTAACCATAAGCGGCATCGGCACTGCCAATGCCACATTCACCGCAGCACACACCAACGGCTCCTACACCAGCATCACCACCGATGCTAATGGCAGTTTTGAGATCCAGCTTGCCCACGATGAGCAATTTGAGGTCTTCGATCTGCCTGCCGGTACGGAAGCCACCGTTGAAGAAATCAATTACGGCACCGGCTTCTCCCCCGTCTATTGGGACAACAGTGTCCGGGGCGACGGCACAGTAACCGTAGTCAGAGATTCTACTGTATCTGTTGTGGTTGTCAACGACTACGAAGCAGCTGCCATAACAAACGTGCCCGTTACCGTATCCGGCAGAAAGCATCTGTCCGGCACGACCTGGCAGCCCGAATACCGCTTCGAGTTCCGGCTGGAAAAGCTACTGCCCGACGGCACCTGGCAGCCGCTTGGCAATATTGAAGCCGCCACCTCTGCAAGCGACAGCTTCACCTTTGCCAACGCTTTCGCCGGCGAAACCTTCGATACCTATGGCACTTCCTACTACCGTATCGTCGAGTTAGAGCCTGCCACTCCTCTGGGCGGTTTCGCCTATGATAAGACTGTCCACTCCTTCGCAATCCACGTTGGCGACGAGAATATGGACGGTCAGCTGGAGATCACTGAGATCGTTTCCGACAGACCCAACACCACCATCGTCACCAAGACCGGTAACAGCTGGAATGTAGAAGCCAACTTTACCAACACCTATTCCGCCAATGGCTCCGCCACCGTGACCATTGATGTCAATAAGGCCATTGAAAACTTCGGCGGTGCAAACAAGACCCTGGCAGGTTATACCTTCGGCTTGTTCGATGCCAACACCGGCACCCAGGTTGGAAGCACACTGACCACCACCGAACGTGGCTTCGCAAGATTCGTTCTGACCTACAATGCCGAGGATATGAACGCCAGCACCGAAACCTTCCATTACATTCTCAAGGAAATCGCGCCCGATCCTGTTCCCGCCGGTTGGACCTACAGCACCCAGGAGATCCCCGTAACTGTGGTCGTTTCCGATAACTTTAACGGAACCATCTCCGCCACCATCAATACCGGCAGCCAGCCCATTGCAGGCGCAGGAACCGCCATCGAAGCATCCTTTACCAACACCTACGATCCTGCTGATGCCGAACTGCCCATTGATTTCGTCAGCAAGCATCTGGTAGGCAGAGATTTTGAAAATCACGATCAGTTCACCTTCGAGATCAGCGAGTTCAATGTCCCCGCTGGCAGAGTTCCCCACAGCACCCTCACCGGCACCATCCAGCCCGACACCGACAATGACCGCATTGCAGCAGTCGCCTTCTCCGATGTGCTTCGCTTCAGCCAGGTTGGTACCTACGTGTTCAACGTTGTAGAAACCAGTGCTGACGGCAACGGCATCACCACCGACAAGACTGTATTCATCGTAGTTGTAACCGTAACGGACAACAATGGTGCATTGGAAGCAGCCTGCTCCGTTGTGAATGTAGTTGGCAACTCCATCGTATTTGAGAACGTCTACAGTCCTGCTGAAGTTTCCTATGCCATCAGCGGTCATAAGAACCTGATTGGCAGAACGCTGCTCAACGACGAGTTCACCTTCGTTCTGACGGAAGCGCTGAATGCAAACGGCGATATTGCCGCAGATGCAAACTCCTATGAGACCCACAACGAGTATGCAGGCGACTTTACCTTCCCGGAAATCACCTACACCCAGGCAGGCACCTACTACTATGTCGTAACCGAAAAGCAGCACAGCGGCAGCGACTTCGGTATCCGCTACGATAATTCCGAGTTTGTTGTTACCGTAACCGTTACCGACGACACCGTAAACGGCAAGCTGGTAGCCTCCGCAAATCTGGATGCCGACGACATCGTATTTACCAACCACTATGTTGCCACTCCCGTAATCACGGGCATTTCCGGCGAGAAGCTGCTTGCCGGCAAAACGCTGACCCTTGGTCAGTTCAGCTTTGAACTCTGGCAGTCCAATCCCGAATGGGGCTATGTAAATGCACAGCCGATCCAAACCGTTACCAACGATGCCGACGGCAGCTTTGCATTTACCTTTGTCGATTACACCAACGGCAATGCCGCGGAATTCAGCAACGTCGGCACCTACTATTATCTCATTAAGGAAGTGAACGGCGGCGAGACCATCGACGGCATCACCTATGACAGCACCGTCTACCGCGTCCAGGTAGAAACCAGCGATGATCTCATGGGACATCTGCACGCGATCGTCCACCTCTTTGACAGCGCAGGCGTTCCGCAGCATTCCATCGTCTTCAACAACGTCTTTACTCCTCCGGAGCCCACCGAACCTCCCACTGAGCCTCCCACGGAAGCTCCTACGGCACCTCCCACCGAGGCTCCTACCGAAGCTCCTACTGAGGCTCCCACCGAGGCTCCTACCGAGGCTCCCACCGAAGCTCCTACCGAGGCTCCCACGGAAGCTCCTACCGAAGCTCCTACCGAGGCTCCCACGGAAGCTCCTACCGAGCCCGAGACGCCCGTTGAGCCTGACGACGTACCCAAGACCGGCGACAACGCCAACCTCCATCTTTGGGTTGCACTGCTGGTCGTAAGCGCCGGTGGAATCTTTGGAACTACACTCTGTGAGAGAAAAAGAAGAAAAGCAGAAAACTAAATAACGAAAAGGCGTTGGCGGTTTCCCGCCAACGCCTTGATTTTCTGCGAAAATGAAAAAACACGGTGTGGCCTATGGCCACACCGTGTTTTTTCTTCCTTGGCAGCTTAGCCAATGGCTAAGCTGCCGGAAATCATTAAGGTTTTTGCTTATTTGCCGTACTTCTTGCGGTGGATCGTTGTGCTTTCGTACAACTGGATCATCGCCTGGAAGGTCAGACGCTCCTTACCGGACAACGTCAGGTTGTTGTAGTAGTCATACATCTGATCGATCAGGTAGATACGGCTTGCATTGGAGAGGTAATGATACTCACCGTCAACCACTACGAAGGGCAGGCAGTAGATCTCGCTGTTCATCTCATAAGTGTAGAGATACTTGTCGTAAACTGCGATCATCTTACCGTCTTCCAGAGTGATGTTGCCCAAACTCTTGCTGTAGATAACAGCATCCTTGCGCTCCAGCATCTGAGCAGCGGTCATATTGCCGTAGTACTCGCCGGTCAGGTCGTGATAGAAGATCACGCCGTAATCGTCGGCATCCGCGAAGTCCAGCATAGTAGCGGTGGACTTATCGCGCACCTGATAGGTAACCTTCACGCTCCAGGGCTCGATCAGACGGATCTTGTGGGTCTTACCGAACTCGTAGGTGCCGTTGTTGATATCGCCCACGCTGACATTGCCCAGATATTCGCCGCTGGCATATTCCTGACCGAACTCTGCATCCTCGCCTCTGAAGTCGATCAGTGCGTAGTGCAGCTGTCTCATATGCTCCAGAACGATGCGCTGGGTATCCTTATCCTCGTCACCGGAGATCTTCTCGATGATACCCTCCACCTTATCCATCAGGACAGGTTTGTTAACGCCGGTGAAGTGGATGCCTTCTGCGTCCTCATAGTAAGCGACCCAGTAAACATTTTCCGCCAGACGGTAGGTGTACAGACCGTCGTAGAAGTCGAAGGTAGCGGTTGTGTCGCTGGTTGCGAAGATGTTGCCATCGCCCTCGCCTGCAGCCATCTTAAACTGCACAGCATCAGGATCGCTGATGAGCTCCTCCCAAGAGGTGGGTACGGCAGTACCGTCGCCGTACTTGTGTGCGATGATCGCGTATGCACCGTAGGACTTGAATGTGGACAGATCAATGGGTGTGCCATCCTTTTCGGTGTAGAAGGTTACATTGACACGCAGTGCCCAAGGCTCGTACAGACGGACATTGTAGCTGATGTTAGACACAGCATCAACCACAACATTGGTGGAGTTCATAGGAACGGGCTGCAGTGTAACATCGTCAACGCCCAAATTACCGCTGACCGTGCAAACAGTACCCTGAGAGATATAACCATCCTTAGTGAAGGTCAGTGCATAGTTGCCGATCAGTACATCGCTGAAGCTGTAGTTGCCGCTGCCATCAGCAGTGGTGGTCATGTAGACCTCGCCACCCTGATACAGAGTAACCGTTGCGCCTGCGGTGGTAGTGCCGCTGACAGTATACAGCGCCGATACCAATGTAACATTCTGCGTTACGTCGGTGGTGCTGAGGGTAATGCCTGCAGTCTGGATGTGATAACCAGTCAGGGAGAATACCAGGGTGTAGTTGCCCAGAGCCACGCCGGTGAAGCTGTAGCTGCCGCTAGTAGCAACATCAGTAGCAACAACTGCGCCGTTCTGATACAGCTCAACCGTTGCGCCGGCATCTACAGTACCGCTGATCTTTGTCGCCGTCAATGTAGCATTATTCGTTACATTTGCGTCGCTGACAGTAATGCTTGCAGTCTTGGTGTAGTAACCGGTCTTGGTGAAGACCAGGGTGTAGTTGCCCAGTGCCACGCCGCTGAAGCTGTAGCTGCCGTCATCAGCAACGTCGGTAGCAACAACCGCGCCGCCCTGATACAGGGTAACCGTTGCGCCGGCGGTGGTAGTACCGCTGACATTGTAGGCGGAGATCAGAGTGATCGTCTCTACCGTCAAATCCTTATCGACAGTGATCTGTACCATCTGTGCAGTATGACCGGCCTTTGTAACCACCAGCGTGTAGTTGCCGATGTTCACATTGCTGAAGCTGTAGCTGCCATCGGTGGCAGTGACGGTGTCAACGACTGCGCTGTTCTTGTACAGCTGAACAGTTGCGCCGGCAGTTACAGTACCGCTGACGGTGAACTCGGTAATAATGGGAGTTGCTGTGGTGACAGTGATGGTAGAAATGTCGGAGTCGACGTAGCCGTCAGCTGCAACATACATTGCTTCGACGGTATATTCCGTACCTGCAGTCAGGCCGGAGAAGGTAGCATCGGTGGTCCAAGCCGTCACAATGCTATCGCCCAGCTTAAGCTGATACTTCAGAGTGCCTGCTGCTGCAGGATCCAGAGTGTTTGCAGCAACGGTGATGCTGTCCTCAGTAGTGGCAGTTGCCTGCAGGTTTGCAGGAGCTTCCAGCTGAACTGTCTGCTTCTGATACAGTTCGATGTCACTGAAGGAAGCGGTAGAGTTCTGATTCTGCCATACATATAGTCCAACAACATTATACGTCTGGTCATAAGTATAAACAAACGGATCAGAAGACACATCCTGTTGCCAACCCAAGGTAAAGGTGTTTTCAACCATATTGCCGTCAGCCAGCAACAGAGCCACATAAACAGTAGGAACTGCTCTATAGCCGCTGTGATACAGTTTGATCTGATCAACAGCGGTATAGCCGTTGGCACCACCGGTCAGATCCAGGTAGACGTCCGCTCTTTCGTGAGGATCCAGTCCCCAGTGAACATCGTTAGTGTAATCGCCATCAACAAAGTTGTTCAATGTTCTCCAGGTGGTATGTGTTTCGGTATACCAAGTCAGCTTTGAGTAGTCGGACTGAGATGCTGCGTCCTGACTGTCGCAGCCAACAACCGTGTCAAGCAGGTCATGCTTCTCATAGCCAGCAGAGCCAACCGTCGTGGTGCCGACGCTGCCAGCAGAGCCGGAGCCACTGACTTGGATGTAACCATCGCCGGGTCCGTACAGTTCCAATTCGTGAAGCACGAGGTAGTTAGCGGTTACAGAATCAACTGTCAATCGAACTGCGTAAGCATCATAAGCCTGGTCAAAGTCCAGAACAAACGTGTCCATAGAAACATTGGAATATGCAGTCCCATTATAGACCTCAACCCAACCACTGGCCGTCTGAACTTCAACAACAATTTCTTTAGGTGCGTAATCCTGAGTATGGCTGCCGTTACCGAGGGTATAAATCTTCAGTCGGCTGACACTTGCAGGCGTGCCGTCCAAGGACAAAGTAAAGCTGCCCATATCAAAGGTATGATAGTTCGAGTTCTTGTTGCCATCAATCAGATTGGATAGAGGATAAGAATTGGCTGCGCTTGTATCTGTTGTAATAGATGCGATCGGCAATTCCACCAGAGCACTACTGGTCTTTGCTTCAAACACAGTTATTTCACAAATCTGAGGGTAGGCGTCTGTGAAGTTAAACACCAAAACGCGGACTGCTGTTCCCTCTACAGGAGTAAAGGTAAACAGTTCTGTACCTATAGATGCGAGAGCATCATCCGTAATATGTGCAACTGTCTGCCAAGTGCCGCTAGTGTCCAAAACCTCAATCTGGAATTCAGTAGGACGCTTCGAATTAGTTTTACAAACCAATTCGACACCGCCAATCAATTTTGCAGATCCGTTCAGCGTCAAGACAGCTGCGGGAACTAGCGTTTTTGCTTGTGCTGCGGATGTGGATGCAGAGGTACTCGTACCCTTCACATCAGCACCAGAGTTAAAACCGGAGTCGTTTAGGTACAATGCTTCATCATCGTCGTCTACTTCTGTCAGTGTGCTGTAATCGCCGTTCTTGTAGTAGCCGACCTGAGGTGTAACCTGAGAGCCGGGAATTGCGTCCAGCCAGCCCATAACAATCGGTGCTTCCGTTGCCTGCGTGGGAGAGGTAGGCTCTGTGCCGGTCTCGACAGGCACATCGGGTACCGGATCGGACCACTCGCCTTCATTGCCGGGCGTTGTTTCGCTCCAAGCGCCTTCGTTGCCGGGCTTGGTTTCCGTCCATTCAGGCTCGTTGGGAACCACAAATTCTTCCGTTGCTGCCGGAGTGGTCTGCACGGGAGATACCGCAGTGGGTCTGGTGGGTGCATCCGTGGGAGTCTCGTCAGGCAGGTTGGGATCAGCAGGAACAAATGCTGCCTTATAGCCGTAAACCTCGATCTCGGGGATGGTTACGGTATCGTCAGCGATCACCTGAACGCCGTAGACCTGGTATTCCTGATCCAGATTGACGATGCAGGTATTTTCGCCGCTTGTACCGGTGAATGCGGTGCCGGTGGCAACCTCAGTCCATTCGCCGCCCTGAGTGGTCTGCACCTTAACGGTGTAACCGCCGATGGAGTCATCAACCGTATTGCCAAACAGCTTCAGCCGCTTGACGCCGGTAACCTCGTCAAAGTACATTGTTGCGGTTGTGCCGGTGTAGGCATTGGCCTTATTGCTGTCGAAGACCTCGGTGGTGCCGGAAGATACGTTCTTCAGCTCCAGCTGGGCGTCTTCCTTGACCTCGTAGATGACCATCTCGCGGATCTCGGGGGCATTATTGGCATTTTCCTCATAGCCGTAGATCATCAGACGGACATGGGTGCCGGTAACCGGCGTGAAGGTGATCAGAACTGTGTCGTTTCTCAGCGCATCGCTGATGTCGAACAGGTCGTTGGTGACAAACTTAACGGTCCGCCACACGCCACTGGTGGTCTTGACCTGGATTGCAAACTTGGTCAGGTTGTAATCACCGCCGGTCAGCTCAACGCCGCCGATCAGGGTCGCGCCGGCATTCAGATCATAAACAACAGACAGACGCTTGTAGCCTTCAAAATCCTCGTTGGTGAGGGTGACGTCATCGCTTCTGATCTGGGTGAGCGTACCGAACATCGCGTCGCTGATATTGCCACCGGTAACGGTGTTCTCGGCATACATCTCGTGGTTGGGATAGTTATTGTAGCCAACGTGGGGAGTAACACCGGACTCAGGAATTGCTTCCAGATAGGCGTACTGGCCGGCAGTGGGATCGCTGGGCTTATCGGTGGTAGCAAAAATGGTGGTAACGCCGGAGTCGATGTAGCCCTCATCTGCCTTATACATTGCGCTGATGGAATAAGTAGTATTCCAGTCCAGACCGGTGAAGGTGGGGCTGGTCTGCCAAGCACCGCCATTGATGCGGTACTGCAGCGTACCACCGGTAACAGCGGGTGCGGAAACGGTGATGCTGGACTCAGTAGTCGCAGTAACCGTCAGCACGGGGGCGTTCAGTGCAGTCTTGCCGGTGGTAGCAGGCGTAGATGCGACAGGAGAATCCAGGAAGCCCTCGTTCGCAAAATACTTCGCCTGAACGGTATACTCTGTATTGCGGTCCAGATTGGTGAACTCACCGCTGGTCTGCCAGTTGGTACCGTCGATACTGAACTTCAGCGTGCCGTTTTCATTGGTGTCAGCGGTCGCAGTGATGGTAGTATCGGTTGTGCCGGTGATAGACAGGTTAGGTGCGTCCAGCTGAGTCTTCAGCGTGGTAGCAGTGGTGGAGCCGATCTCGGAGTCGATGTAGTCATCATCAGCGACGTACATAGCCTCGATGGTGTACTCCGTATTGCGGGTCAGGGCGGTGAATGCGCCACTGGTTCTCCACGCGCCGCCGTTGATGCGGTACTTCAGCGTGCCGCCGGTAACGGTGGGCGCAGTAACCGTGATGCTGGAATCAGTGGTGTCAGTAACAGTCAGGACGGGCGTGGGCAGTTGGATCTTCAGCGTCGTTGCCGTTACGGTATCACTGTACAGAGAGCTGCTGTAAGCGTCGCTGGTAGCAACATATCGGGCTCTCAGGTAATAGGTGGTGTTGGGATCCAGGCCGGTAATGACAGTACCGGTCGCAACGGTCCAGGTAGTGCCGTCAAGGCTGTAGGAATACTCAGCAACGCCGCCGGTGACCTCTGCCAGCGCATTCAGCGTGATGGTGTCGTGGGTCGTACCGGAAACCGTCAGGGTGGGCTTATCCAGCAGGGTCGTGCCCAGCACGACGGGCAGCTCCACGATTTCAGAGTCGTAGTGATCTTCATCGCCGTCATACTTCACCTGGACATAATACAGCGTATCCGCAGACAGACCGGTAAATGTATTGGTGGTATCCCAGCCCATTCCGGTGATCGCAACGTGGTTTTCATCCAGCAGACGGTACATCAGTGTGCCGCCCTCAACCGGGGTAGCAGTAGCTGTGATAGAATTGGTGCCCAGAGTTACCTCAGCATCGGGAGCAGGCAGGGGCAGCTTATCGGTAGCAGCGGTGTTGACGATTGTGTAGGAGTCCAGCCAGGTCTTATCGTCGCCAAGATACTTTGCGTAGACGGTGTAAGTGGTATTGGGCTTCAATTCGTCAAACACGCCGGTGGTGTTGGTCTTTACGGGAACGCCGTTCAGATAAATGGAGTACTGGATCACAGCTTCCGGATACTGGGTGGAAGCAGGAGACTGCACCGTGATCTCAGTACCGGAGATATAGGTTGCCGTCAGAGAAGCAGGAGCCTTCAGTCTTCTGTCATCTTCTTCGGGCAGCACGTAGTCCGGATCCTCCATCAGCGTAACGCCTCTCAGGCGGATGTAGGAGCCTTCTACCAGTTCGATGGAGTCATCATCGTCGTATCTCCAGTCGTACATGCTCCAGAGCTTGTCGACCAGAATACGCACCTTGGTGCCGTAGATAGGCTCAGCAAAAGCATAGGTTTCGGGAGCAACGACCTCTTCCTGCAGCTGGGTGCCGAAGGAATCGGAAACTGTGGTTGCGGTTACCCAGCCGTTGGCTTCGGTGTAAACCTGCACGGTAAAGTCTTCGATGCCGTAGTACATTGCCTTATAGGTGTCGATCTCGATGCCGGTAAAGGCTCTGGCCGAGTCGAACTCAAAGACATACGCAGGGATCTTCGCACCGCTGGTAATATCTTCGTATAAATAGTACGGCGTACGGCTCTGGGTGGTGGTGTCGCCGTCAACCAGATTTGCAGGGGGATAGTTGGAATCGTAGTAAGACGTGAGCTCGCCATCCGTGTTGTTATCGGTGTAATAGCCGACAGAGGGCGTGGGGGTGTTGGAGCTTGCGATCGGCTCCATTGTAACGCCGGTCGAGGAAGAAGCCTCGGTCTGATATACCGCGATCTCACGGACACGGATGTAGGAGCCGGTTGCCAACTCAGCACTATCCGCATCATCCTCAGCCTCAGCGCTCATATTGGTGATGCCCTTTACGATAATGCGCAGCTTGGTGGCTTCGCGGACCACGGGGAAGCCGATCTCCAGCGGTGTTTCAACCGGAGCGTCATAGGTGCCATCAGTAAAAGCACCTCTTACGGTTGCAGCGGTGTACCAGCTGGTGGAGTAACCGTCGTGGCTGTATACTTCAACGTCAAAATCTTCGATATTGTACCGGCCAAAGTCATAACCGGTAAGAGTGATGCCGACAACATTGACCGAACTGCCAAACTCGAACAAAATGACAGGGACCTTGCTTCCGTCTTCAAGCTCAGTATACGTGTAGATTTCAGACTCGGCATAAAGATCATTTTGTCCATCAATCAGATTTGCAGGGGGATTTTCAGTCTTGTAATACTCCGTGATCGCGCCGTTTGTATCGCCGGCGTAGTAACCGAAGGTGGGTGTATCCAGATCGGTCACCGTTGCGTCTGCAGGCAGCTCAACATAGTAGTTCTTGCCTTCATCTTCTGTGTTGCCGCTATCGCCGCTGCCCAGGATGGGGTACACAGGATTACCGAAGTCATCCGCATCGCCGTCAGTCATCAGGTGTGCGAAGGTTCTGGACAAGGATGCATTTTCATAAGCGTCTGCAGAATCGCAAGCGAAGGTCTCAGCACCGTCGCCGTAGGTAAAGACCTGAACGTTCTTCAGGGAGTGGTTCCAGACGGAACCGTACTTCTGCTCATCAACGGGGTTTTCCTCAGTGGGCTCGAAGCTGGAGCTCAGACCGGCAGTTTCGTGGTCAGCGGTGATCAGAACCATAGTCTCGGGGTTGTACAGAGCGTACTCCATAAAGATACCGATGGCCTGGTTGAAACGGTACACAGTGCGCCACAGCGTTTCCATAGAGGTGTCGCCGGTGTAGCCGGAAGGAGAGGTGCTGTCCAATCTGTGGGAGACCTTATCGATGTGTGCCTCTTCGTACATAATGAAGAAGCCGTCAGTGTCGCCGGCCACAGAGTTCAGACCTGCCTTGACCAGGGGTTCCCAAGTCGCATACTCAGCTGCGGTGTAGGCGTTGTAGTTGTTGTAGCCGTCAATCAGCAGACCGCCGAAGGATGCCTGGTCGGAGATGATCTCATCATCGTTGTAGCGGCCGTCAGAGTGGGCAGAGAAAGCAGCAGGAGTTGCGCCGTCAGAGCCTTCGGTGGACATAACGGCAACGCTCTTGCCCAGCTCCATAGCCAGCTCGGACAGGTTCTTAACGTCGTTCAGGTACTGGTCCTTACCGACATAACCGTTGATGGTCTTGTAGCCGGTAGCCAGAGCAGTACCGGCAGCGGCGGAGTCAGTGATCGCGCCGTTAATATTGGCAGTCTTCTGCCAGCCAAGATACGGCAGGTAGTAGCCATAGAAGATCGCTTCACCGTCACTGTAGCCGTAGGTACCGGAGGTGGGGGCTGCGCCATACTTCTCGAACAGCTTGGTATGCATTTCGCCCATACCGTCGCCGATCATAAAGATGTAGTTCTTGGCTTCCTTGGTGATGGTGTTCTGGGTGGTAACACCGGTATTGGCAGTATTGGTAAAGTCAGTGGTGCCAACATAGGTCTCCACAAAGTAGTAAGCTGCGCCGGCGATGATGAAGTAGTCAGCCTTCATAGCGATCTTGGTGCCGTTGGAGGCGAAGGTGAACTTCATCGCAGTCTCATCGGGAGCACTGATAGATTCGGAGTAAGAACGGTTGGTCTCACCGACCAGAATCTCGTAAGCAGCTTCAGCAGTGCTGTCGTCAACAACCTCGACCCGACGGCCGGTGCGTAGCAGGATCTGCTTCTGGATGTACTCAGCTGCGGTTTGGGCATAGTCCAGATCGTCCTCGGAGTAGACGATGACGTACTCGCTGATGTCAACGCCATTCAGCGTAGCAGTTTCCAGATTATTGACCTCGATGTAGTGATACAGCTCGATGTCACCGAAGGAAGCCGAACTTGTATTGTCGGGCTCGTATACGTACACACCCTTGACATTATAGGTCTGGTCAAGCGTCCAGGTGATGGGATCAACATCCGTGCTGGTGCCCCAACTGGGCGTAAAGGTCTGCGCCTTGGTGGTGCCATCAGCCAGAACCAGAGTGATGGTCACCGTGGAAACAGCAGTGCTGCCGCCGTGATACATCACGATCTTATCAACGGTGGTGTAACCATTTAGGCCACCGCTCAGGTTAAGATAATAGTCAGCGCGCTCGTTCGTACCAACGCTGTAGTTCAGCGTGGTAGTCGAAACGCCGTCGACCATAGCGGTACTCCAGGGCTTGGACCAGCCACTCGAGGAATACCATGAGTAGTTTGCATAGTCAGTACCGGAAGCTCCGATACTACAGGCACCAACTACAGTGCCACTCAAGTCGATCTTCTCAAGAATATCGCTGGTAGTGGTTGTTCCGGTGCTTTCTGTTTCGGCTGCAGCTACACTGACAACAGATGCGGGCACGAAGCTCAGCACCATTGCCAGGCACAGCAGAAGTCCGACAAATCTCTTGAAGTTTTTCATGTGAATACCTCCTAAAAGCCCTCAGGGAAACTCCCCCCGAGTATATAAAGATACTGAGAATAACATATCACGAAAGCGCAAGAAACGCAACCCTTTTTTAGCAAATATCACCATAATTTTCTACTGTTTTCACCATTATTTTGCCTCCTGTTGAATAAAATGTAAAATTTTGGATAGTAATAGCAAAAAACGGACCTGCCAAACGGCAGGTCCGTGTTATGTATGGAATTAAGCTTCCAGATTGATGCCGGTTTCCTTGTTGAAAACGTGGCAGACATTGCCGGGGAAGGAGAACTTGATCTGGGCACCCATGGTCAGTGCAGACAACTCAGCGCCGGTCATATTCATAGTGGACAGAACAATGACGACGTCCTTTTCCATAGCGGTAGCGTGCAGGTGGATAGAAGTACCCATCAGCTCGTGGACATCAACCACGGCATCAATGCCGTTGTCGTCCAGGGACATATGCTCGGGACGGACGCCCAGTGTAATGGGCTGCTCCTCAACCTCGTTGGCAGCCAGTCTGGCCTGCTTATCCTCGGACAGCTCAACAGTAACGCCGCCGCAGGAAACTGCATACTTGCCATTGACCTTAATCAGTTCGGCGTCCATAAAGTTCATCTGCGGTGCGCCGATGAAGCCGGCAACGAACAGGTTGTAGGGATGATTGAAAACCTCCTGAGGTGTACCGATCTGCTGGATGAAGCCGTCCTTCATAATGACGATACGGTCGCCCAGAGTCATAGCCTCAGTCTGGTCGTGGGTAACATAGATAAAGGTGGTGTCGATACGCTCGCGCAGCTTGATGATCTCAGCACGCATCTGGTTACGCAGCTTGGCGTCCAGGTTGGACAGGGGCTCGTCCATCAGCATGACCTTGGGGTCACGAACGATAGCACGACCGATAGCAACACGCTGACGCTGACCACCGGACAGAGCCTTGGGCTTACGGCCCAGGTACTGGGTGATGTCCAGGATCTCTGCTGCTTCCTTAACCTTGCGGTCGATCTCGGCCTTGGGGG
>JAZNNE010000063.1:0-43735 GCA_045580125.1 Faecousia sp. | reverse complement strand
ACGCTGTGAGGTTTGCATCGTGAGGTGCAAATAAACCAGAGGTGGTACCACGTATTTTACGTCCTCTGCCCGTTAGGGCAGGGGACTTTTTATTTTGGAGGAATTGTTATGAAAATTTACGACGAACTGGTGGCCCGCGGTCTGATTGCCCAGGTTACCAATGAAGAAGAAATTCGGGAAATGATCGATAACGGCAAGGCCACATTCTATATCGGCTTTGATCCCACAGCAGACTCTCTGCACGTTGGCCATTTTATGGCGCTGTGCCTGATGAAGCGGCTGCAGATGGCAGGCAACAAGCCCATCGCCCTGATCGGCGGCGGCACGGCAATGATCGGCGACCCCACCGGCCGTACCGATATGCGCTCTATGATGACCAAAGAGGTCATCGACCACAACTGCGCCTGCTTCAAAAAGCAGATGGAGCGTTTTATTGAATTTGGCGAGGGCAAGGCACAGATGGTCAACAATGCTGACTGGCTGCTAAACCTCAATTATGTGGATTTCATCCGTGAGATCGGCGGCTGCTTCTCTGTCAACAATATGCTCCGCGCTGAGTGCTTCAAACAGAGGATGGAAAAGGGTCTGAGCTTCCTGGAGTTCAACTATATGCCTATGCAGTCCTACGACTTCTACTACCTGTACCAGCACTACGGCTGCAATATGCAGTTCGGCGGCAACGACCAGTGGAGCAATATGCTGGGCGGCACCGAGCTGATCCGCCGCAAGCTGGGTAAGGATGCCCACGCCATGACCATCACCTTGCTTCTCAATTCCGAGGGCAAGAAGATGGGCAAGACCGCCAAGGGCGCAGTATGGCTGGATCCCAACAAGACCACCCCCTTTGATTTCTATCAGTACTGGCGCAATGTGGAGGACGCAGACGTTCTTAAGTGCATCCGTATGCTGACCTTCCTGCCTCTGGAGCAGATCAACGAGATGGATGGCTGGAAGGATGCCCAGCTGAATACCGCCAAGGAAATTCTCGCCTATGAGCTGACCAAGCTTGTCCACGGTGAGGAAGAGGCAAATGCTGCGCAGGCTGCTGCCAAGGCACTGTTTGCCGGCGGCGGTGATGACGCCAATATGCCCACCACTGAGATCCGCGCAGATCAACTGGTGGACGGTAAGATCGGCGTTCTGAACCTGATGGTTGCCTGCGGTCTGGCACCTTCCAACAAGCAGGCACGCCAGCTGGTGGAGCAGGGCGGCGTTCTGGTCAACGACGAGAAAGTACCCTCCGCACAGTTTGCTGTTACGGAAGAAATGCTGAAGGACGGCGTGAAGATCCGTAAGGGTAAGAAGGTCTTCCATAAGGCGGTTTTGGCATGATTTTAGAACCTGCCAAGGAATCTGACTGGGAATCTATCCGCAAATTATCCGTGCAGATCCACGATCTGCACGCGGCGTGGCGTCCAGACATCTATTTTCATAGCGAAGAGCCATATCCTAAGGATGCTTTTTTAGAGGATATTTCCAACAATCTTGTCTATACCGCAAAAGAAGAGGAAACGGTCCTTGGATACATTGTATTGTGTTTTATCAAAAAAGGTGGTCCAGGAACCGCGGAGAAGACATTAATGCGCATTGAAAGCATCTGTGTGGATGAGAGCTGCCGTGGTAACGGAATCGGCAGGCAAATGCTAACGCAAGCTCGCGAGATTGCAAGATCCTTTGGATGCACCGGTCTGATATTGGGCGTTCATCCTGAAAATGAGCAAGGTGTTGCCTTCTATGAAAAGTGTGGCTTTACTGTCAGAACGATCAATATGGAAATGAACATATAAAAAGCGGCCATATGGCCGCTTTTTTATGTCAGTATCTTTTTAAGTTTTTCCTGATTTTCAGCACTCATTGCTGTGAGTGGAAGACGGCAACCGCCGCAGTCGTAACCGATCATTTTCATCGCAGTCTTGACGGGTATTGGATTTACCTCGCAAAACAGTAGCTTGATCAGCGGCAAAAGCTGGCATTGCAGCGCTGCTGCGGTATCAAAATCACCGGCGAGCGCCGACTGTACCATAGCATCTGTTTCCACCGGCGCAACATTTGACAGCACGGAGATCACGCCCTGCGCGCCCAGCGCAAGGGTAGGAACCACCATATCGTCATTCCCGCTCCAAAGGGGTAAATTGGGGCAGGTGCTGCGGATCTCAGCGATCTTTGTGATGCTGGTGGATGCTTCCTTCACCCCGGCGATGTTCGGAATCCGGGATAAGCGCTTGTAAACCGATACCGGAATGTCCACACCGGTGCGCCCCGGAACATTGTATACGATCACCGGCAGCTTCACTGCGTGCGCTATGGACAGATAGTGGGCAATAAGGCCGTCATCCGTGGCTTTATTGTAGTACGGGCTGACCACCAGCAACGCATCCACGCCGCATTTTTCCGCTTCCTTGCTTAAGTACACCGCGTGTTCTGTAGAATTTGAGCCCGTACCGGCGATGATCAGGCAATCGTCCTTCACATATTCCTTACACCTGCGAAAAAGTTCCAGCTTTTCGTTGTCGGATACGGTAGGGGACTCGCCGGTCGTTCCGCAGATCACGACTACCTTGACACCCGCCTCAATCTGCCTGCGCAGGAGAATTTCCATCATAGGATAGTTGACCTTTCCGTCCAGAAACGGCGTTACAAGGGCAGTACAGACGCCAGAAAACAATGGTTTTTTCATAAATACATCCCTCCACGTCATTCTATGCGCAACACATTGACTTTGGGAGGATTTTCTGTTGCAATTCCGGCAAAAATGTCCTATACTATGGCTAATAGATGTTTGGAGGAAACTCAATGAAGACAAGTGATTTTTGGTATGACCTGCCGGAAGAGCTGATCGCTCAGACACCGCTGGAAAAGCGGGATACGTCCCGTCTTTTGGTGCTGGACCGTGCTACCGGCAACACAAGTCATAAGCACTTTTACGATATTATTGATTATTTACAGCCCGGTGACTGTCTGGTGATGAACGATTCCCGCGTGCTGCCTGCACGGCTGCTGGGTCACCGCCCCAGCGGTGGTGCAGTTGAGGTGCTTTTGCTGAGGGATTTGGGCGATAAGAAATGGGAATGTCTCTGCAAACCCGGCAGAAAAATGCAGGTGGGCAACGAGGTGATCTTCGGCAATGGCGAATTGTCCGCTGTGGTTACCCAGGTCAAAGACGACGGAAACCGTGTGGTAGAATTCCGCTATGAGGGCATTTTTCTTGAGGTGTTGGAGCGTCTGGGCAAAATGCCCCTGCCGCCCTACATCAAGGCAGAGCTTGCCGATCAGGAACGGTATCAAACCGTCTATTCCCGCGCCATCGGCTCTGCGGCTGCACCCACAGCCGGATTGCATTTTACCAATGAATTGTTAGGAAATATCCGTAAAAAGGGAATAAAAACGGCTTTTGTGACATTACATGTTGGACTTGGCACGTTCCGACCCGTAAAGGCTGAAGAAATTTCAGAGCATCATATGCACTCAGAGCTATGTATGATAGGGGAGGAGACTGCCAGGATTCTTAATGAGACCAAGGCAGCCGGCGGTCGCATCATCTGCGTCGGCACCACATCCTGCCGTACCTTGGAAAGCTTGGTCAATGATGACGGCAGCTTTGAAGCCAAAAGCAAATGGACGGAGATCTTCATCTATCCCGGCTATCAATTTACGGCAATGCAGGGCTTGATCACCAATTTCCATTTACCGGAAAGCACGCTGGTGATGCTGGTTTCTGCCTTTGCCGGCAGGGAAAATGTTTTATCTGCATACGCCGAAGCTGTAAAGGAGCGCTACCGTTTCTTCTCCTTCGGCGATGCAATGCTGATCCTATAAGGAAGTACCGATATGTTTGAGAAATTCAAGGCCAATGTAATGTTTCACAAGCTTTTGAAGCGACCGGATATTGACAAGGCCTATAAAATGGTTGGACCGGAGGATTCTTGGTACGATACCATTACCACCGTCCACAACGCCTTGGCTGAGATCCGGCAGCTGCCCCACCAGCAGCTCACAATCAATAGCGACGATAACTTGAAACTGCAGGCGATTTACTATCCCAACAGCAGTAAAAAGACTATGATTTGGGTACACGGCTATACCAGTCACGCCGAACGTGAATCTGCTTTTCCGGGACTATTCTATCGCTCACTTGGTTTTAATGTGCTGATACCTTATCTTCGCGCCCACGGTTCCAGCGAGGGTAAGTATATTTCTCTTGGTGCGCTGGAGTATAGGGATATTATGCGTTGGGTAGATACCATCAACCGTATGATACCTGACGGTGAAATCGTAATTCACGGTCTTAGTATGGGCGGTGGCATTACACTTGATTTAGCCACAAAGAAAATGCGCAATGTCAAATGTCTCATCTGTGATGCACCCAGTTCAGACGTTGAGGGCATATTCAAGTATGTAGCGCAAGAAAACTTTAAGAAGGGACACGAAAAGGTATTTTCCTATGCAAAGCTCCGCTTTTTCAAGGAGTTTGGTGTCCCGGTATCGGATTTTGACCGTGTGGATAATATTTCACGCGGAAAGTATCCAATGCTGCTTTCCGCAGGAAGCAACGAACAAATGGATGAAGTCTTGAATACGATCAAAAATCGCAATCCGTTACCCACGACCGTTGTCATTTTGCCCGGATGCAATCACGGCAACGGTATGTACAAGCAAACGGAAATGTATCAATCTGCAATCAAACAGTTTTTGGATGAAAATGTAAGAGGTAGCTATGTTTAAGCTTTTGAAAACAGAAGGTAAGGCACGTCGCGGCGAGTTTACCTGCCCCCACGGCACAGTCCAGACGCCGGTATTTATGAACGTGGGCACCCAAGGCGCCATCAAGGGCGCGCTGAGTGCCGAGGACTTGAAGAATATCGGCTGTCAGGTAGAGCTTTCCAACACCTATCATCTGCACCTGCGTCCCACGGACACGGTGGTCAAGCGGATGGGTGGTCTGCACAAATTTATGACCTGGGACGGTCCGATCCTGACGGATTCCGGCGGATTTCAGGTATTCAGTCTGGCTGGACTGCGCAAAATCAAAGAAGAAGGCGTCTATTTTTCCTCTCATATCGACGGCAAGAAGATCTTTATGGGACCGGAGGAAAGTATGCAGATCCAGTCCAATTTAGGCTCGGATATTTGTATGGCGTTTGACGAGTGCATCGAAAATCCCGCACCCAGAGACTATGTGCAAAAGAGTGTGGACCGGACGTATCGCTGGCTGGAGCGCTGCAAGGCAGAAAACGCCCGTTTAAATCAGCTGCCCGATACCGTCAATCCCCAGCAGCAGCTGTGGGGCATCAATCAGGGCGGCACATACCCCGACATCCGTCAGGAGCATATGAAGCGCATTGCGCAGCTGGATCTTCCGGGCTATGCCATCGGCGGTCTGGCTGTGGGTGAAACTGCAGAGGAAATGTACGACATTATCGAAGCAGTCGAACCCTTTATGCCCAAGGACAAGCCCCGCTACCTGATGGGTGTGGGCACGCCCAGCAATATCATTGAGGCTGTTTACCGCGGTGTGGATTTCTTCGACTGCGTGATGCCTGCCCGTAATGCCCGCCACGCGCGACTGTTTACCTGGGATGGCGCCATCAATCTGAGAAACGCCAAATATCAGCTGGACGAAAGCCCCATCGACCCCAAGTGCGACTGTCCCGTCTGCCACCGGTATTCCAAGGCATATATCCGCCACCTGTTTGTGGCAGAGGAGATGCTGGCAATGCGGCTGAGCGTGATGCACAACCTGTATTTCTACAACAAACTGATGGAAAAGATCCGCGATGCGCTGGATAACGGCACATTTGAAGCTTTCCGAAATGAATATTCTGTTAAATTAGCCCGTCGCATCTAAATTCTACTTGCTTTTTGCCCGGAAGATGTTATAATAGTGAGGATAAATCTACCAAAGGAGATTATTTTATGTTTGAATATACCAATATCTTAACCGGCGGTGGCGGCAGTATGCTGACTACTGTTCTTATGCTGGTGGTGATGATCGGCGTCTTTTACTTTATGCTGATCCGTCCCGAGAACAAGCGTAAGAAGGAAGCAGAAGAAATGCGTACCAACATCAAGGTTGGCGACCGCATTACCACCATCGGCGGCATTGTCGGCACTGTTGTCAGTGTGAAGGATGACAAGTTTGTAATCGAGACCGGTGCAGATCAGGTTCGCATCGAGCTGCGCAAGTGGGCTATGTCCGCTAACGATTCTGCAAACGAGGCTGCGCAGGAAGCCGCCAAGAAGGCACAGGAAGACCGCGCCAAGAAGAAGGCTGAAAAGAAGGCCGCAAGAGCAGAAAAGAAAAAGAAGTAATACAAAAACCGCTTCGGTAGATCCGAAGCGGTTTTATTTTATTCAAATAGTGTGTCTGTATAATATGCGTTGGTATCGGCGTGATCGCCGTTTTCATCCCAAACAGTTACGCGGACATAAATATCTTCCTTATCCACGGGGATCACAGCCTCTGTCAAATCGGAATCGGTTTTTCTGAAGCAGACCTTTTTGCGGATGCCAAAGGATGCAACGATCTTTGCAGCAGGGGAGCAGGTGATGTGCAAATTACCGTCTTCAAACCACAGCTCCTTAATTTCCGGACCGGTGGATGCATAGAAATTACCGCTTTCCAGCGCCTTTGTAACGGCTCTGTACTCCAGCTTCTCTGCACAGATCATACACCAACCGCCAAATTGGCTGCGTTCGCCGTGATTATCATCCGCCGCCACAAAATGAACATGCTGCCCGTTGCGAAGCATCGCATCCATCAGAGCAGGATCGTACTCGTCATATCCACCGGTGGAGCATCCGTGATTGTAGATCTCCAACGCGTGCATTCCGTGGTACTGAGAAAGCATCGAATAATCGGCTAGCGACCAGTAAGGGTGGTTATAGGTAACAAAATAACCGTTTTCCCGGGCTGTTTTCATCAGATCAGTGATACCTTCGCCGTTGAAAGTGCGCTTGGTATCCGGTGTATCAATATATTTTCCCACCAGTTCGGGGTGTTTTTGACGCAGCATCGGCGTAACATAAACGTTCGTCCAGTAAACCTGACGCAGATTATCCGGTTCCAATGCGATAAGGCAAATATGGCAGGTCTTGCGAAACTTGAACGAGGAACCCAAAGGGTAATCGTCCATAATTTCGATCTCATAGCCATTCAGTGCCAAAAAATCCGGATCGTCCAGCTCAGGGTGGGGTACCATCACCTCATGGTCTGTGTAGGCGATTACACTGTAACCCTTCGCCTTATAAGCCTGTTTTAGTTCCTGCGGTGTAAACTGACCGTCAGAGGCGGTGCTGTGGCAGTGAAGATTTGCTTTATAAAAAGGAAATCCCTTGGGAAGCAGATATTTTCTCATTTCTCATTCTCCGGAAGTAAGACCTCTTTGGCAATATAAATCGGACGGTTCTTGCTCTGCTCAAAGATCTTGCCAATATACTCACCAATAATTCCGATCGCAAACAGCTGCATACTGCCCAGCAGCAGAATCAAGACAATGATCGATGCATAGCCGGCAACGTCGATGCCCACAATCAGTTTCTGCAAAACAACGACGATCAGATAGATCAGCGCCGCAAAACCTGTCAATACACCAAGATAAGTAGCAATGCGCAGAGGACGCGTGGAGAAACCGATAATGCCTTCAATGGCATAATTGGTCAGCTTACGGAAGCTCCACTTTGTCGTGCCGGCCTTGCGTTCACAGGCAACGTAGGGGATATACTCCGCACTGTAGCCGACCCAGGAGAAGATACCCTTGCTAAAGCGGTGATACTCCGCCATTTGGAGCATACTTTCCGCTACACTGCGGCGGAAGGTGCGGAAATCGCTGGCATCTGCGTGCAGCGTTACATCCGACAGCTTATTGATGATCTTGTAGAAGCACTTTTTGAAGAACGAGAGCAGCTTTCCTTCGCCGCGGCGATCCTGATAAGCCGCCACAACGTCGATTTCCGGCTTCTGATCCAGAATCTGCACCATATCCCGGACGATTTCCGGACGCTGCTGCAGATCGGCATCGATCAGGCTGATATAATCGCCGGAGGCGTGGCTCATACCGGCATAAATACCGGACTCTTTACCGAAATTACGGGAAAAAGAAACCACCTTTACAGGGCAGGCCTGCGCCTGATACAGCTTCTTCAGATTATGCAGAGTAGCATCCTTGCTGCCGTCGTCCACAAATACGATCTCATAATCGTAGCCGCAGCCGGCAAATGCGGAAATCACCGCATCCTGAAATGCGGCAACATTTTCTGCTTCGTTATAGCAGGGGACAACCAGTGAAAGTTTCATAATTATCAACTCACTAACATTTTTTCTTAATATTATAAGCAAAAACACCTCCTCCGTCAAGGTTTCAAAATTATTTTGCATTTTCCCTCTGTTAATGCTATAATAATCACAAAGATAGTAGAGGAGGGAAGCTCCATGTCAAAAACGAAAACCGTGTTTTTCTGCACCGATTGCGGCACAGAAACACCCAAATGGATGGGTCGCTGCCCCGGTTGCGGTGCGTTTAACACGATGCAGGAACATATTGAGAAGCCTACGCCTGCTGGAAAGGTGCGCATTGGCACTGCCAGACAGCCCAGATCCATTCAGGAGCTTGACAGCGGCGATGAGATCCGCTTTTTTACCGGAATGGGTGAACTTGACCGCGTGCTGGGCGGCGGCGCCGTAGCAGGCTCTCTGGTCCTTGTGGGCGGCGCACCTGGAATCGGCAAATCCACACTTTTGCTGCAGATCTGCAATCAGCTTTGCAAGGATCGCCGCGTTTTGTACATCTCCGGCGAGGAAAGTGAACGCCAGCTAAAGCTGCGTGCTCAGCGTCTGGGCGTGCAGCCCCAGGAGCTTTTGATCCTCTCGGAAACCCGATTGTCAGAAATCGTTAGTGTTGTCGATGATACAAAACCCGATATTTTGATCGTCGATTCCATTCAAACGCTTTACAGCGACGAAAACGAGTCCGCTCCCGGCAGTGTATCCCAAGTCAAAGACTGTACGATGACACTGATGCAGCTGAGCAAACAGCAGGGGATCACCGTATTCGTGGTCGGTCATATCAATAAAGACGGTAATATCGCAGGTCCTAAGGTTTTGGAGCATATGGTGGATTGCGTGCTGTATTTTGAGGGCGATCCCAATTCGTCTTATCGACTGCTGCGGGCTGCAAAAAACCGCTTTGGCTCTACCAATGAGATCGGTGTCTTTGAGATGGCAGATACCGGTCTAACAGAGGTGCCAAATCCGTCCCAAATGCTGCTGGAGGGTCGTCCTGAGGGTGCGCCCGGCACCTGCGTCGCCTGCGTCATGGAAGGCACACGTCCGGTACTGGCTGAGGTGCAGGCGCTGGTGTCCAAAACCTCCTTTAACGTCCCCAGACGTACCTCTGACGGCTTTGATTTCAACCGTGCAGCTCTGCTGCTGGCTGTTGCGGAAAAGCGGGCCGGACTGAAGCTGAGCCTTTTTGACGCGTATATTAATGTAATCGGCGGACTGCGGCTGGATGAGCCGGCAGCTGACCTCCCCATCGTATTGGCGGTAGCTTCGTCCTATCGTGACAGCGCCATTGCAGACGATCTTGTCGCCATCGGAGAGGTGGGTCTGACCGGCGAGATCCGTAACGTATCGAATCTAAGTCAAAGACTGTCAGAAGTTGCAAGACTTGGCTTCAAAAAGTGCATTATCCCTAAAAACGCGCCTGAAAAGTTGGAAATTCCTGCAGGTTTGACCGTCTATCGCGTGCGTAATATCCGCGAAGCCATCGAAATTGCAATGTAAAAAGATACCGGAGAGGGGAGTCCTCTCCGGTTTTTCTTATTCATCATCCGTGAAATCCAGCTTGGAGAGGGGATTTGCCTCTGCTGCGATCTTCAGCTCCGTGTTTTCAATATGGGTATAGATCTGGGTGGTATTTAAGTTTTCGTGACCCAAAACCTCCTGCACAGTCTTTACATCCACGCCGCCGGAGAGCATCATTGTTGCCGCCGTGTGGCGCAACTTATGGGCAGAGAACTGACTTGCGTCCAAGCCTGCCTGTAAAAATGCCTTTTTTACCAGCCGGTGCACCGCAGTGACGCTGATCCGGTTGTTATCCCGCGAGCCAAACAGCGCACGATTGTCGCTGAGCACCTTTTTGTGCCGTTCCGGAAGATATGCGTCGATGGCCTTGCGACAAGAGGTGCCGAAATACACAAACCGCTCCTTGTTGCCCTTGCCGATGACGCGGATACGATCGTCGTAAACATCGGTCAAATTCAGTCCAACAAGCTCGCTGCGACGGATACCGCAGTTCAAAAACAGCATCAAAATCGCGTAATCCCGCTTCTCGTTTGGACCTGAAACCGCCTGTAAAAGTGCGGCAGATTGCTCCAAAGTCAGGTATTTTGGCAAGCTTTTGCGTAATTTTGGGTACTCCAGGTCTGCTACTGGATTCTCCGTCAGCTGCTTTGTGCGCACCGTAAGATACTTATAAAAGGATTTCAGCGCGGACAGCTTTCTGGCACGGGAAGCAGGGGAGATGCCATAGTCCGGCACGGTGCTGTCGGGATTCGGCGTTCGATCGTTGGCAAGATACGACAGAAACTCAAAAATGTCCGATGTGGTAATATCGCGAATGAACGCCACATCAATATTCTTTATATTGATATCGTCCAAGCGGGTATAGATAGGCATATCGCTGCGCATCAGCTTCATAAAGCGCAGGAACATTCTCAGATCCAGATAATACTCCTGAATGGTAAGGGAGGATTGGCCCTTAATGGTCTCGTGGTAAGTTAAAAAGTCCCGCAGGATCTGCGGACAGTCGTGATAGCGCTGCATAATGACCTCCAAATATGTAAATTTAGAGCAAGGGCAGAAAGGACGCCTGATCTTTGCCCGCCGCCCATCTATCCGCCCAACGCAACAAAATAAAAATTTTGTTGCGTTGGGAGTGGTGTTTTCAATATAATATAGATACAAGCGATTGTCAAGGGCTTATTTGGACTTATTTTGCGCTATTTTGCGCAAATCGGCTCTATTGACACCTTTTTTCTCTGATTTTACGTTTTCTCCGTCCAACAGCGTATTTTCAAATGATACATTCATCGTTTTGATTTGTGCTATCGTCTCCATTGCGCTGTGTTCGATTAATCCGCTGGAATTATTCTCAGTGATACTTCATACGTCAGCATTCGCGCTGTTGGCTGCAGTTGCCTGATTTCCGCTTAGAAATCTGCAATGCTACGCCAGTTACGTAATTTCTTTACAGCGATCACTGCCGGTAAAGAAACGCAATTATCGTCCGTTCCTATGCTTCTTCGATGTGTTTTTATAATGTCGTTGCTTTTAGCCTACTGATACAAACAGCCGCGTCGCTGAAATTCATACAGTCTGCAATTTCCCTGCTATGGCTTTCTGAGTCGTTCGCAAACGTTTTCGCTAATTTGTTCGTATTTACGTATATTTGTGGATAAAAGTGCTATTTCATCGTTTTTTTAGGCGAATATCCCCAGAAACTCCCCTATTTTTTTCGAAATACGACATTTTATGTCCCACAAATGCCCGACAACTGAAAATTTCCTTTACTTTTCCCCTACTCTCTTTTACAATATATGTAGAGATTACAACATATGGAGGGATCCAATATGAGCGTAAAACGAATCGGTGTTTTAACCAGCGGCGGTGATGCACCCGGTATGAATGCCTGCGTTCGTGCAGTTGTCCGTACTGCGCTGTTCCACGGTGTGGAATGCTACGGCATCCGCAGAGGCTATAACGGTCTGATCAGCGGCGATATCATCAAGCTGGACGAAAAAAGCGTCAGCCGCACCATCAACCGCGGTGGCACCATCCTGTATACCGCCCGCAGCAAGGAATTTATGACCGAAGAAGGTCAGCAAAAGGCTGTAAATACCTGCAAATTCCTGGGTCTTGACGGCATTGTTGCCATCGGCGGCGACGGCACCTTCCGCGGCGCAAAGGCATTGAGTCATCACGGTGTCAACGTGGTTGCTATTCCTGCCACTATCGACAACGACATCTGCTGCACCAATTACAGCATCGGCTTTGATACTGCGGCTAACACAGCCATCGATTGCATCGACCGTCTGCGTGATACCATGCAGTCCCACGAGCGGTGCTCTGTGGTCGAGGTTATGGGTCGCAACGCCGGCTATCTTGCTATGTACGTAGGTCTTGCTGTGGGCGCGACCGCAGTTCTCGTTCCGGAAAAGCACATCGATTTTGAAAAAGATGTGGTAGAAAAGATCCGCAAGGCACGCTTCAAGGGCTTTACCCACTATATGATCGTGGTTGCCGAGGGCGCAGGCTCTGCAGCTGACATTGCCGCAAAGCTGAAGGATGCCATCGGTTTGGATCCCCGGGTTACCGTATTGGGTCATATCCAGCGCGGCGGCTCCCCTACCGCCCGCGACCGCGTCAATGCTACGAAAATGGGCTATTTGGCTGTTGAATTGCTGCTGGAAGGCAAAACAAACCGCGTTGTTTGCACATCGGAAGGCAGCTTTACCGACGTGGATATCGACGAGGGTCTTTCTATGATCCGCAGAATGCAGGATATGGAGGTCAATGTCCTGGACGCAATGACCGGTATTTAATTGCATAAAATTAAGCGCGCTGCTTACGCAGCGCGCTATCTATTTATCCATACAAAAACGCCGTTTCCACATTGGACAGGATCCGGTAGCCGCCAGCATCGGTTTCCTGCAAAGTAAGCGTAAAGTTCCCAAGATAAGCCTGTGAGTAGACGACCTTAATTGTGTCCTCCACATCGTATACGTACAAAACGGTGAGCTGTGCTTCGCTAGCTCCGTGGGTAACGTGATAATAGCAGTCTGTTTCCTCCAGATAGACCAGGTTTTCCAGTCCATTGCCATTTGCTTGATCAAAGGTAATCCCAAAAAGCTCCATCAGGGTAGCATCCATTTTGTCTACAGGAAGCCGGATCAGATCTCCTTCTTTCCAATACTCACCAAGCTTCCCTTCCAACAGCTCCAATTCCTGTTCCGTTGGATCCTGGATCTCGTCGGCAAAGCCATTGTAGAACAAGTCAAATAGATTCACATCTTCAGGTGTTTCATACACAGACAGCAGCGCCGTATTCATAAAAGCTTCCTGATGAGTACGCGACAAAAGCGACTGGAATTTGGCAATTCTTTGCTCATCCGGCTGAATGATCGTCGTTTCCGTTGGCTCCGTCGGCTGTGTTTGTGTAGGTACGGTTGTTGCCTGCGTAGGATCAGCGGGCTCTGCGACCTGCGATAATCGGCAGGCGCAAATACAAATCAGCGTTAACAATACGGTGATGATGATAATAGCTTTTTTCATATTATTACCTCCCTTTCTTATTGCAATTTCATTATATTATGGCAAAATATCCCTTGTCAAATTACAAAAAAATTACAATACAATTACAGTTTTGTAACCATTTATGCATAAAAAATAAACACCTGCTCAGTTGAGCAGGTGTTTTAAGCCTTAGGATGGCATTTTTCGTATACAGATTTCAGCTTCTGATTCACCATCTGGGTGTACAGCTGGGTAGAAGAAATATCGCTGTGGCCCATCAGCTCCTGCAAAGAGCCAAGGTCAGCGCCGTTTTCCAGCAGATGCACTGCGAAGCTGTGGCGCAGTGTATGGGGCGTGATCTCCTTATCGATCTTGGCGGTGGTCTGATAATGCTTCAGAATCTTCCAGAAGCCCTGGCGGCTCATACGTTGGCCGCCCACGTTCACAAACAGTGCCGGCTCATCCGGGGTTGCCAGCATAGAAGCACGGACATCCTTCAAATACGTAGACAGTGCCTTCAGCGCGCCGGGATACAGCGGAATTGCTCTGGACTTACGGGCGCTGGAGCACTTGATAATGCCAAGCTCCAGATTCACATCGTCAGCATCCAGGTCGATCAGTTCAGTAACACGGATACCGGTGGCATACATAACCTCCAGCATCGCCTTATCGCGGTAGCCCTTTGCGTCTACACAAACGGGTTGGGCAAGCAAAAGCTCGATCTCACGACCGCTCAGGATCTGAGGGAGCTTCTTCTCTCCCCTTTCCACGTGAATATCCACAACGGGAGTCTTCTCAATGAAACCGGTGGAGACCACATAGCTGTAGAAGTTTTTCAAGCTGGCAAGATTGCGGGACACCGTCGCTGCGGAGCGACCCTCATCTTCCAGGTGGCCGAGATACTGGCTGATATTCAGTTGTGATGCGTCCACCACATTATTGACCCCATTGCCGCACAGCCAATCGGCAAACTGCCGAATGTCGCGCATATAAGAGGTTATTGTGTTGGCGGAGGCTTGCTTTACCTTGGACAGGTAATTTTCATAAGCCCGAATCAAATCCAACATGAATACGCATACCTTTCCTTAAATGATCTTCACCAGCAATGGCGAAATGAATAAGCAATTTATAAGTGCTGTTCCAACTGTTGCTCCCATACAGATCCAAAAATCTCTTCTGTCTGAATCATATCCGGCCGCGCGGCGAAAGCCGTACCAACACAAAAACGGAACAAGAATGATATCAGAAAAAAGAATAAGAAATCGAATCAACCAGCCTGCCGATCCGAAAGAAATCCAGATCAGCGCGCCAATATATGTAAAAGAAAAGAGCCGAACGGCACAAACGGTATGCAGAAGCCACCGTCGCGATATATAAGCTGCATAAGCAGCGATCAGAAAAGGCAGCAGCTGTGTTGCCAGATGACAAACGATCGACACAGAACCGGAGGCGGCTCGGCGCATCAGCGGATAGACAGAAGAATCAGCACGCACAGCAAGCAGGGTACCAAAAATCAAGCTCGCTCCACAAAGCAGAACATAAACAAATGCAGGACCAAATACCCGCAAAAATACAGCTTGAAAACGAATGACCTTTTGCATATTCGTAACCTCCCAAAAATGTTCCGGAGTATTACGGAAACCAACCGCAAAAGGGCAAAGCTACCCTAAATATTCATTGTGTACGAATACTATACTCCAAAATCAACGCAAAAGCAAGGTTAATTTGTACAATTTTACGATTTTTGTCAATTATGCCGATTTTTATGTCAACATTGTTATGTAAACAAAGAAAGCCAAATCGGCAGATTTCTTTATCATTTTTGACTTTAAACCAAGATGTAGCGCTTAAGCCCCCACCCGCGCACTAAATGTAGTTTTTGCAAGAAAAGCTGCATAATTTATTTAGTGGGTAAATTTCTTTTACCCACTATACCTTTTTGTACAACTTAACGATAAACCGGTATTTTGACCTTGCTTTTCCCTGATTTTTTACGCAGCATCGGCAGTAATGACCCCCCTGCCCCAATCAGGATCATAAGTCCGGATAATCCAACCTTGCCAAACTCACCGTTAAAGAACACGATGTTAGCGCTTAATAGAATCAGGAATACTGCAAGTGCCGTTAATCCGCTGACCAGCAACCGCTTTTGCTTAGTCAAGAAATCGGCGGTGATTGCCCCAAAGGCCGAAGATACTGCCAATAGTCCAAATGTTAAAATTCCGATATTTTCGATCTCAACCTTTTCGCTCAAAACCAAATAAGAAATTGCAATCGCGCCCAGCAGCATCACTGCGATTGCAGCAAATACGCCAATTGCGACCCCCGCAGGAATGGATATGCCTGTGCCGGATGATTTCCGTTTCTTTGCCATCTTAACCGCCCCTTTCGATACAAGCTATGCCGGCGCAAAACAAAAAATAACCGGGAGTTACCTCCCGGTTATATAGGAAATCTTCAGGGCGCCATTTGTGCGGCACAAGCCTTCAGGAGTTCTCTCGCCTCCCCTTCTGTCTTGCCCACAGCGGTATAGTAAAATTTGACCTTAGGCTCCGTGCCGGAGGGGCGTGCGATCACACTGCCCCGATCTCCCAACAGCAGCTCCAGCACATTGGACTTTGGAAGTTCAATAACCGTTGTTTCGCCGGTGATCAGATCGGTAGCCTGGCTGATCTTATAATCACGGACGGCAGTAACCTTTGCGCCGCCGATGGTGGCAGGAACATTTTCCCGAAGGTCCGTCATCATCTTCGCCGCCTTTTCCATGGCGTCAGCGCCGGTCAACTCAACACTTTCCACGTGCGCCAGATAATAGCCGAACTTCGCGTACAGCGCCTCCAGCGCATCGACGATGGTCTTTCCTGCCATCTTCAGCGATGCCGCCAGCTCACATACCAACATCGATGCCACAACCGCATCCTTATCCCGGGCGTATGTACCCTTCAGATAGCCGCAGCTTTCTTCGAAGCCGAAGACAAACCGATCAGCCTGACCATTTTGCTCAAGCTCCAGGATCTCACCGCCAATATACTTAAAACCGGTCAGAACACTCTTCATTTCGATTCCGTAATGTTCAGCGATCCGGTCTGCCAGCGGAGACGATACAATACTGCGCACAGCCTCGGCACCCTCCGGCAGATCGCCGCGGGCAGTGCGTGCCTTCAGAATATAATCCAGCAGCATACAGCCCAGTTCATTGCCGGACAGCTTGCGGAAGCCGTCTGCAGTGGGAACCGCGATCGCCACGCGGTCTGCATCCGGATCTGTGCCGATGATCACGTCGCAGGGCGCGATTTGTGCCACCTTATAGCTCTCATCCAGGGCTGCATCTGTTTCCGGATTGGGATACTCACAGGTCTTGAAATCGCCGTCAGGCTTCTCTTGGCAGCCCACAACGGCAACATTTACACCCAGTCGACCAAGGATCTCACGAACAGGCTCGTTGCCGGTGCCGCAAAGGGGCGTATATACGACGTTAAGACCCGCACCGCGCACCATTTGCGCATCAACTGCTTCACTTAGTACGGTTTCGTAATACCGCTGCCAGATATCCTGACCGATATATTGGATGACGCCCTCCTCCATATAGGAAACAAAGGACTTCTTTTCAGGAACAAAGAACGGAATTTCTGCAATCTTTGCAGTAACAACAGCCGCAGGCGCATCCGTCATCTGACATCCGTCGGGACCGTAGCACTTTACGCCGTTATAAGCTCCGGCATTATGGCTGGCCGAGATCACGATGCCGCAGCCGCAGCCCAGCTCTCGCACTGCATAGCTAAGCATGGGTGTAGGTGCCAGTCGGTCATACAGCCAGACCTGAATTCCGGATTCTGCAAAAGCAACCGCGCAGATCTCGGCAAACAGCTGAGAATTATGGCGGGAATCGTAGCCAATTGCCGCTTTTTTCGGCAGATCCGTGGTGCTGAGCCAAGCTGCCATACCCTGCGCCGCTCTGCGCACAGTATACCGATTGAGTCGGTTGCTGCCAGCGCCCATAATGCCCCGCATACCGGCTGTGCCAAACTGCAGATCACCGCCAAAGCGACCCTTCAGCTCTTCTTCATTTCCTCTCAGCGACTCCAGCTCCCGCTTATCTTCCGCGGGAAGGTCAGCATCACACCAAAACTGATAACGTTCCAAATAATCCATACAGTTCCTCCTGGATCCTATTTTAAAAAGACAGCCCAACTTTTCAGTTTGAGCTGTCTTTATAGATACAAAATTATATCAAACTTCCTCGGTCTTGGTCTCGGTCAATGCGCGGAAGCGGGCACGGGTCTCGCGAACATCTGCCAGAGACTGTGCAATGGTCTCCTCGGTAGCACGCAGAGCATCGTCCATATAGGCGTTGCTTGCCTTCTTCAGCTGCTCGATACGAGCCTGTGCAGCCTCGACCATCTCCTGGCACTGACGCTTAGCTTCCAGGTAGATCGCCTGCTCAGAAACCAGTTCCTCTGCCTTCTGCTGTGCATCACGGACAATACCCTCTGCCTCACGGCGGGCCTGACCGATCAGTTCGTTGCGGGATTCAACAATTGCACGGGACTGCTTCAGCTCAGCGGGCATCTGGGCGATGATCTCGTCCAGCATATCCAGAACCTTATCGCGCTCCAGGATGCACTTGTCTGCGCCCAAAGGTAAAGCCCGGGCATCCTCAACCAGGGTGTACAGGGCACTGATGATGTCTTCAATGTGCTGCTCGTTCATTTTCTATTTCCTCCTTGATGTATGGTAGATACACGTTTTTTAAATTCATCTATAATCTGCTCCGGCAGGAAGTCTGACAGGTCTACATCGTAGGCCCCCAGTTCCTTGACCGTACTGGAGCTAAGATACATATATTGGTGTTCGGATGTAAGAAACATCGTGTCAAGATTAGGGTTGATCTTATGGTTGATCAGCGCCATCTGGAACTCATTTTCAAAATCCGAACCGGCGCGAAGTCCCTTAACGATCACACAGCCGCCCCTGCGACGGGCATAGTCCGCCAGAAGTTCATTGGAACTGTCGACCTCAACATTGGGAATATCAGCCGTTACCTTGCGGATCATATCCACGCGCTCTTGCTGAGAGAACATGGGCGCCTTCCCGGAATTGACCATTACGCAAACGATCAGACGGTCAAATATATTCGCGGCCCTGCGAATAATATTCAAATGTCCGCTGGTTACCGGATCAAAGCTGCCGGGATAAATCGCGATCTTCATATCCTAATCCTTTCGGTACAGGGTCAGTAACGTTTGGCCGTATTTATAGTCCTTGCTGCGGGAAAAACCGGAAAATTCACACAAAAGAGGCTTCCCGACAGAGCGTTCCGCTACTATTATACCACCAGATTCCAAAATGTCAATTTCCGTTATCTTTTTTAATGCATTTTCTAAAAAAACTTCTGCATACGGCGGATCCAGTAGAATAATATCAAACTTATCCCTGCATCGCGACAGATAGTCCATATAATCTGCTCTGACTACTGCGCCCTCTGCCTGCATTTTGCATCGGCGCAGATTTTCCCGAATCAGTGCGCAGGCTTTTTCCTCGGCATCGACAAAAACCGCGCTTTTTGCGCCGCGGCTAAGCGCCTCGATACCCAGCTGACCCGTACCGCCAAACAGATCCAGTACACGGGTATTGGGAACGTCAAACTGAATGATGCTAAACAGCGCTTCCTTCACACGGTCAGCAGTTGGGCGTGTGCCCATACCATCCGGCGTCTTCAGTTGTATGCCCCGGGCTTTACCCGTAATGACACGCATACCTATTCCCCTTCCTTGTGAAAATGGTGGTAAACGGCTGCCGCAGCATCCTTCGGCAACACCCGTTCCAGCTCCTGAACGGAAGCTTTGCGAATGTTTGTCAGAGATTTGAAGGTCTTCAAAAGCGCCTGCTTTCGTTTTGCACCGATACCTAGGATACCATCGAGCTCAGAATAGTGCAGCCGCTTGCTTCGCAGCTTTCGGTGGTAACGAATCGCAAAATTGTGGGTGTGTTCCTGAATATTGCCGATCAGCGAGAAAACCGCCTGCTGATTGGAAATGGAAATTTCCTTGCCCTCCGGAGTAACCAGCGCCCGTGTACGGTGGCGGTCGTCCTTGACCATACCGAATACCGGAAAGCACAGTTCCAGCTCTCTGAGGGCTTCTACAGCCACATTGGCGTGATTTATACCGCCGTCAATCAGCAAAAGGTCCGGTGCGGTATCAAAGCCCTTATCCCCTGCCTTAAAATGGGCAAACCGGCGCAAAATCACCTGCCGCATACAGCCATAGTCATCCTGACCTGCCATGCCCTCCAGTTTGAAGCGCTTGTAGTCTGCGCTTTTGGGCTTTCCGTCCTGAAAAACGACCATACTTGCCACAATATCCGTTCCGGAAATATTAGAGATGTCGTAGGACTCAATTCTCGCCGGCGGCGCCATATTCAGCATTTTACCCAGCAATGTCAATGTTGCACTAACCCGCTCCTCATTGCCGGTAACGCGATTGGCCTCTTCATAGGCATTTTTATTTGCCAGCTCCACGAGGCGCATATTGTAGCCCCGTTGGGGAATTGTCAGCCGTGTTATGGTACCGAATTGCTGCTGCAAAAACTGCGCAAACAAGTCGCTGTCATCGATTTTAAAGGGTAAAAACACCCGTTTCGGTGCGACGCCGCGATTAAGGTAATACTGCTTGATAAGGCTGGATACAGCTGTCTGCTTCTCACCCGGTACAGTAAATACCTCGTAATCCTTGTCCAGTAAATTGCCGCCGCGAAAATGCAGCACAGCAAAGCAGGCTTTCGTCTCCGTCTCGGCATAGCCGATCACATCAATATCCGCCAGTGCGCCGGCGGTAACCGTCTGTTTCATACCCAGCTGTTCCACAGAACTCAAGCGGTCACGAAGAGCTGCAGCCAGCTCAAATTCCAAATTTTCAGAGGAAAGCAGCATATCCTTGCGGATCTGATCCGCAACGTCTTTGTAGTTTCCCAGCAAGAGCTGTCTTGCCTGCTCGATCGTCTGGCGGTACATTTCCTGGGTATTCTCCGGCAAACACCAGCCTGTGCATTGATTCATGTGGTAATTCAGGCACGGGCGGTTCTTTCCAACATCCCGAGGAAATTCCCGGCTGCAATTGGGAAGCATCAGTGTCGTGCGAATGGCTTCCAAGGCGCTGTGCGTAACACTGCGACTACCGTAGGGTCCAAAATATTCCGCACCATCGTTAGAAAGCTTGTTGACCAGTGTCAGCCTTGGATAGGGCTGTTTCATATCCAGCCGCAGGTATGGATATCCTTTATCATCCTTCAAAAGGATATTATATTTGGGCATATACCGTTTGATCAGCGAGCATTCCAGCACCAACGCCTCAAACTCTGATGGTGCAATTATCACGTCAAAATGGTCGATCTTCGAGACCATCGTGCGGGTCTTTGGTGAGTGCGTCGCCGTGTCCTGGAAATACTGATACACGCGGTTTTTCAGCTTTTTCGCCTTGCCGACATAAATCACCTTGTCTGACTTATCCCGCATAATATAAACGCCGGGTGCCAATGGCAAGCTCCGCGCTTTTTCCTTTAGCTGGTCAAACGTCATATCTTTCTCCATAAAAGTACCGCCCCAATGCTATTCGCATTGAGGCGGTTTGCACACAGTTTTAATCAGTATACATCCTGCTGAAGTATAGTCTCCAGCGCATTTACAGCCGCCTCTGCATCTGTGCCATCGGCAGACAGTTTAACAACTGCACCGGTAACGATGCCCATAGACATAATGCCGAGCAGGCTCTTGGCATTCATCTTCCGGCTGCCGGATTCCAGCCAAATACTGCTTTCGAACTCGTTGGCCTTCTGCACAAAGTATGTAGCCTGACGGTTATGCAGGCCGGACTCGCAACGCACAACGATTTCCTTAATAGACATAGTACACTCTCCTTACTGTTCTTGCTTTGTGGACACAAGATCAACCGAATACTATGATAACAAATTTAACAAAAATGTCAACACCAATTCGTCAATCTGTTCAAATTGTTGGGAAAATCAGCGAAATTCCACAATTGTAACGCCATCTTCGCCCTCACCGTACAGACCAAGACGATAATTTTTGACAAATTTATTACGTTTTAGCTCCTGCTGAACAGCGGCACGGAGGGTGCCTGTCCCCTTACCGTGGATAATTCTGACTGTGGATAGATTGGATCGCATCGCCTCATCCAGGTATCTTTGCAGCACACCGATCGCCTCAATGCTGTCCATTCCCCGCAGGTCGATCTCGGAATTCATTGCTGCCATTTTCATCTCACGACCGGAGTGCGCAGGTCGACCGCCCTTCGCCTTATAGGGGTTCTCAGCTTCCAAAAGATATACTTCATCGGGCTTGGCAGACATCTTCAAAATGCCTGCCTGCAGCAAATACGTGCCGTCCTTGTTGATGGCAATAACACTTGCTTTCGTGCCTAATTTCAGCAGCTCCACAGTATCGCCCACCATTACACCACGGGTAGGCTCGGGGCGTTTGACCTGCTGCTGACCGGCGCGAAGCTTGGTCTGTGCATCGTTTAGATCCCTGCGCAGCTCCGTTTGCCGCTGGTTGATGCCGGTGGTATCGCCGCTTTCGATCTGCTTACGCAGTTCCTTCAACTCATCAGCCGTTCTATTGGCGACCGCTCTGGCATCTTCAATAATTTGCTGTGCTTCACGGCGGGCTTCTTCAAAGGCCCTTTCCTTCTCTCTTTGCAGCTGAGCAGTATATTCCTCGCTCTGCCGCTTGATCTTCTCGGTTTCCGCGCGAAGCCGTTCCGCCTCCAGGCGAGCGCCTTCCATCTGCTGCCGTTGAGATTCCAGCTGGGAAAGCACTTCTTCAAAATCCTTATCGCTTTTGCCGACCAGGTCATCCGCTTTCTTCAGAATGGCTTCAGACAGTCCCAGCTTGCGGGAAATCGCGAAGGCATTGGATTTACCCGGAATACCGATCAGCAGCTTATAGGTAGGCTGCAGGGTCTCTACGTTGAATTCACAGGACGCATTAATAACACCCTTTGTGCGCATCGCATACAGCTTCAGCTCTGCGTAGTGAGTGGTCGCCACAACACAGCTGCCCATTTTCCGGCAAAATTCGATCAATGCGATCGCCAGCGCTGCGCCCTCGGCAGGATCTGTGCCGGCACCCAGCTCGTCAAACAGGACTAATGTTCTGTCGTCGCACTCGTCCACTATATCAACGATGGTGCGCATATGGCTGGAGAACGTGGACAGACTTTGCGCAATAGACTGTTCATCGCCGATATCTGCCAGTATCGCTTCGAATGTAGAAAGCTGGCTGCCGTCTCCGGCAGGAATGTGCAGACCGCACTCCGCCATCAGGGTCAGCAAACCAAGTGTTTTCAGGGTGACTGTTTTGCCGCCGGTATTGGGTCCGGTGATGATCATGGTATCAAAATCCTTGCCCAGACGAACGGAAATAGGAACTACTGTCTTGGAATTGATCAGCGGATGCCGCGCATTTCGCAGCTCCACGATACCCTGATCGTTCATCATCGGCTCCCAAGCCCGCATCCGGTAGGCAAGCTTTGCCTTTGCAAAGATCACGTCCAGCTGTACCAGAAGTTGCACATCCAGCGCAATATCTTCCCGATGGGCTGCGGTTTCAGCAGATAGCTCCGCTAAAATACGCTCGATTTCTTTCTTTTCTTTAAACTCCAGATCCCGAAGCGCGTTATTGGCATTGACAGCCGACATAGGCTCGACAAAATAGGTCGAACCGGTGGCGGATACATCGTGCACCAGGCCCGGTACGTCGGCGCGATGCTCGCTTTTGACAGGAACGACATATCGTCCCTGCCGAATCGTGATGATCGGCTCCCGCAAATACTTGGAATACGCCGGAGAAGAGATCAGCTTCTGCAGGCCATCCTTGATCTTACCTGCTTCGATGCGCATATGACGGCGAATGTCCGCCAGCGCAGGGCTGGCATTATCCGCGATTTCTTCTTCAGAGAGAATTGCACCGCTGATGCGATCTTCTAAGTATTTATTGGCAGTCAGTGCCTGGAACAAAGGATCCAAAATCGTTGCGTTTTCCGCATCATCACCGTAGCTTTTCATATTGCGGGCGCAGCGAAGCACAGATGCGATCTGTAGCAGTTCTTTCGGCTGTAAAGCGCCGCCAAGATCTGCCCGCTCCAAGGACGCGGTTACATCCGCAACGCCGGAAAAGGACGGATTGCCCTTGCGGGTGCAGATATCCGATGCAGCGGTTGTCTGCTCCAGCAGCATTCGCACCTCTTCCAGGTCAGAATTGGGGCGCAGGCAAAGACACGCCGCTTTACCGGTACTGCTGCCGGCGCAGGCGGAAAGCTGCTGCAAAATCTGGTCCAATTCCAGCTTTATCAATGATTTGTCATAAAGTTCAGACATAGTAAACTCCTAAATGTAAAGGGACTTGTAAAAATCCAGTGTGGAAAACCCGCGTTCCAGTTGGGTGGTCAGGTAGGCCTCCGTCAGGTGGGAAAGCTGCTCCATATTTTCTTCCCCAAGGGAAAATCCAAACAGCTTCTTAGGATCGCAAAATGCTATGTATCGCATTGCCTCCACGATTCCCGCATTCACCGGCAGCCGCAGTCCGGAAGAATCCATACTGCGGCAGCAACTGCACTCTAAACGACCGGCGGAAATATCAAACCGATCCGGCGTTTCGCTTCCGCACATATGGCAGCCGGAAAGCTCCGGCATATAGCCGGCAAGGCAGACAGCTCGCAGCTCAAATACAGCTTTGACCGAATTTTCCGGTAAACCCAGGGAAGAAATTGCGTGCAGACAATTCAGCACCAGGCTCAAAAGCTCGGGATTCGGCAGGTCCTCCTGCGCCAGCACTTCGGCAACCTGACAAAAGTAGGTTCCCAGAGACAGCTTTGTCAGATCCTTGCGCAAATTTTGAAACAATTCGATGGAAGAAGCCTCATTAACCGTATAAAAACCCTTATTTTCAAAGAGTGCATACGACCCAAATGCCAGAAGCTGACAAGGCGCTGTTAAGGGGCTGTTGCGACGCCGCAAAGCTCTGGCTTTCACCGTCAGCTTGCCGTAATTGGGCGTCAGCAATGTTAAAAGCGCATCGTGGTCATTGTAGTCCGTGACCCTCAGCACCAAGCCCTGCGTCGTCAAATACATTCGTTTCCTCCATCTTCAGCGCACGGGTGTAGGCGATATACGCCTCCGGCGCGCCGGTTTCCATAAAGATACTCCAATAATCCGCAGCATTCATCTTCATCCCTCCATAAATAGTATTTACGAAGAGACGAAAATCACACTGGAAATTATTCGCTGTAGCCGAAATTGCGCACCAGGAAATCACTGTCTCTCCAGTTTTCCTTCACCTTGACCCAAGTGGTCAGGAATACCTTGGTGCCCATAAATTTCTCGCAATCGTTGCGCGCCATTGTGGAAATTTTCTTCAGCATAGCGCCTTGCTTGCCGATGATAATGCCCTTATGGCTGGCCTTTTCGCAGTAAATGGTGGCATCAATGTCGATGATACCGCTGTCCCGCTCAGAAAAAGTCGTAATCTCCACCGCCGTGCCGTGGGGGATCTCCCGATCCAGGCACCACAGCAGCTTTTCACGGATAATTTCCGCCATTACCTGCCGTTCCGGCTGATCGGTGGTCATATCCTCCGGGAACAGGAACGGACTTTCCACAGCGTACTTTTCACAGATGTTCAGAAGCGCATCCACACCGTCGCCGGTCTTGGCGCAGATGGGAATAATGGCGGCAAAGTCAGCAGCCTTGGAATACACATCGATCACTTCCAGCAGCGCTTCTTTTTCCACGGTGTCGATCTTATTGATGGCCAGTACCGCAGGACAGTTGCTGCCCTTGATCCGCTCCAGCAGACCCTCTTCCTGGGGGCCGATGGACGCGATGGGCTCGACAACAAGAATCGTTAAATCCACATCAGAAATGGATTCCCGCGCCACATTGACCATATAATCGCCCAGCTTGGTGCGGGCCTTGTGGTAGCCCGGTGTGTCCACAAACACGAACTGGGTATCTTCTCTTGTCAAAACGCCGCAAATGCGGTTACGGGTGGTCTGAGGCTTATTAGACACGATTGCGATCTTCTCACCCACCAAGAAATTCGTCAGGGTGGACTTTCCCACATTGGGGCGACCTGCAATGGTGATCATAGCGGTTTTTGTCTTCATACGTGAAATCTCCTAATCTCGTTTCATACCGGGAATGGTTGCAATAATCGCCTCTTCCCGGGCGCGCATCTGCTTTTTCTGTTCTCCCTCGTCCAAATGGTCATAGCCCAGCAGATGCAGCACAGAATGGATCGTCAGGTAGCCAACTTCCCTGCGTGCGCTGTGACCGAATTCCTTAGCCTGCGCTGTCGCCCGCTCCAGGCTGACGCACATATCACCCAGGGGGCAAAGTCCGGTTTCCGGGTCAAGATATTCTGTCCAGTCCTCCGGCGGCTGACCGGGCGTCAGCGTGAACATCGGGAAGCTCAGTACATCGGTAGGACGGTCAATATCCCGGCTGGCCTTGTTAATTGCGTGTATGCCTTTATCTCCGGTTACCAGCACATTGATCTCACAGGGCACTCTAACATTCTCCAGAAGCAATGTCGTTTCGATGCATTTTTTGATCACGGACGCAACAATCGGCTGCTTTACTGTCATTATTTCGAAGGTAATATTGATCTTATTACGCATATTATTTCTTCCTCTTATGATTCTTCTGCTCTTCTTTTTTCTTTTCCGCTTTTTCATAGGCGTTGATGATCTGCTGTACCAGCGCGTGGCGGACCACGTCAGCCGAAGTCAGCTTGCAAACGGCGATATCCTTGACGCCCTCCAGAACACGCACAGCATCCTTAAGACCGGAGATCTTATCATCCGGCAGGTCGATCTGGGTCACGTCGCCGGTAATAACGATCTTGGAGCCAAAACCCAAGCGGGTAAGGAACATCTTCATCTGTTCCCGGGTGGTGTTTTGGGCTTCATCGAGAATGATGAAGCTATCGTCCAGGGTACGACCGCGCATATACGCCAGCGGTGCGACCTCGATAGAACCCCGTTCCTGATACTTTTGGAAGGTTTCTGCGCCCAGCATATCGTACAGTGCGTCATACAGCGGACGCAGATACGGATCGACCTTGTTCTGCAGATCACCAGGCAGGAAACCCAGCCGCTCACCTGCTTCCACAGCAGGTCTGGTCAGAATGATGCGGTTGACCGTCCGTTCCCGGAATGCAGCGACCGCCGCTGCAACCGCCAGATAGGTCTTGCCGGTACCGGCAGGTCCAACACCGATGGTAACGGTATTGTTCTGAATGGCTTTCATATAGTCCTGCTGACCGACAGTCTTCGCCTTGATGGGCTTGCCCTTGGCGGTGATGCAGACCACATCCTTCGCCATCTTGGCAACCAGGGCATCATTACCCTCCTGAACCAGTGTAATCAGATAGCGCACACGCTGCTCATCAATCGTCTCACCCTTGGCAGCCAGGGACAAAAGGCTTTCCAGCGTCCGTGCAGCCTTGTCAGCTGCCTCAGCATCACCGCTGACCTTTAATTCCGTACCACGGTTAACGATGGAAACGTCCAGTGCCTCTTCGATCCGCTTGATGTTCTCATCAAATGATCCGAATACAGCAATCAGATCCTCCACACGCTCTGCATTTACGATTCTCTCAATCATGTTGCTCATAAGGCTTTATGATCTCCTCATTTCTTACCTGGCCGATCATTTCCGTACAGGCATAATTTCCTTGGTATTTGTATAAGCCATCCTCTGTCCAAATGTCTTCCTGACAGGAAACGACGGTCCCGCCAACCATTTGCTGCTGAAGATATCGGTCGGCAAAGCCGGACAGGTCCGGCTGCGATAATGTAACACCCGTTTCATCACTGAAGATCAACGTTTCCGTAACAAAGATAACCGGCAGCTGAAATCCGCCCGGGAGGGTTACATAGCTTTCCGAATACATTTTATCACAAGATGCATCTGAAATTCCACTACCTTTGTAGAAATTTATCCGTTTTTTTCCGATAATTACGGAATATTTTTTCTCCGTGGCGGTTTTTGATGCCTGCGATTGCCATTTTTCCGGCAAAACTGCCGTTACGGACCGATTTGTCGCAGCGTAAATTTCCCCTTGCGCTCTTGTTGCCTGAATGGCAATACCGCAATCTGTATACCCGGAAATCAGCACCTCACCGGCTTTTACAGCCTGACCGGTCCTGCAGATCAGATTCCCCCGCGTTGCTGTGCATTGGGTAATGACGCCGTCCCGTGTTGCAACAATGCTGCAGACGCCGTTGTCTGTCTGCGGTTGCTCTGCCTGAGTCCGATCCCCTACACTGATCACTGCTCTGCAGCCGTAAGTATTGATTCCCGCCCACTGCAGCTGCGGTATCGCTTCCAGCAGGGCATTTTTCATTTTCTCGCTTCTGATTTCCCGACGGGATGCTCCAAAGGAAATGCCGCACTGCTGGCATTTTTCCAGAATCAAACGACTTGGGATCGTCGTATTGCCCTCGATCTCAAAGAAAAAGACCCTGGTTGGCAGAAACATCGCCAAAAAAAGAAACAGCAGGACCCCAACTGTCAGTATCGGTCTTTTGATCAAACGTCTGATGATCCAATATATGCCCACTTCCCTGAAAAGGAGCAGTTCATAGCCCCGTTTTTCCGCCAATTGTTTTAGCTTTTTTACGTCCTGACGGCGCACATAGAACCGGGTTATGATATCCTCTTCCGCCCGATCAGCATGATGCAGAGTAATGCCCGTATGGTTGATCTGCGTGATTGCAGTCCCGGGATCTGCGCAGATCATTTCCATCTGTACCATACCGTTTAGCGATTTCCACAGATCCATTAATCACCGCTCCTTTCCAACTGAACACCATCAATTTTACCGGAGATGATCAGTTGCGGACCGGTCATCCGGGTCAATTCCAGCTGTTTGCCGGAAATTATAACAGAGCCGTATTTCACGCGAACACGGATACAGCACCGTCCATACTGGGTCACACCGCAATGATGCTCGATCAGCACGCGCCTATCCCCCGCTATTTCCACCAGCGGCACGGCGGGAATATGCGCATCGTTCATATCGGTCGCATTTGCAAGCCGCTCTAAAAAATGTTTGCCCATTGTCTGTCCTCCTTTGCAAAAGCTTATGAACAGACAGTGATGTTTTTGCGCCTTCCGGCATAGATTCTTGTGAGGTGATACGCATTGACGAGAAAATTGTGGACAAGCATCGTTTCCGCCTTGGGTCTTTTTGTGCTGATACTGGATACAAAAACCGCGCTGCTTGGTGCTGCTGAGGGCATCGCGCTGTGCATTCGGTCAGTGATTCCGTCGCTGTTTCCGTTTTTCGTGCTATCGATTTTGCTGACTTCTTCCCTCGCCGGCGAAAGAATACGTCTTCTCAGACCGCTCGGTCGACTTTGCGGCATCGCCGACGGCACTGAATCATTGCTTCTTGTTGGAATCCTTGGCGGCTATCCATCAGGTGCGCAGAGTATAGCACAGACATACCGTGATGGGATTCTTTCGAAACAGGACGCGACGAGAATGCTTGCATTTTGTAATTTTGCCGGTCCTGCTTTCCTGTTTGGAATCGTCGCGTCTAAATTTTCGTCGTCTTATGTCCCTTGGGTGCTGTGGGGAATTCATATCCTCAGCGCAGTATTGGTCGCAGTCATTCTTCCCAACAGATCGAAACATCCCACCGCACCCAGGCATGGTACTGCAGTTACTTTACAGACCGCATTACAGCGAAGCATACGCATTATGGCCGGCGTATGCGCCTGGATCATTTTGTTTCGGATTCTGATCTTTTTTATTGAACGCTGGTTCTTGTGGCTTTTGCCCACAGCATTGCAGGTTACGATAGCAGGCTTATTGGAGCTTACCAATGGTTGCTGCGCACTTGAGCAAATCAGCTCAGAAGGCTTGCGATTTATCATCAGCTCCGGTTTGCTGGCATTTGGCGGGCTTTGTGTTACTATGCAGACTGCAACGGTTACGTCCGGGCTGCCTCTTAAGTCTTATCTATGGGGAAAGCTGCTGCAGACGTTCCTTTGCGTGATCATATCTGCAATGCTGCAATTTTTCCTGTTTTCTCCCGGCGATCGCATCCATATTTCCGTCTATGTATGGGCTTTTCTTACGGCTTGCACGGGTATACTTTTGGGAATTGCGCGGAAAAAGCAAAAAAAGTGTAGCTTTTCCCAGAGCATTGGTGTATAATGTCCCCAGTAAGGAGGGATATATATGCTTTTTAAGAAGAAAATCGCACGTTCCTGCGATTATTGTCTGTATGGCACTAAGCTGGAGGGTCAGCAAGTTCTGTGTGCGAAAAAAGGTGTTGTTACCTGCGAAAAATGCCGTAAATTCCGCTATGATCCCACAAAACGCATCCCTCTGAAGGCGAAAGCACCGGATTTTGATAAATACGAGCAATCCGACTTTATCTTATAAAACGAACCCCGCTGGTATTCCAGCGGGGTTTTCATTATTGCATCATTTCCAGGAGCTGTTCTTCCGAAAGAATCGGGATGTTCAGCTCTTTTGCTTTTCGCTCCTTAGAGCCGGCATTTTCACCGACTACCACGTAGGTAGTCTTCTTCGATACCGAGCCGGAGACCTTGCCGCCAAAGAGTTCGATTCGCTCGGTGGCTTCATCTCTTGTAAACTGGGTCAATGCGCCGGTAAGCACAAAGGTCATACCCGCAAACCGTGCATCCGTCAGCGTCCGCGTGCTTTCAAAATTCACGCCGGCATCGCGAAGCCGCTCCACCATATGGCGCGCCTGGGGCTGACCAAACCAGTCGCTGATGCTTCTGGCGGTAACCTCACCAACATCAGGAGTATCCGTCAACTCCTGCGCAGATGCACACATCAGAGAATCCAGGTCGCCGAATTGGGTTGCCAACACCTTGCCGGTCTTGGCGCCTACCTGACGGATGCCCAGGGCATAGATCAGCCGGCTGACATCACGGCTCTTACTTTCCTCTATCGCAGCAAGCAGCTTCTTGGCGGCGGTATCGCCCTTCTGCCACAGGCTCTTCATCTGCTCCAAGGTCAGATAGTAAATATCCGCTGGAGATTTCACAAAGCCCTTTTCGATCAGCGAATCCACAATAGAGCTGCCCAGACCTTCAATATCCATAGCATCACGGCTGACAAAGTGGGCAATATTCCGACTCAGCTGCGCGGGACACTCCGCGCCGGTGCAGCGGGTAAATGCGCCGTCCTCATCTTTCCGGGTCGGTGCGCCGCACACAGGGCAGCTGCAGGGCAAGCTATAAGGCACTGTGCCTGCAGGACGCTTGGAAAAATCAACCTCCAGAATTTCCGGAATGATCTCTCCTGCCTTACGGATCTGCACCGTATCGCCGATGCGGATATCCCGCTCGGTGATGAAATCCTGATTATGCAGCGTAGCATTGGTAACCGTTGTGCCGGCAAGCCGCACAGGGCGCACCACAGCCTTGGGCGTCAGAACGCCGGTTCTGCCCACCTGCACCACAATATCCTCCACCACAGTGGGTTTGATTTCCGGCGGATATTTGTAGGCAACCGCCCACTTGGGGAATTTCGCCGTTGTACCCATTTTCTGACGCTGCGCTACGTCATCGACCTTGATCACCGCGCCGTCAATATCGCAGGTCAGGTTTTCCCGGTCTTCATTGATGGACATCACGTGCTCTACGATGGCATCGGCATCGCCCAACACTGCAAAAGGAATAACCTTAAATTTCAGCTTCTGCAAGAATTCCAGCGACTGCTTATGATTGGTAAATTCCACGCCATCAGCCAGCTGAACATTGAAGATATAGATATCCAGCATACGGCTGGCGGCAACCTTGGGATCCAATTGCCGCAGAGAGCCGGCTGCAGCATTGCGGGGATTGGCAAACAGCGGCTTGCCGTCGCGCTCCTGCTGCTCGTTCAGCGCCGCAAAGCTGCGCTTAGGCATAAACACCTCTCCGCGGACGATCAGCCGCGCAGGCGCGCCCTCAAGCGTCATGGGAATAGAGCGGATCGTCTTGAGATTTTCCGTTACGTCCTCGCCAACATTGCCGTCACCACGGGTAGCACCCCGGACAAAACGCCCGTTTTCATATTCCAGCGCGACGGAAAGACCGTCCACCTTCGGCTCGACGGAAAATTTCGTTTGGGGATAACTTTCCAGCGTTTTATTCAGAAACTCCTGCAGTTCTTCCACGGAAAACACGTCCTGCAGGCTCATCAGCGGCACGCTATGGGTATGCTTTTCGAACTTGCTCAGCGCCTCACCGCCGACGCGCTGTGTCGGAGAGTCCGGCTGTGCCAGCTCTGGATGGGCCTTTTCCAGATCCTCCAGCTCCCGCAGCAGATGGTCGTATTCAAAGTCCAACATCACCGGGTCATCCATAACATAATAGCGATAGTTGGCCTCCACCAGGATCTTTGTCAGCTCTTCCATTCTCTTTTTAATTTCCATAAGATCCTCCCATTTGTAAAAACGAATCCGGCACCTGACCAACGATGATGGTTTCAGCAACCACCACCTGGCTGGAAACCGTAAATACCTCCGTAGAGCCCAGCACCAAAATCGCAACATCTACACTGACATCCATAGTAAGTTGCTGCAGGGTTTGATTGATACCGGCTTCGATAAAATTACTGTGAAATGTTGCATCGGAATTGCGGATCGATAAAATATGGATCGGGATCGTCGGTCCGCGTCCGGAAAGAAATTCCGGGAAGATCAGACTCCCGAGAGGAATTCCGATGTCGCTGGTATCCAGCGCCAGGATTTCATCATTGATAATGCTTAATATGTCCGTCTTCAGGCGATTCACTTCGCTCATATTGGTCTTTAGCGCCGTGATACGACCGTCCAGATCCTTCTCAAAATACACGATTCGTTCATATAAAATATTCCCGGATTCGATCTGACGGTCAATCGCCTTGTTGATCAAATCCGATGTGGAATTGCGAACCTGTGTCTCGGACAGTGTCCTTATTACATCCCGATAACGGATGCGAAACAAAGTAAACAACACCACAGCGATAACAATAAGTAAGCAAAGTATGCGAAATCCTCTGCGAAGGAAATCCCGCATAAAACCACCCCCTTTGGTGATTTTATGCGCAAAGATCGGGAAAATTACAGCTTTTTCATATGCGCAGATGCGGTTTTTGCCATCAATTTCTTAGTTCCGATCTGGTCAAATGCGATCTCCAGCAGAGCATCGCCGCCCATTTTCATCACCGACAGCACCATACCCTTGCCAAATGCGGTGTGCTGCACCATATCGCCCTTATTCAGCTCCAACGCAGGTGCTTTCGGTGCTGCGGCAACCGTTGCAGCGGGCTTATACTGGGGCTTTGCGGCAGGTCGCTGATAGCTGTAGGTCGGTCGCTCCCAGCCGGAGAAATCGCTGAAATAGCTGTTTCTCGGTGCTGCCTGACCCTTGCGGACGATGTCAGATTCCGGCAACTCCTGCAGGAATCTGGAGGGAATACCGGCCGCCGTGCGTCCGTACAGCATTCTCTGCCTTGCGTGGGTAATTGTCAGCGTCTTCTTTGCACGGGTGATGGCCACATAGCACAGCCGGCGTTCTTCTTCCATTTCCTCTTGATCTCCGATGCAGCGGCTGCCGGGGAACAAGCCGTCCTCAAAGCCCACCAAAAATACGTGGGGAAATTCCAGACCTTTGCTGGAGTGCATCGTCATCATAACCACAGCATCGTCGCTGTCATTATATTCTTCAATATCTGTATACAGAGAGATTTCCTCCAGGAAGCCTGCCAATGTGGGCGTTTCCGCATTTTCCACGTAGGTCATAATGCTGGATTTCAGTTCTCGGATATTTTCCAGACGGGTGATATTTTCCTCCGTCTCTTTGGCTTTCAGCATATCCGCATAGCCGGTGCGGATCATCAGTTCCTCGTAAAAATCCGACAGCGGCATACCGTTATCCAGCAGCTCCTGCAGACCCTCGATCATACTGACGAACTGCAGCATCTTCTGGGCAGGCTTTTCTAACGATGCGTAGGAATACGGGTCACACAGCACGCTATACAGCGGAACATTTTCAGCCGCTGCCATACGCAGTGCCGTATCGATGGACTTGTCGCCCAGGCCTCTGGGCGGATTGTTTACGATCCGCTTCAGCCGCAGATCGTCGCTGCGGTTGTGCAGCACGCACAGATACGACAGCATATCCTTGATTTCGGCGCGGTCGAAGAATCGGGTGCCGCCGATGATCCGGTACGGAATGCCGTTGCGCTTCATTGCATATTCCAGAGCATTGGACTGGGCATTGGTGCGGTACAAAATCGCATAATCCTTGAAATTCTTTCCCTTAGAACCGGCAAAGATCTGGCTGGCAACATAATTTGCCTCCAGCCCCTCATCCCCTGCTTCGTAAACCGTTACCGGGGACCCGGCGCCGTTTGCTGTCCACAGCCGCTTGCCCTTTCGACCAAGGTTATGGGCGATCACTGCATTTGCAGTGTTCAAAATCGACTGTGTGGAGCGGTAGTTCTGCTCCAAGCGAATGGTGCGAGCGCCGCGGTACTGCTTCTCAAAGTCCAGAATATTGGCGATGGTCGCACCGCGGAAGCGGTAGATACTTTGGTCATCATCACCCACAACGCAGATATTTTCATATCCCCCTGCCAGCAGGCTGGTAAGCAGATACTGCAGGTGGTTGGTGTCCTGATACTCGTCCACCAGCACATAGCGGAACTTCTTCTGGTAGTACTTGCGTACATCCTCATATTCCTGCAGCAACCGTACCGTCAGGGCAATAATGTCGTCAAAATCTACGGCATTATTGTCCTTCAGGCGTACCTGATATTTCTTGTATGCGCGGGCGATGTGCAGGAATTTCTGGTCTTTTTGGCTCTCTGCTCGCTCCAAAAGCTCACCAGGTGATACCATCTTGTCCTTTTCCTTGCTGATAATACTCAACACATACTTGGCAGGAAAGGTCTTGTCGTCCAGACCCATATCCTTGATGATATCCTTCATGATCCGCTCGGAATCGGAGGTATCGTAAATGGTAAAGCTGCGGTCATATCCAAGCCGGTCAATATCCTTGCGCAGGATGCGGCAGCAGGCGCTGTGGAAGGTCATCGCCCAAATATCCTGTGCCTGGGGTCCCAGCATATTGGACAGGCGATCCTTCAGCTCGTTAGCGGCTTTATTGGTAAAGGTAATGGCAATAATGCTCCAGGGCAAAGCAGGCTCTAAAGCGCACAGAGCATCTGCACGCCGGCAGTCGAAATCCGTAGGATTCTGTGGGAAATTCTCCAAAAATTCCACATCTTCTTCCGTCACAGCATCAGGCACAAAATTGCTGTCGCTGGCGCAGCCGAAACGCATCAGATTGGCGATTCGGTTGATCAGCACGGTGGTCTTACCGCTACCTGCGCCTGCAAGCAGAAGCAGAGGCCCATCTGTCGTTAAGACGGCCTCTTGCTGCATATTATTCAGATTAGCAAACTGTCGGGCGATGTAATCACGCCGCACAGCAATAAATCTGCGGTTTAAGCTTTCTGTCATATCGGCACCTGCTCTATTTGATGCCTCTATTTTACCGCAAAATTTATCAAAGGTAAAGAGCAAATATTCAGATTAACAGTTTTTTTAGATTCCCCAGTGCCTTCTTTTCAATGCGGGAAACCTGCACCTGGCTGACCGCTATCACCCGCGCTACCCGTTCCTGGGTCAAGCCGTGAAAATAACGCAGTGTAACCACCATCTTTTCCTGCTCCGGCAGCCGGTCGATCGCCTGACGCAGGGATATTTTCTCCACCAGTTTTTCTTCCGATTCCGTGTCTGTCAGCACATTTTCCAGGGTAAACCCATCCTCTCCGGTTTCCCTCTGAATGGATTCCGTCGCCGCAGTTGCGGTTTCCGCCAATGCGATCTCTTCCGGCGAAAATCCGGTATGCCGGGATATCTCAGTGATGGTTGGCTCGCGTCCCAGGGTAACAGTCAGTTGTCCGCGGGCTGTCTTGATTGTTGCGGATTGCTCCTTAATAGAGCGCGACACCTTCACCGCACCGTCATCGCGTAAAAACCGCCGAATTTCGCCGGAAATTTTCGGCACGGCATAGGTAGAAAACTGAGTTCCGTACTCCAGATCGAAGCCGTCCACCGCCTTCAAAAAGCCAAGACAGCCAAGCTGATACAGATCATCTGTATCTGTTCCGCGACCAATGAAGCGCTTGGCAACCGACCAGATCAGCCCGGAATTTTCCGTAACCAGCTGCTCTGCCGCCTGCTTGTCCCCGCCTTGAGCCAGACGGATCAATTCCTTTTGATCGGTCATTTTCTTCTTTGAAGCTTCCGGCGCATATGTACCGTAGTTCCTTTTCCCGGAGAGGAGCTGATAGCAAAGCTGGACATAAAGCTCTCCATTATGGTAATGCCCATTCCGCTGCGATCCGCGCCGCCAGTAGTGAACATAGGCCGCTTTGCCTGCTCGATATCCGAAATGCCGATACCCTTGTCCTTGACGACAATATCCAGCACATTGTCCTTCAGGATCCGGCACCGCAGCGTGATCACACCCAGCTTGTTGGGATATGCGTGGACGATACAATTGGTAACCGCCTCCGATACCGCTGTGCGGATATCCCCTAATTCCTCCAAGGTTGGATCCATCTGCGCAGCAAAGCAGGCAACCGCGCTTCGCGCAAATGCCTCATTGCTGGACTTACTGGGGAATTCCAATGTCATATAGTTTTTGAATTTCATACGACCGCCTCCTTAATTTCCACTAATTTATCAATTCCGGATGCCCGGAAGACACGCATTGGCTGGGCGCAGATTCCTGTCAGCACCAACTTGCCTTCAATTTGCGACATGCTGCGCAGCGCATTGATCACCACCGCGATCCCGGATGAATCCACGAAAGTAACATCCTGAAAATCCAGAATACATACATCCGGTGTATAGGCTTCGATCTTGCCGGCGATGGATTGAATGTAATGCTTGGCGCAATGATGGTCGATCTCACCGGTCAGCGCCACCGTCAGATTCCCATTTTCCAGAAAACTGGTAAATTGCATTATAATACCTCCTGCTCAAATTTGCTTTCAAACACCAGTATAATTACCGAAAAACGAAATTGCCGTCGTAATGAGGAAACAAAAATAAGAGCACGGTAATTTTTTACCGTGCTCTGTTGATTTAATTGGGATTAAAGCTTCCTCATTGCCGCTTCGCTTTCTTCCAGCTGGGCGATCAGATCCTTGGTCTTCTTGGCCTTTTCACGCTCAGCATTGACGACAGCTTCAGGGGCGCGGGAGACAAAGTTCTCATTGGAAAGCTTTGCTTCCAGGCTGGCCAGGAACTTCCGCTGGGCTTCCAGCTCCTTGGCGATGCGCTCCAGTTCCTTGGATACGTCTACCAGCTGACCCATGGGGATATACAGCTTGGCGTCTGCTGTGGTGATGGTGACCATACCTTCCAGATCCGCAGGCTCCTCGCTAATGAGGGTGACGGTATCCGCATACGCCAGTCTCTGGATGAAGCCCTCGCCCTCGGTAAAGATCTGGGGCTTGGAGGTCAGAACGAACAGCGCAGCCTTCTTGCTGGGGGGTACGTTCATTTCGCTTCTGCGGTTACGGATGGCGCGGATGGCGTTCATAACAGACTCCATCAGCTCTTCCTCAGCCTTAAAAGCCAGATCCTCGCTGTAGGTGGGCCACTTTGCCACGATCAGCGCATCACCCTCGTGGGGCAGGCTCTGCCAGATTTCCTCAGTGATGAAGGGCATAAACGGATGCAGCAGACGCAGCACCTGATCCAAAACGTAGACCAGAACTGCGATAGCCGTCTGCTTGCGGCTCTCATCTTCGGAGTACAGTCTTGCCTTGGTCAGCTCAATATACCAGTCGCAGTAGGTATCCCAGATGAAGTCGTAGATCTTCGCCACAGCCACACCCAGCTCGTACTTTTCCAGATTCTCGGTGACCTCGGCGAACAGCACATTCAGCTTGGACAGCCCCCACTTGTCGGCGAGCTCCAGCTTATCCGCAGCAGGCAGCTCATTCTTGGCATCGTCTGCCAGGTTCATCATAACATAGCGGCTGGCGTTCCACAGCTTGTTGGCAAAGTTGCGCATCGCCTCACAGCGCTCTACATAGAAGCGCATATCGTTGCCGGGAGAATTGCTGTTGACCATGTTCATACGCAGGGCATCGCAGCCGAACTTTTCGATCATCTCCAGAGGATCAATACCGTTGCCCAAGCTTTTGGACATCTTGCGGCCCTGATTGTCCCGCACAAGTCCGTGGATCAGCACCGTGTGGAACGGGGCTTTTTCCATATGCTCCATACCGGAGACGATCATACGGGAGACCCAGAAGGTAATGATGTCATAGCCTGTAACCAGCACATTGGTAGGATAGAAATAATCCAGATCTTCCGTCTTTTCAGGCCAGCCCAGTGTGGAGAAAGGCCACAAAGCGGAGCTGAACCAGGTATCCAGCACATCGGGATCCCGCTGGATCTTAGTGCTGCCGCACTTTTCGCAGGTGCAAGGGTCTTCCCGCTTGCAAGTCATATGACCGCACTCGGCGCAGTACCAAACGGGGATTTGATGACCCCACCACAGCTGACGGGAAATGCACCAGTCGTGGAGGTTCTCCATCCAGTTCATATAGTTCTTGGTAAAGCGCTCGGGAACAAACTTGGTCTCGCCGTCCTTAACGCAGCGGATCGCTTCTCTTGCCAAAGGCTCCATCTTAACAAACCACTGGGCGGAAACCAAAGGCTCCACATCGTTACCGCAGCGGTAGCAGGTACTGACATTATGCTGATGCTCCTCGATCTTTTCCAACAGACCCAAGGCGTCCAGATCGGCAACGATGGCCTTTCTTGACTCATAGCGATCCATACCGCAGTACTTGCCGCCCAGCTCGTTGACCTTGCCGTTATCGTCCAAAACGCGGATGGTCTCCAAATTATGACGCAGACCAACCTCAAAGTCGTTGGGGTCGTGGGCAGGTGTCATCTTGACGCAGCCCGTACCAAACTCAAGCTCAACATACTCGTCGGCAACAATGGGAATCTCCCGATTCATCAGGGGCAGCAGGCACTTTTTGCCGATGATATCCTGATAGCGCTCATCGTTGGGGTTTACTGCAACACCGGAGTCGCCCAGCATTGTCTCGGGACGGGTAGTAGCAACCACCACGTAGCGACCCTCTTCGCCCACAATGGGGTACTTCAGGTGCCACAGATTACCGGGCTTGTCCACATACTCAACCTCGGCATCGGACAGCGCAGTAACGCAGTGAGGACACCAGTTGACGATTCGGCTGCCCTTGTAGATCAGACCCTTTTCGTACAGAGATACAAAGACCTCCCGCACCGCCTTGGAGCAGCCCTCGTCCATAGTAAATCTGGCGCGGTCCCAGTCGCAGGACGCACCCAGCTTCTTTTGCTGCTCAACGATACGGTTGCCGTACTTATGCTTCCAATCCCAAACCCGCTCCAGGAACTTTTCGCGTCCTAAATCGTGGCGGGTTAAGCCTTCCTTGGTGCGCAGTTCTTCTTCAACCTTGATCTGGGTGGCAATGCCTGCGTGGTCGGTGCCGGGTACCCACAGCGCGTTATAGCCCTGCATCCGCTTGAAACGGATCAAAGTATCCTGCAGTGTTGCATCCATAGCGTGACCCATATGCAGCTGCCCCGTAACATTGGGAGGGGGCATTACGATGGTAAAGGGCTTCTTGCTCTCGTCCTTTTGGGCGTGGAAGTAGCCACCGTCCTCCCACATTTTATAGATTTTCGTTTCGACCTGCTGCGGATCATACACCTTGGGCAGTTCTCGTGCCATACTAAACACTCCTTTTAAACAAAAAACGCCCTGAGCCAAATGACTCAGGGCGAAAAATTACTCTTTCCGCGGTACCACCTGAATTTCCGGATAACCGGACACTCAAACGCTGTAACGGGCTTACCCGCACTTCCCTACTGTAGTTTCAGAAAGCGTACTCCAGGGCGACAATCCACTTAGCACCACATTCCCTCGCACCAAACGGGAACTCTCTGAGAGGCGACACGGGCGGAAACTCCCCATCCACGTATTTCCAAGATAAAATAACATATTTTCCCCATTCTGTCAACCTCGGTTTTCGTATGTACTGACCGCAGACGCGATCACACAGCACAATTTCTTCTGATATTCCGGATCCCGCAGTTTCGCCTCTTCCTCCGGATTGGTCAGGAAGCCGCATTCGATCAGCACGCCGGTGGCTTCGATATTTTGCATCAGGTAGACACCGGTTGCTTTTTTGCTTTTGCGGTTGCTGCCGATACAGAGAGTTTGATTTAAGCTTGTTTGCAGGCTCTGCGCCAATTCTTTGCTGTCTTCCCCACCGCCGTAGAACACCTGCGCACCACTGTAGCGCCCGTCAGGATAGGTATTTTGGTGGATGCTGATCAAGATGGCATTGGGGGTTTCATTGACGATCCGCACCCGCTGCTTTAGATCCGACACCTTTTGCGACGCAATGGTATTGCCCTCGGTATAAATGCTGGTATCGGTAGTGCGGATCATCAGCGTATCGTATCCCAGAAGCTGCATAACTGCCTCCAGCTTCAGGGCAATTTCCAGATTCATTTTGCTTTCCAGCACGCCGGTGCAGGAGGTTGCGCCACCGTCGATCCCGCCGTGTCCGGCATCGATCACGATGGTATTCTTCCGTTCCACCGGTCGATTCTGTGCGATCGTCGTAGTTGCTCTGCTGCCAAACACAGCAATGCCGATGATCAGGATTACAGTTAATAAATAAAAGGGCAAAAAGCCGACCCAGCGATACCGTTTCATGGACAACACCTCGCAGTATTGTATGCATCTTCCTCCGCATTTTGAACGAAACGGCGGATTTCGGCATAGTATGATGCGGAACGACTGTTCCGAATATATTCCGATAGGAGGAATCGCCTTGAACTATCGCAAATCCCACGATTCCCACTGCAAGATGGGGCAGCTGCCGGCAAGTGCACCGCTTGCCAATCCCTACGTCCCGTTTCAGATGGAGAATCCGCCCAAATACGACGCAAGAAAGGGCTTGGTCAGAGGTACACTGTACCCCGGTCTCGACCTGCCGTTTCACGGTATGGTAAATACCAAGGAGAAAGCGGCTACACCCAAAAACAATATGCTGGCAGTAGGCTTTGCCGTCAATGAGCTGGCGCTGTATCTGGACACCCATCCGTGTGACAGTGAAGCTCTGGAGCTGTACCGCAGCTATCAAAAGATGTACCACGATATGATGATGGAGTATTCTCAGGACTGCACGCCGCTTTCCCACGCAATTCCCGTAGATCACAAGACCTATACGTGGCTGAGTGATCCGTGGCCGTGGGAATACGCCGCAAATAAGGAGGGTTAAGCTATGTTTGAGTATAATAAGAAGCTGCAATATCCCGTGAAGATCGCCAGACCCAACCCCAGACTGGCTGCGATGATCATCAGCCAGTACGGCGGTCCTGACGGCGAGCTAGGGGCGTCGCTGCGGTATTTGTCCCAGCGGTATTCCATGCCCTTTGACGAGCAAAAAGCCCTCCTGACCGACGTGGGCACGGAAGAATTGGGGCATTTGGAGATGATTGGCGCAATCGTCCATCAGCTGACCAGAAACCTAAAGGAAAAGGACATTGAAAACAGCCCTCTTGCCCCTTATTTTGTTGACCACACTGTAGGTGTCTATCCCACCGCCGCATCCGGCTTCCCCTACAGCGCCGCCAGTATGCAGGTCAAGGGTGATCCCATTGCCGACCTGACCGAGGACTTGGCAGCAGAACAGAAAGCCCGGGTAACTTATGATAACATCCTGCGTCTGTCCGACGACCCCGATGTTAACGATGTCATCAAGTTCCTCCGCGAACGGGAAGTCGTCCACTTCCAACGCTTCGGCGAAAGCCTGCAGCAGCTGCGCGAAAAGCTGAATCAGAAAAATGTCTACGCAATGAATCCGTCGTTTGATCTGTAATAACAAAGAGCAGATGGGATTTCCCATCTGCTCTAAACATCAAATTGCTCTAATTGGAAAATACATATAATTCTTTCCGTTTGTTGGACAAGTAAAATCATGGACAGCGCCTACAAGGGCGATGCGGTTCTTGCTCATATAGTCCAGTACATCCGAAAAAGTATTTCCGCTTTCAACTTCTGCGCAAAGATACTCATATCCGGGAATGACCCACTTTGTCCACCCATCCGGAGCCTCAGCATCTTGGACACATTCAACGCCGGCAAGGTATAGACCCTCGCTGAAGTTGTTTTCCCAAGGCTTGAATGACCGGGAACAATCAGACATTGCGCCCCAAATGCCTACCAAATTGCCATTTTCGTCTTTCTTTGCCAAATGCTGAACTTCGCTAAAATTGGAATTCGCATTCGACCAAAGTCTTTGGATAAAATCTTGACCGTCTGCAGTTGAGCCTTCCTTACCGATTACGACAAAGGCATCCTTTGTGCACTTTTTAATTTTCATACGAATCCCTCCAACTTGCAATTTATGTTATGCATTATGATACATATCGTAAACAATATAGCCTTCAATTCCCTTTAACGAGCCTTCAAAGGTTTCCTGACACATCATACATCTCGGTTCAGTCATCGGATATCCGCTTGTAGGGTAGATATTATATTCTGATGAGGTTTTAAAGCCTAGGCGATTATAAAAAAGGAAATTCCCTTCCACTGTAATCCCCTTAAAACCTGCTTCTCTGACTTTCTGAATTCCCAATGCTAACATTGTAACGCCGATATGCTGATGAAAATAATCTGCGTGCACAGCAACCGGTGCCAGCATAACAATATCGTTACTGTCAATATGCCCGCCATTCGCAGACTTTGACAAAGGAAAGTGGGAAAACAGGAAATGTCCGACGATTTTCCCGTCAAGCTCTGCCACAAAAGACAAATCCTGAATATAATATTTGGAAGTTCTGATTTCCTCGATTAACGCAACCACATCCGTTCCATCAGAATAGCCGGTGCCTTCCTTAAAAGAACGCAATACCAAGGAAACAATATCTTTGTAGTCTTTTGTTGTTTCGGGGCGAATAATAATATCGTTCCTCATATCATCAACTCCGTTTCTCACAACGAAATGAAAGGTCGCCTGATAGAATTATATCATAAGTCGAAATATATGAAAAGACTATTTTATTGCAATGAGGTGCTTTCTCCAAAACTTGCAAATTTAGCGAAAACTGTTATAATAGCACTATCAACGAATGAGGAGGGGCGCAAATGAAGCGGTTTCGCAAGGTATATCTGGAAATATCCAACATCTGCAATCTGCATTGCAGCTTCTGCCCCGGTACAAAGCGACCCCATAAGGCAATGACAGAAGCGGAATTCGAGCTCCTGCTGACCAAACTGCAGCCCTATACGGACTTTTTATACTTTCACCTGATGGGTGAGCCGCTGTGCCATCCGAAATTGGAAATATTCCTGCAGATCGCCGGCGATCAGGGCTTCAAGGTCATCCTGACCACCAACGGAACGCTGCTAAAACGCCATCAGGAAATGCTCCTGCACTCCCCCGCTTTGCACAAGCTGAACATTTCTCTGCACAGCTTTGAAGCCAATGATCTCGGAGTTCCCTTGCTGGAGTATTTAGACGGGTGCTTTTCTTTTGCAAAAGCTGCAGAGGGCAAAAAGATCGTCGCGTTCCGTCTGTGGAACAACGGCGGTGCGGATGAGAAAAATACTGAGATTTTGGCGCATCTGTCCCGATTCTTCCCAGAGCCTTGGGCGACCGAATCCCGCGGGATTCGCATTGGGGAGAAGATTTATCTGGAATACGGCGATAAGTTCGACTGGCCGGATCTGGGCGCCCCAGAGGGCAGCGAAAAGGTCTTCTGCTACGGTCTGCGGGATCAGATTGGCGTCCTTTGCGACGGCACAGTAGTCCCCTGCTGTCTCGATCACGAAGGCGATATTCCCCTCGGCAATCTGCTGACCCAGAATTTAGACGAAATTCTGGAAACAAACCGCGCACAAAACATTTACAACGGCTTTTCCAAACGAAAAGCCTGCGAGCCGCTATGCCGCCGCTGCGGCTACGCCAGAAAGCTATAATACTCCGCATCTCAAACCGTTAAGTTCGTATTAACGAAATATACAAAAACGCTGTCATTCCGAGTGGAGCGAAGCGGAATCGAGGAATCTAGGCACTTAATTTACTGCAAATGTAAAATGGAGTGCGAAGATCCCTCGGCTCGCAAATGCTCGCTCGGGATGACAGCATTTCTTATTTTGGTAACCTTGCGAAGGACGCAGGGTATTTATTATTCCGCAATATACGCGCCGACGATCTCGGCGTAATAAGCATAGTGATGGTCGCCGTTGGGATAGTAGCGATCCAAAATATTCTGGGGCATTGTGTCCAAGGTCTGCTCCACGCGGTACA
>JAZNNE010000062.1:0-8425 GCA_045580125.1 Faecousia sp. | reverse complement strand
CGATCAGCCACTGATCAAGGATCCTTTGCCGGTGGAAGAAACGGACTACCTTGTTCTGGAATCTACCTATGGCAATCGTCTCCACGAAAAGCCCGGCAATACCGTTGGAGAGCTTGCAGATGTACTGCAGCGTACTTTTGATCGGGGCGGAAATGTGATAATTCCATCCTTTGCGGTGGGAAGAACCCAGGAAATGCTGTATGCCATCCGGCAGATCAAGCAGGAAGGGATGGTCAGCGGTCACGACGGATTCCCGGTCTATGTGGATAGTCCTCTGGCTGTAGAAGCCACGGGCATTTTCCTGCAGTGTGACCAAAGCTGTTTCGATGAAGAAACTGCCGCTTTGGTAAGGCAAGGTATCAATCCCATATGGTTTGATGATATTTGCCTTTCCGTAACAAGTGACGAATCCAAGCAGATCAACTTTGACAAGCGCCCCAAGGTGATCCTTTCTGCCAGCGGTATGTGCGAAGCGGGCCGTATCCGCCACCATTTGAAGCACAATCTGTGGGGCGAAGAAAACACCGTTCTGTTCGTGGGTTATCAGGCGGAAGGTTCTCTCGGCAGAAAGCTCCAGGACGGCGCACAGTATGTCCGGTTGTTCGGCGAGGATATTACTGTCAATGCGGAGATCGCCGCCCTACACGGCACCAGCGGTCACGCAGATCAGGCAGGTCTGATCCGATGGCTTGAAGGGTTCAAAGAAAAGCCTCAGATGGTATTTGTCAATCACGGCGATGACGCAGCCTGTATGATCTTCCAGAAACTGCTGACCCAGATGGGCTACTACGCAGAAGCACCCTACAGCGGTGCAGAGTATGATTTAAAAACCGGCAGAATGACTGTGTTTGCAGATTCCAAACCCATACGCCGGGAAGATCAGACAAAGGGCTCTGCCAGAGCACGGGCAGTCTATGGTGACCTTCTTGCAGCGGCAGAAGCACTCCTTGCCTTTGTAAAGACCTGCAAAGGCCGTACCAATAAGGACAACGCAAAACTTGCCTCTCAGATCCGTAACCTGATCGAAAAGTGGAAATAACAAAAAGCTGACTTGCTTATTTGCAAGTCAGCTTTTTGATTGACGCATTTTCTTGGCAGGTATATTTTTACGGTGCATTATGAGCTGAAAGTTACCGGCAATAAATAATATGAAAAACGTATAATGATATTGATATTTTGCCGATAATATGGTATAATACAGTCAAGAAAACTTGCAGGGAGGTAACTATGGAATATATATCTGTTGCGAAAATGGCTGAAAAATGGGGACTTTCTGAACGAAGTGTGCGGAATTACTGTGCCCACGGCAGAATTAAAGATAGCAAGCTTATCGGCAAAACTTGGTACATCCCGGAGGATGCACAGAAACCGGAGCGCTCTAACAAGAAAAACGACACACCTACATTGCTGCAGATCTTGCGGGAGCAGAAAACAGCTAAGATGACCGGTGGAATCTATCATAAGGTACAGATCGATCTGACCTATAACTCAAACCATATTGAAGGCAGCCGGCTGACTCACGATCAGACACGGTATATCTTTGAGACCAACACTATTGGTTTTGAAAATGAAGCAGTCAATGTGGATGATGTGATCGAGACAGCCAACCACTTCCGTTGCATCGATATGGTGATTGACAGAGCAGGGGCTGCACTGTCAGAAAAGTTCATTAAAGATCTACACGCAGTCCTGAAAACCGGTACCAGCGGCAGCCGTAAAGATTGGTTTGCGGTAGGGGAGTACAAGAAACTGCCTAACGAGGTAGGCGGCAATGACACAACGCTCCCCGAAAATGTTGCCGATGAGATTCGCAAACTTCTGGCAGAGTATAATGCATTGCCCTCTAAGACCTTTGAGGACATCGTAGCCTTCCACGTGGCATTTGAACGCATCCATCCCTTCCAGGACGGAAACGGACGTGTGGGCCGCCTGATCCTCTTTAAGGAGTGCCTGAAGCACAACATCGTGCCCTTCATCATCGAAGACAATCTGAAGCTGTTCTACTACCGTGGCCTTAAAGAATGGAATCGCGAAAAAGGTTTCCTTATGGATACCTGCCTCACCGCCCAGGATCGCTTTAAGGCTTACTTGGATTACTTTAGGATTGCATATTGAATTGAATGTAAACACCCGGCGGTGAGACCAATTTGGTCTTACCGCCGGGTGGCTGTTTATGGTAGCAGTATGTACTTTTTCCCAGGCTGTCCGTTGATTTTCTCTACGCCATTTTACGCCAATTCTACGCCATTTTCCCGTGGAAAGGTATAGAGTTACGTGGACTTATGTGTTTTAAAGATATTGAAAAACCTAGTGTTGATCAAGCTGTATCGGCATTTAGAGAGATACATTGAAATATGGAATCGGTAGTTTCAGCGCCGATACCTAATTTCATTTTGTGCGTTCTCCTTTAAGAAGCTTTTTTAGGAGTATAGCACAAAGCGATCTTTTTCTCAAGACAATATTGAAAACTTTGCATATTTTTATCCAGGGGGCAAAAAATCCAAGTCTTTCGACTTGGATTTTTTATGTATTAAGCTTGTGCTGTGATGGCGTAGATGTAGTCGCCGATCAAGTCCTTGATCTTGTCTTTGAGCAGCCACTGGGCGGACAATGCCAGACCCTTGTTGCTTCGCAGGTGCGTATACTGACTGGGCATATACTGGCTGATCAGCGTCAGCGGAACCTTGGCATTGTTGATATTGTTGATGAGAATGTCAACGGCTTCCTCAACACGGCTGTCGGACATATAATATCTGCATCTGTCGGAATAGCTGAAATCCATAGACAGCGCGATGTCCGTTCTGGTGCCGTGATAGTGCTTTTCCCAATTGGAGGGGTTATCCAGCATGATGTTGTTGATGATGCTCCGGATGTTGGAAAGTCTGACGTTGGGCTTTGTTTTGTAAAGCTCTTTTTCAATCAGCTCCAAAGCGAAAATTGCTTCACGGTACGCAAATGTCAGAGCAGGACCCACCTTCAGGATGCCTACGCCGTCGCGCACCATTTCCCACAGACCTTCTTTGGTCTGATAGTCGGTGGAGTGACCCTCAAAGATCAAGCCGTCATAGTTCTTCAGTGTGCTGACCAGCTCCTGCGCCTGCGCGGGATCGTATTCGCATACAGAATCATCTGCAAACTCCACACCGGGCTGAATGACCACTGCTACGATATCGTCAAAGGACAAGCCGTTCTGTGCATAGACCTCTTGGAAGGTTTCGACTGTTCTGACAAAGTCCTCTGTCTTTGTGACTGCGACCCGATCCTCGTTTTCTTCCGCACCGCCGGGGATGGGAACCTCACTGCCAATGATGAAAACGGGCTCCTGCGCATTGGGATTTTGCTTCTTGTAATTCCGGAAGCTCTCTTGCGCCTGCTTAAACAGCTGCGCGCTTCTTTCCGCAATGGTCTTGTCGGAAAGCGGCTCGGTCACGCTGTCGGAGGAAAGACGCATACTGGTATCGATGTGGATCTTGGTATATCCCGCCATAATGTACTCATCAATCAGCTGACGGGAGTACTGCATTGCCACATCAGGGGCTTCCTTCTGCCATACCAGCGGACCCAAGTGGTCGCCGCCCAGAATGATCTTATCCTTTTCAAATCCGACCTTTTCGGCGATTTGAAACACCATAGCTGCATAATCTGCAGCCCGCATACCGGTATAGCCGCCAAATTGATTGACCTGATTTGCGGTGGCTTCGATGACTGCGAAGGTGTTCAGCTCTTTCGCCTTTTCCAAAACAGCCTCAATGACCCACTTGTTTGCCGTGCAGGCGGAATAACAACCGGTGTGAACGCCATTCTTTTGGTTTTTTACTAAATCTTTCAAATAATTCACGTTACGTTTCTCCTAAATCGTTCCTATTATTTGCCCATACAAATTCGGATTCTGCGGCGAACAAGCTCTGTAACGGCTTCTCGTCCCAATGCGCCGTATTTCTTCGGATCGTAGACGGAAGGATCCTGGGCAATATGTGCCTTGACTGCATCGGAATATGCCACTCGCAGTTCTGTGGCATAATTCACTTTGCAGATTCCAAGGGAAATTGCCTTTACCACATCCGCATCCGGCACGCCGGAGGAGCCGTGAAGCACAAGGGGGACAGAAACATTGCTTCTGATCTGGGCAAGTCTTTCAAACTCCAGCTTTGGCGTGCCCTTGTAAAAGCCGTGGGCAGTTCCAATGGCAACTGCCAGCGCATCAATGCCGGTTTCCTCGACGAATCGCACAGCTTCCATCGGGTCGGTGCAGGTATCCTCTCCGCTTTTGACCTCGAGGTCATCTTCTTTGCCGCCGAGCTTACCCAGCTCTGCCTCAACACTGGGGCACAGCGGGTACGTCTTAGCCATTTCCACCACTTTTTTCGTAAGCTGAATGTTCTCCTCAAGCGGCAGCTTGGAGCCGTCGATCATAAGGGAGGTATAGCCGTCCTGCGCGGCTTGCCGGCAGAGCTCGAAGCTGTTGCCGTGATCCAGATGGACAGCGACGGGAACAGATGCCGTTTCCGCAACCGCTTTTGCCATAGCAAAATAAAGGGAGGTAGGCGCATACTTCAGGGTAGAGGGGGTCGTTTGCAGGATAACGGGTGCATTTTCTGCTTCCGCAGCAGCAACGACAGCTTGCACCATCTCCATATTTTCCACATTAAAAGCGCCTATGGCATAATGATTTTTTTGAGCATCCAAAAGAAGCTCCGTGGAACGAACGAGCGGCATAATCCAACCCTCTTTTTACTTCAGAATGATAAATGCATCCAGACCCTTGGGTGCATCGGGGTTGCCGCCCATATTGACGGACTTGGTCAGAGCAGTCATCTGGCACAGGTAAATGAATGCAATACCCCAAGCGGCAAAATGCTCAATGCCGTCGATCTGGATATGTGCGGTTGCACCGTAGATGTTCTCCTTGTGCTTGGAAACCACCACAACAGGACCGCCGTGGGACATCACGTCTGCCACCATATCCTTTTGCAGGGAATCCTCGGAGGGGTTGATCAGCATCATAGTCAGGGACTTGTTGCCGCTGATGACGATGGGACCGTGTCTGTAATCCAGCATGGGGAAATATCTGCCGGTCAGCATTGCAATTTCGGTAAATGCCAAAGCGCCTTCCTCGGCGATGCCGCGGACAGGACCGTCAGCCAGCACGGTAACATCTTCCCAGTCCATAGCAGCGATCTTTTCCAGAGCTTCTCTGTTTTCCAGCTGGAACTTTTCGTTGGTATCGCAGGCAGCCTTGACGGAGGCTCTCAATGCTTCGTCCTTGGCATAGTAGGAAGCCAGCAGCAGAACGGAAGCGTACAGATTGGTGACGGTACGGGTCTGGCAAACGCTGTTGTCATAGCACCAATCCAGGGTAATATCCAGCGTGCTTACGGGCATAATGTCGTTGTTATCCTTCATGGAGATGGAAATTACTTCACAGCCAAGGGTTTCCTTGATGTGCTTGACGGCCTTGACCATCTCGGAGGTCTTGCCGGAACGGGAGATGGTGACAACGATGCTGTCTTTTACGGTCTCCTTCCAGAATTCGGGGTTGACGATGTATTCGCCTGCGGCAATGGCAGCAGCAGAGGTGTTTGCAAAGGATGCGAAAATGGTGCTGGCGCTCTTGGAAAGCATATAGCTGGAGCCGCAGCCGAAGAAGGTAAACTTGCGCTGGGTGTTCTTTGTGAAGAAGGCTTCAATTTCTGCTGCCTTTTCGCCAAAATAGCTGTAGGTTCTCTTCAGGGCATTGGGGGTATCGAGGATTTCTTTTTCAGTTAAAAACATAGCAATTTCTCCTTATTTAAAGTGTTTAATACTCAGCAGCAATGCGCCTTCCAATGCAGAGCGCTTGGGGGGCATCATTGTGCAGTTGATTGCATTCAGACATTCGTTTAGAGGGGTCAAGATCAAATCGCCGGATTTAAATAACCCTCCGTAATAGGAAACGGGAACATTTCTGTTTTCCCAGCCCAGCTGCTTGATAATTCCTTGGGCAGAGTCAGCAAGACACTGTGCGGCATCGGCATACAGCTTTTTTGCCTCGGCATCGCCTGCCAGGGCTGCTTTCTTTGCAAAAAGCTGGAAGGATGCAACCTTGTGTCTGTAGGGGGCGTAGGACTGCTCTACGATGTCAATAAAGTCAGTGTCGTTTTTCAGCCCCAGCTCTTCACAGACGATTTCATAAAGCGCGCCTTTGGGCTTTCTGCCGTCGGCTTCCTGGGCAAACAGAGCCATAGTCTGCTTTCCGACCCAGTAGCAAGAGCCTTCATCGCTGAAAAATTCGCTCCAGCCGTTGGAACGTGCTTCTGCGCCGTCCTCTCTGCGGGCATATGCAACCGCGCCGGTACCGGCGACCAGATGGATGCCCTCCTGACATTCCAGCGATCCTGCCCAGCCCACAACCGCGTCATTGACGATGTAAACGGGGATGGGGGAAAGGCTTTCCTGGAGCTTCGCGGTGATTTCTACGTCGGCGCCGGGTGCTTCGCCGTAGCAAGGCAGACCAATGCAGCAGCCTGCGCAGTCATCGAAAGAAGCGTTTACACTTTGCAGGATCTGCCTGACGCTGTCCGTGATCAGCCGGACAACGGCATCAATGCCGATGGACTTGTGGGAACAACCGGATGTTTCCAAAGTTTTCAGGGGAATTCCGTCATTTTTTCCGACCGCAATGGCAGTTTTCGTGCCACCGCCGTCAATACCAATAAAGTATTTCAAAAGATCACCTCCTGGACAACTACCATTATATATAAAACTTGCGCCAGATTCAATAAAACTCTTATTTTTCGCCCACAAATTTACTTGTATTCTTTTGAAGACCATACAACATAGGCAACTTGTATGTAAAAATACTTGAAATATCCCTAAGTTTGTAATAAAATGGGGGAGAGGTGAATCAAAATGGCAAATACTCCGCTTTACATACAGATCTATAAAACCATATTGGCGTCCATCAAGAACGGCGAATATAAGGAAAATACGGCATTGCCGTCGGAAAGAGAGCTGTGCGACAAATATTTTGTCAGCCGGTCTACCATCCGTCAGACGATTTCTCTTTTGAAAGAGGCGGACTTTGTTTACACCGTTCAGGGAAAAGGCACGTTTATTAAGCCGCAGGTGTTCATTCAGCCCCTTACGAAGGTGTATTCCTTTACGGATACGCTGAAAAGCGACAACGTGATCATTCAAAACAAAATCGTGGAATACAGCAAGGAAATGGCAGACGGCGCGCTGGCGAAAATTGTAGGGCATAACGACCATCCGGTATTTCATAAGCTGACAAGACTTCGCTCGGCAAAGGATTATCCGCTGATGCTGGAGACAACGTACCTGCCCACGGCAAGATTCATCCGCATTTCTCTGGAAACGGTGGAAACGGGCTCACTTTACGATTACCTGCGGAAAAACTACGATTTCAAAGCTGACAGAGTCAAGGAAACACTGCGTCCCATCATTCCTCAAGCGAAGGAAAAGAAGCTGCTGCAGCTGTCGTCCAATGTCCCGTGCATATTGCTGGAACGATTCAGCTATGAGGACGGCTTGCTGATAGAATACACCCGATCCATCGTCAGAGGAGACAAATATATCTTTCAGGTCAATTTGTCAGATGAATGACTTACCGCCAATAACAGCACCCCGCCCAAAAAAGGACGGGGTGCTGTGTTTGGTATTGGGGCAAAAATTTGTTGACGGATAGGGCGGAATATGATAGTATATAGAGTAAAATAAGGATATTATGTCCTAGTAACGAAAGTGTGTAAACACGGGAGGAATACCATGAAACTTGCAAAGAGACTGTTGTCCCTGCTACTGGTGCTTGCGGTAGCAATGTCTATGGCAGGCGTGCTTGCCGGCTGCGACAAGGAAGGCACAAATGACCAGGATAGCACGAACCCCACCACGTCCAACGAAAAAGCGACCTATACCGTTAGCGTTAAGACCAAGGGCGGTATGGCAATGTCCGGTCTGGATGTGTATGTCTACGAGGACGATACTTTGTCCAACATGGTCAACTACGGGCAGACCAATGAAAGTGGCAAGGTTACCTTTGAGCTCTCCAAGAGCGACAAGTATGCGGTAGAACTGCGGGGCGTGCCCAAGGGCTACGATACCGCAAAGAGCTACTCCTTCGATGGCTCCACCGCTGCTGTCACGTTGACTTCTGCGCTGATCGCAGATGAGAGCCTGTCCGGTGCAACACTGGGTCTGGGTGATGTGATGTACGACTTCAGTGTTACTACGCCCGACGGCACTACCGTAACCCTTTCCGAGATCCTGAAGGAAAAGGAAATGGTTATGCTGAACTTCTGGTTCAGCACCTGCGGTCCCTGCGCCAACGAGTTCCCCTATATGGAAGAAGCATACCAGATGTATAAGGACGATGTAGAGATCATCGCTATGAGTCCTTCTTACTACGATTCGGATGCTTCCGTAGCGG
>JAZNNE010000061.1:0-6667 GCA_045580125.1 Faecousia sp. | reverse complement strand
GTGCCGGGTGAGGAATACGTAGAGGTCGGTCGAAATATGGCAGAGTCCGAAAAGGCCGCTAAATACCTGCAGGATGCCGGCTACGATATGCTCAACGCCGACAACGGTACTTACGACTCTTGGTACTGGGCGCATCCGCCTATGTATATGCCCCAGAACTGCAATCTGGAGGACGTGGCGCACATCAAGAAATTTGTGGACATCCCCGTGGTCTGCGCCGGTCGTATGGAGCCGGATGTGGGTGCGCAGGCGGTTGCCGAAGGTCGCATTGACGGCGTGGGCATTGCTCGTCAGTTCCTTGCCGATCCTCAGTGGATCACCAAGCTGATCGAGGAACGCTTGGAGGACATCCGCCCCTGCATTTGCTGCCACAACGGCTGCTTCAATTTCTCCAAGTCCAAGGGTCACGCCAATACACAGGATCTGAAGGATACTATGGGCTTGGCTCGCTGCGCCATCAACCCCGAGACGATGCAGTCGAAAAAGTACAACCTGCAGCCTGCTAAGAAGATCAAGAATATTGCTGTTATCGGCGGCGGTATCGGCGGCATGGAAGCCGCGCTGGTCTGCGCCAAGCGGGGACACAAGGTAACTCTGTACGAAAAGTCCGATGAGCTGGGCGGTGTGTTCATCGCAGCAGCGGCACCTTCTTTCAAGGAGAAGGATCGTGATCTGATCACCTGGTACCGTCGGGAAATGACCAAGTATCCCATCGAGGTCAAGCTGAACACGGAGATTACCGATATTAAGTCGCTGGGTGCTGACGAGGTGATCGTTGCCACCGGCTCTACCCCCAATCGCATTCCCGTTCCCGGTATCGACAAGGGCATTCAGGCCATTGATTTCCTCCGCGGCAAGTGCCAGGTGGGTGAAAATGTCACCATCATCGGCGGCGGTCTGACCGGCTGTGAAATCGCGTATGAGCTGTACCTGCAGGGCAAGAAGCCTACCATTGTGGAAATGCAGGACGACCTGATCACCACCCCCGGCATCTGCCTTGCCAATACCAGCTTCCTCCGGGATTTCTTCGCTGCCAACAATGTGCCCGTGCACTTGGAGACCCGTCTGGGTGAGGTGCACGACGACGGCGTTACCGTTACGGACAAGGATGGCAAGACCTTCAAGATCGATGCCGATTCCGTGATCCTGTCCACCGGCTACCGCAGCGCACCGCTGGCAAAGAAGAGCAAGCATATCCACATCGTCGGCGACGCCAGCAAGGTGGGCAACCTGCGCACCGTTATCTGGCAGGCTTGGGATGTGGCAATGAAGCTGTAATGAAAGGAGAACGCTATGTTTTTAACTGACGAACAACAAGCCATACTGGGGGGCTCCCAGGGCGAGACCATCGCCAAGGTCTGGAAGACACTGGTGATGTACGGCGATGCCTTCGGTGCTGACAAGATGGTACCCGTAACCTCTACTTATAACCATCTGGTAACATCCTTCGGTCTGAAGATGATGAAGCCGGTGTTTGACCTGATGCAGCAGCTGATCGATGCAGGTGCTGTTTCCGGTCAGAAATTCTCCGTCGACCCCCGTCCCGTGGATAAGAATGTGCCTGCAAACTTCCTGCAGAATCTGATCTTCAACAAGATTATGTACGCAACCCAGGATTACTACGAGGGTCAGCTGAATCAGCTGGGACTGATGGACGAGAACGCCTTCACCTGCGCCTGCTATCTGGATCAGGTGGGCAACAAGCCCAAGAAGGGCGACATCCTCAGCTGGGCAGAGTCCTCTGCTGTGGTGTACGCCAACTCCGTTTTGGGCGCGCGGTGCAACCGCAACTCCGGCATTATGGACATTATGGGCTCCATCGCCGGCTACGTTCCCAATTTTGGTCTGCTGACCGACGAGGGTCGTAAGGCGACGTGGATCATCAAGGTTGAAACCACCAAGAAGCCGGAGGCACAGCTTTTAGGCTCTGCCATCGGTATGAAGGTGATGGAGGATGTGCCCTATATTGAGGGTATGGACAAGTGGCTGGGTACGGAGCTGACAGATGAAGTTTGCTCTTACCTGAAGGACTTTGGCGCAGCCACTGCATCCAATGGCGCAGTGGGTCTGTACCACATTGCCAACCTGACGCCTGAGGCTAAGGAGCTGGGCGAAAGCCTGCTGACGGAAAACGCCCAGGTCTACGTCATTGACGATGCTGAGCTGGAACGGGTCAAGGCAAACTACCCCGTGATGTGGAAAAAGCCGGAAGCAAAGCCGAAGCTGTGCTTCGTGGGCTGCCCCCATATGAGCCTGCAGCAGCTGAAGGACTGGACTGTGGCGGTTGAAAACGGTCTTAAGGAAGCCGGCAACAAGAAGGTGCTGATCCCCACTGTGTTCACCACCGCACCGGCAGTTAAGGCAGAATTCGAGAAGACAGAATATGCTGATCGGCTGAAGGCCACCGGCGTTATTCTTTCCTACATCTGCCCGCTGATGTATATGAATAATCCGCTGTGCAAGGCGATGCCGGTGATGACCTCCTCCAACAAGCTGCGTACTTATACCACCGCCCGCTACTATACGGAAGAAGAAATTCTTGCCAAGATCACGAAGGGAGGCTGCTGATATGAAAAAGTTTCAAGGTCGCGTGATCGCACCCGGTACCGTTACCGCTGAGGCAGTCGTTTCTCACGGCGGCTTCAATACGCTGGCATCCTTGCAGGGCGCGCTGCAGTTTGGCGACAAAAAGGCTACCTGCGGCGATCAGAATAATCCCGATCTGCACGGCAAGGAGCTGGCGGGCAAGGCTTTGTGCCTGCCCCAGACCATTGGCTCTACCACCGGCGGCCTGGTGATCTACTGCGCCTGCGCCATGCAGCGTCAGCCGGCTTGCATGCTGTTTTCCAACCCCATCGACTCTCTGGCGGCTGCCGGCTCCATTCTGGCATCCGTATGGCTGCCGGATGTGCAGATGCCGGTTATCGACAGCTTGGGTGAGGAATTCTTAAACTACGTCCAGCACGGTATGACCATCACCGTGGAAGAAGACGGCACAGTTACCGTCGACGGCTAAATGAAATAAAGAAAGAGAGCTGCCATTGGCAGCGGGCTTTTGCATGAGAGAAAGCCTCCCCTGCGCAAGGGGAGGTGTCAAAAATCTTCGACTTTTGACGGGGGGTTGTTACAATCCCCCAGTCTTTTTGTTTCACAAAAAGCCAGCCCCCTTTGCACAAGGGGGCCAGATTTTAGTCCTTCAGGTTGAAGGCGACCTTCAGGTCTTCCACTTCCTCCTGAGTGATGTGGACGATGTCGCCGATGGCGGTGGAGTTGATGATGGAGTGTGCGGTGGACTCCATAACCTCCAGACGGTCAAAGGCCTTCAGCAGGTTTTCGCCGGTAACAACAACGCAGTCGTTCTCTACCATAATTGCCGGGCAGGAATCGGTAAAGACCTTGGCGGTCTCCTTTTGGTGGGTGTAGATCTCACCGTAGGGGATCCGCTTGATATCCCGCAGCAGGATATAGCTTTCGGGAATGGTGCGGGGGTCAAATTTGGCATCGGTAACTGCAAAGGCCATGGCGTGCACCGGATGGGCAAGCAATACGGCGCGGATATTGGGATTGGCATCGTAAATATCCTGATGCAGACCCACTGCACGGGAGGGGGTTTTGCCCAGTTCCTTCATACCGCCCTTAACACGGACCAAGTGCTCCTCTTCCAGATAGGCGCGATCCATACCAAAGGGGGTGATCAGGAAGCTGCCGTCAGACAGCCGGACAGAGTAGGTGCCGTGGGTGGCGGTGAACAGACCCTGCCGGTAGCTGCGACGGATCAGGGTGATCATATCCCGGCGGGCAGCCAGCTCCTCAGAGGTGTGGCTGTTGGGGATGAAGTCGTCCATTTTCAGATGGGTGGTGGTCTCGGCTACCCGCAGGGCTTCCCGGGGCAGAGTCTTGACCTGACCGATGCGCTTTGCCAAAATTTCCAGATTGGCAGTATAATCCAGTGTTTCAAACTTCTGGAATGCGGCAAACATAGTTTCCGCGCCGATGCATACGCCGTGGTTTTCCAGAATGACGATGTCGCTGCCCTGGGCAAAGCACTTGCCGATATTTTCGCCCAGCTGATCGCTGCCGGGAACGGCATAGGTAGCGATCCGCAGATCACGGCAGACCTTTTGTACGGAGGGCAGCAGATCCAGATCCGGCAGCTGGCGAACGATGGAGAAGGATACCAGCGCGGGAGGATGGGCGTGCAGCACAGCCCGCAGGTCGGGACGCATTTTGTATACCGCTGCGTGGAAGGGAAGCTCAGAAGAGGGCTTGTGAGGACCGACGCAGGTACCGTCGGGCTTGACGCAAACGATATCGCCCCGGGTCAGAGTGCCCTTGTCTACACCGGCGGGAGTGATCCAGATGTTGCCGTCATCGTCAATGATGGACAGGTTGCCGCCGGAGGTGGTGGTCATACCCTTGTCATAGATGCGCTGCATAAACATAACCAGCTGATCAGCAGGGTGGATGTAATTGATGTTCATATAAAACCTCCTGTAAACAGAAATTATACATTCATTCACTTTGTATATGTACACTATAGCACATTCTTATGCAGAACGCAACGGATTTCTGTCAAAAAACCACGCCGGACGGCGTGGTCTTTGAAGTGCTTTATTCAATGGTTGCTGTCTGCTTTTTGCCAAACAGCTTTTTGATGTCAGCTTTCAGGCGCTTGCGGTCGGCGATGGCGGCGATGATGAAAGACAGCGGGGTAACCAGAACATAAGCAGGGCAGATGATCCAGAACCAGGGCCAGTATTTTGCCTGACCGGCATATGCGCCAACGGGTACTGTCTTAAAGAAATTGGGCGTAAATGTGGCGAGGAAATTGCCGATGGCGTCGTTTTCACCGGGACCCCAGATGTAAGAGGTGTTCTTAAAGTGGATTGCCAGGAAATTGTCTTCGTTCCACAGCTCAAAGAAGCCCAGCTCCCACTGGAACACCTGATTGAGCATAATAAACAGCATGACAAGCAACAGACCGGTGGGGGCTCTGAGGATGTGCTTGTAGCTGGGCTTGTGCAGACCGAAGCAGACCATCAGGAATGGAACAGCAAAGACCATCCAGTGATGGTAGTAGAAGCGGATGATGTCCAGCTGCTCGGCAGCCTGGTCTGTCTTGGCGATGGGTTCTTCGGGGTAAAACAGCGCTAAAAGACCGCTGATGATACCAATGTAGAACATATAGTCCTTGACCTTTTCGTTCTTGCTCAGGAAGAAGAAGGGGAACAGCGCAATGTTCGCACCGCAGATGTTAACAAACCAGCTGTCGCGAAGCATTCTGGCTTCATCGACACTGTAGGGCGGGATGTACACCTTCAAAAAGTGCAAAAGCAAGCCCAGCGCCAGCAAACTGAACAGAACGATTTTCTGAGTGCGGGTGGTACGGTTACGCAGCAGGAAATACAGACCTGCTGTAACAGCTGCGCACAGCGCAAGCCAGAAGAAATACCAGCCGTTGAACATCGCAATAATCATATCGCGCCCTTCTTTCTCTTGAAAAAATTTACAGCTCTATCCTAGCGAAAGCGGCGGACTAAGTCAATGCAGTTAAGAATCTCTTAAACAGTCTTTAACAATTCTTAAACTTTTGGCGTAAATTGTCAGTAGAGGGCGGATTCTACTGACAGGAGAGTGAAAATATCAGCAGAGGATAGGTGTTCTGTGTCCGGGATGATATAATGCGGAGGAACAAGGAAAGGCGGTATCATACCTATGAGAAATGTGAAAATCGCAGCCGATTCTTCGGCAAATATTTTGGAAAGAAAGCAGATAGCCTTTGCGGCAGCACCGCTGAAGATCATAACGAATGAAAGAGAGTTCGTAGACGATGCCGTGCTGGATGTTGGCGGTATGGTGAAGTGGTTTGATTCCTACAAGGGAAAGTCCAAGACCTCCTGTCCCAATCCTGCTGATTGGGTGGCTGCTTTTGGAGATGCAGATGAGGTTTATTGCGTTACCATTACCAGCGGTTTGTCCGGCAGCTATAACAGCGCCTGCATTGCAAAGCAGGTGTATGAAGCAGAACATAAGGGGCGGCGCGTATGCGTCATTGATTCCCTGTCTGCAGGTCCGGAGCTGGTGCTGATCATTGAAAGGCTGGAGGAATACATCGCCCAGGGACTTTCCTTTGAACAGATCAGTGAGGAAATTGAAAAATACAAGCAAAAAACGGGTCTGGTGTTTATGCTGGAGTCGCTGAAGAATTTTGCTGCCAACGGAAGAGTTTCGCCGGCTGTGGCGAAGATCACCGGCATACTGGGGATCCGGGTCGTGGGAAAAGCCAGTGATCAGGGCACACTGGAGCCTACAAATAAGTGCCGCGGTGAGGCAAAATCACTGGAAATACTTGTGAAGAATCTGAAAGAATCCGGTCTCAGGGAAGGAAAAGTCCGCATTGCCCATTGCTGCAACGAGTCTGCGGCGCAAAAACTGATGCAGATGCTTCAGCAGCGGATTCCCGAGACAGAGGTAACTGTCAGTGAGCTAAGAGGACTATGCAGCTATTATGCCGAAAAGGGCGGACTGCTGGTGGGCTTTGAGAAAATGTAATTGGCAGGCGCGAGATAGTAAGGAGAAAAGCTAACCAGCTTAAATTTTATACTTGCTTTTTCCAAAGAAGTGTAATATACTATTGGAGCACCTGCCGGTGTGATGGAATGGTAGA
>JAZNNE010000060.1:0-3820 GCA_045580125.1 Faecousia sp. | reverse complement strand
GAGATCTGCTCGGACACGTCGGCTGCGGGGATGATATGCTCGGCATAGGAGCAGTTGTAGTTCTGGACAAATACCACCTTCAGCTTGTCGGCAACTGCAGGATCGTTGTTGATCATCTTGGCAACGCGGTTGATATAGCGGATGATCGCCTTGGCGCGGGCATAACCGGGCGCGGACTTTGCACCGAAGATATATGCCGTGGGCTGGAAGTCGGGCAGCTCGCCGTCCTTCAGGCGGAAGTAGATATCCACCACGCTGATAATATTCATCAGCTGACGCTTATACTCGTGCAGGCGCTTGACCTGAACATCGAACATAAAGCTGGGATCCAGCTGCACGCCCTCGTTCTTGGCGATGACCTTGCACAGCTGCTCCTTCTTCTGGAACTTGATGGTGTTGAACTGGCGGACCATATCGTCGTCGATCATAGTCTTGAGCTTGCTCAGGCGATCCAGATCCTTCAGGAAATCCGCACCGATGCGGTACTTGATCATCTGGGTCAGCTCGGGGTTGCACAGACCCATCCAGCGGCGGGGTGTAACGCCGTTGGTCTTGTTCTGGAAGCGCTCAGGGAACGCCTCATACCACTGATGGAACACATCGTCCTTCAGGATCTGGCTGTGGATCTCGGCGACGCCATTGACGTAAGTGCCGACATAAACAGACAGGTTTGCCATATGGGCGGTGTTGTCCCGCACGATGAACAGATCGGGGTGCTCGCTGCGCAGTCTTTCGTCAATGCGCAGGATAATATCCACGATCTCCGGCACTACGCTGCGCAGCAGATCCAGATTCCACTTCTCCAGCGCCTCACCCATAACGGTGTGGTTGGTGTAGGAGAAGGTCTTCTGTGCGATCTGGAAGCTCTGTTCAAAGTCCATACCTTCTGCCATCAGCAGACGGATCAGCTCCGGAATGGACATTGCGGGGTGGGTGTCGTTGAGCTGAACAGCATAGTAGTCGGCAAAATGGCTCAGGTCGGTACCGTGCATGGTCTTGTAGACCCGCAGCATATCCTGCAGGGAAGCAGAAGACAGCACGTACTGCTGCTTGATACGCAGGCGCTTGCCCTCCCAAGTGGAATCGTTGGGGTACAGAACGCGGGTAATGTCCTCCGCCTTGTTCTTCTGCGCCAGCGCACGCAGGTAATCCTGATCGTTAAAGGCGTTAAAGTCCAGTTCTTCCTCTGCCTCACACTGCCACAGACGCAATGTATTAATATTGTCTGTGCCGTAGCCGATGACGGGCACGTCGTAAGGCACAGCCAGAACGGTATGGTCGGGGAACTTGACCTTTACGGTGTGATTATAGCGGCGGTAGGACCAGGGATCGCCAAACTTTGTCCAATCGTCGGCGGTTTCCAGCTGATTGCCGTTTTCGTCAAACTTCTGCTTGAACAGGCCGAAGCGATACCGCAGACCGTAGCCGGACAGCGGGATGTTGCAGCTGGCAGCAGAATCCAGGAAGCAAGCTGCCAGACGACCCAGACCGCCGTTGCCCAGAGCAGCATCTTCCACATCCTCCAGAACAGCCAGATCCACGCCCTTTTCGGCAAATACCTGCTTCATCTCGTCCAGAACGCCCAGATTGTACAGATTGGAATACACCAAACGACCGATCAGATACTCGGCAGAAATGTAGTAGGCCTTGCGATTATGCTGACGGGTGTGCTTTGCACGGTTCCACTTGTCGGAGATCGCCATCATCACAGAGCGGCTCAGTGCCTCGTGCAGCTGCTGAGGGGTTGCCTCCTGCAAAGAGATATCATAGGTGTACTTCAGCTGGGCTTCCGTCCACTGTAAAATGTTCACGCAATTCAAACTCATAGTTATTCTCCATTCTCGCTAAGAGATTTTATACAAATCATTTCCCGTTTTCCAGGCGACCATACAGCTTTGTCATCGCATACAGCCGCTTTGCCAGCTCGGGAGCTACACACCGGCGATCACTGCGCCAAGTCCAGTTGGCATCGGTTTGGGTGCCGGGGAAATTCATCCGCGCTTCACCGCCCAGCTCCAGAAGATCCTGCATAGGGATGATGCACAGTTCTGCTACGCTGGCCATCGCAGTGCGGATCGCACCCCATACGAAGCCTTCGTCCTCGGTCAGGTGCATATATTCGACAGCATAGGCAACTGCGTCCGCAGATGCAGTTTCAAACCACTGGCGAGTGGTCATATTGTCGTGGGTGCCGGTGTAGCAAACGCAGTTCTGCGGGTATGTGTGGGGCAGATACTCCGAAGGCTCGCGGGAGTCGAAGGCAAAGCCCAAGATCTTCATACCGGGGAAGCCCGATGCATCCCGCAGGTCCAAAACCTCCTGGGTCAGGAAGCCCAGATCCTCCGCGATCATATTCAGCTGCGGCAGACCCGCCTTGACAGCATTGATAAACTTCATTTCCGGACCTTTGATCCACTTGCCGCCACGGGCAGTGGTATCGCCGTGGGGAACAGACCAATAGGCCTCCAAGCCGCGGAAATGGTCGATACGAACCACATCGTACAGCTCCCCTGCTGCTGCCAAACGCCGCAGCCACCAGCTGAAGCCGTCTTCTTCCATTACATCCCAGCGGTACAAAGGGTTGCCCCACAGCTGACCGTCCTCACTGAAGGCATCCGGCGGGCAGCCGGCCACTGCAGTGGGTGTCAGGGTTTCGTCCAGCTGGAAATATTCGGGGCTACTCCACACATCCGCCGAATCATAGGGCACGTAAATGGGCACATCGCCGATGATCTGCACGCCGTTTTCGTGGGCATAGCTGCGCAGAGCCTCCCACTGGGTGTAGAACAGATACTGCTGGAAGCTGTAGAAGCGGATCAGCTCCTTCAGCTCCTGCCGTGCTGCCCAGATGGCTTCGGGCTGGCGGAATTTCAGGCTATCTTCCCAAGTGTACCAAGGTGCACCCTGAAATTTGCTCTTGAGTGCCATAAACAGCGCAAAATCCGGCAGCCAGCTGCTGTGCTTTCTGCAGAAAGCATCCAGCGCGTCGTGATCGGTAAATCGGCTGTAGGCGATTTCCATAACCTTGCTGCGGCTTTGATACAAAGCACCGAAATCTACCTTATCCCCGCGGTCGCCCCAATGGTAAGCGGCCACCTCGTCCGGAGTCAGCAGTCCTTTGTCGATCAGCAGCTGCAGATCGATCAGATATGGATTGCCGGCATAGGTAGAGCAGGACTGGTAGGGAGAATCGCCGTAGCCCGTAGGTGTCAGCGGCAGGATCTGCCAAAACTGCTGACCGGCCTGCTTCAGAAAGTCTACAAATTCAAAAGCAGTCTTGCCCATCGTTCCCACGCCAAAGTCGCCGGGGAGCGAGGTTATGTGCATTAGAACGCCACTTTTACGCACAGCTATTTCTCCTTTTCCAATATATAAATATCCGGTGTTTTTTGCGCCTGTCATCATAAAAACAACACCCTTAAAGAATAACCTTTTTTAGCCCGTTTGTCAAGGGAACAACCACGAGTCAGCGGCGTTTTTTCCTTCTTTTCGACAGCTGCTGTCGCAGCATAAATACAGCCGCGGAGCACAGCTGTACTCCGCGGCTTGTTTTATTAAGGGTTCGCAGTGATTCGTTCATCTTTTCCTGCATGCTTCCGTACATCTGCAGCATAACATTAACGACTGCAGCTTTCTCAGCGAGCAGGGTCTCATTGTGCTATATACCTGCCGTAAGCGCTTCGCTCTGATGTCCCCATACATCTTCAGCAACCACCGAAATATGCTTTGCATTGCTGGGAAGCTTAACAGAAAATGTGATCGTATCCGGACGGTCTGCAAAATAATACTGGGAAAGCTCCCAATCCGTCAGCAAAACGTT
>JAZNNE010000059.1:0-45242 GCA_045580125.1 Faecousia sp. | reverse complement strand
TGAGTTCGTTCCCACCACCGAGGAAGACATCGCTCTGCTGGCCAACACCCAGGGCAAGACTGTCGAGCAGATCAAGGCTATCATCGACTCCCTGCATGAGTTCAACCCCATGATGGGTCACCGTGGCTGCCGTCTGTCCGTCACCTACCCCGAAATCGCCAAGATGCAGACCAGCGCTGTCATCCGTGCTGCTCTGGCTGTTAAGAGCCGTCATCCCGAGTGGAACATCGTTCCCGAGATCATGATCCCCCTGGTTGGCGAGGTCAAGGAGCTGAAGTATGTCAAGGCTGTTGTGGTCGAGACTGCTAACGCTGAGATCGCTGCTTCCGGCATGGACCTGAAGTATGAGGTCGGTACCATGATCGAGATCCCCCGCGCCTGCCTGACTGCAGGCGAGGTTGCACAGGAGGCTGAGTTGTTCTGCTTCGGCACCAACGACCTGACCCACATGACCTTCGGCTTCTCCCGTGACGATGCAGGCAAGTTCCTGAACGCCTACTATGATGCCAAGATCTACGAGAACGATCCCTTTGCCAAGCTGGATCAGACCGGCGTTGGTATGCTGATGGAGCTGGCTGTTTCCAAGGCTAAGGCCACCGGCAACAAGCTGCACTACGGTATCTGCGGCGAGCACGGCGGCGACCCCATGTCCGTCGAGTTCTGCCACAAGATCGGCCTGGACTATGTGTCCTGCAGCCCCTTCCGTGTGCCCATCGCCCGCCTGGCTGCTGCTCAGGCTGCCATCAAAGAATCTAAGTAATTAGATTTATAAAGCAATACTGATCACCCTGCCGATGACTCGGCAGGGTGATTTTACATATCATATTGAAAGCAATTTCTTCTTGTGATATAATAATTACAAAAACTAGCAATTATCGCTAAAAGAACGAGGAATTTTAATGTCTACGCAATGGACAACTCTATATAAATATGTTTCATTAAACCGAGTTGTTGATATTTTGGATAATCATAGATTGTTTCTTAGTGATGGAACAAATTTCAATGACCCATTTGAAATCACGGTTACGGATAAAAGCGCTAAGACCACAAGACACATTAAAGGCTTACATATTTTATCACTAACTAATAGTTATCGAAATAAACTTATTTGGTCTCATTATACAGATTCCCATAAAGGCGTTTGTTTGACAGTTCAGGTGCCAAATTACTTGGTATATCCTATATGTTATTCAACCAAACGAGTATATGAAGATAGCGACATAGACAAACTGATTTCTCTTAGCACAAAATCTTCCAAAAAGAGCGTAGACAAAGATTTTTCCTCTTTGAGCAATAACAAAAAGATTGCTATGATTAAAGACAAAAAGTGGCTTTATGAAAAGGAATATCGAATTGTTTTTGATAAAAGCGATGAGTCGGGTTTGATTTTTGAGGATGGCAAATGGTTTATGTCTGTAAAAATAACAAATATATATTTAGGGGCTAATTTTACCAAAAACGAAAGTGCAATCCAAAAAAAGATATTAGAGGCATGCAAACGGAATAAAGTAAAAATTGCTCAAATGGTTTTATCCGATTCGGATTACTCAGTGAAAGTAAAGAGGTAAGTAAAATGGCAATATTTAAGTGTAAAATGTGCGGTGGTAACTTGGAAGTTGCAGAAGGTTCGAGTGTAGGGATATGTGAATATTGTGGAACAAAACAAACAATCCCAACTGCAAAGGACGAAAACTTGCAGGGCCTTTATAACCGTGCAAATACTTTGCGAATTAAATCCGAATTCGATAAGGCAGAGCAATTGTACGAAAAGATTTTGCAAGTGGATGGAAATCAGGCAGAGGCATATTGGGGACTAATTCTTTGTAAGTACGGTATTGAATATGTCGAAGACCCTGCTACCTTTAAAAGAATACCTACTTGTCATCGTGCTTCTTATGATTCTATAATAGCGGACGATGATTATAAGTCCGCTATTAAATATGCAGATGGTTCTCAAAGAAATATTTATGAGCAAGAAGCAAAAGAAATTGACCGCATACAAAAAGAAATCATCGAACTCTCTTCAAAAGAAGAACCCTATGATGTGTTTATTTGCTATAAAGAAACTGACAATACTGGTAGCAGAACACAGGATAGTGTTATTGCCAACGATATTTACTATCAGTTGACGCAGGAAGGTTTTAAAGTTTTCTATGCAGCAATCACACTTGAAGATAAATTAGGTTCTGCTTATGAACCTTGTATTTTTGCAGCCCTAAATAGTGCAAAAGTTATGCTTGCTATTGGCACAAAGCCTGAATACTTTAATGCTGTCTGGGTTAAAAATGAATGGTCACGATATTTGAAAATAATGAAAAAAGACCGTTCAAAACTTCTTATCCCTTGTTATAAGAATATGGACGCTTATGACCTTCCTGACGAGTTTGCACACTTGCAAGCACAGGATATGGGCAAAATAGGTTTCATTAATGATGTTATTAGAGGCATCAAGAAAGTGGTATCACGAGAAAACTCTAAATCTACCCCCGTCGTTAATGTTGTAAACAATACGACTACGGAGCCACTCTTGAAAAGAGCATTCATTTTCCTTGAAGATGGCGATTGGGTTTCTGCTAACGAATATTGCGAAAAGGTCCTTGACATTGACCCCGAATGTGCCAAAGCGTATCTTGGCAAATTGATGGCGGAGTTACATATAAAGAAACAAGAATATTTGCGAAATCTTGATAAATCATTTGAAAGCAATCCGAATTACGTTAAGATAATCAGATATGCAGATGATAAGTTAAGAAACGAACTTATTGAATACATTGATATCATTAATGCAAAAGCAGAGGAAATAAGAAAGAATAATATTTTTTCCGAAGCAAAATCTAAAATGGTTGGTAAAAATATTGCAGATTATAAGTGTGCAATTCAACTTTTAGAAAGTATTGCTGGATGGAAAGACACAGATGAGAAGATTGCTTTCTGCAAACAAAAAGTAGAAGAACTTCGTATGCAGGAAGAAAGGGAACAAAAAGAGCGTGAAATACAATGCGAAGAAGCAGAGAAGCAAGCAAAGAAAAAGAGAAAGATTGTTGGTATTACAATGGCTGCTATATGCATTGTAACATCTGTTGTTGTTTTGTTAATAACTGTCATTATTCCTATCACAAAGTATAACAAGGCTATTACCTTGCTAAAAGAAGAACAATTTGAAGAAGCAGCAAGTTTGTTTGCATCTTTGGGCGACTACAAGGATTCGCAAGAACAAGCGGTAAAGGCAAGAACTACATATTTGAAAGATTTTGGCTTTACTGTTATAGAAAACAAATATGTTACATTTGGCATCTATGAACAAGACAACAATTCAAACAAGAAAGAGGATATTGAATGGATACCTATTGCTATGCAGCACAATAAAGTTTTGCTTGTAAGTAGATATGCTTTAGATTATCAAAATTATGGTTGGGATGTTTCTTGGAAAAACACACCAGTACGTTCGTGGTTAAATTCTAAATTTCTTGAAACATCGTTTTCTGAAGTCCAAAGGAAAGTAATTTGTGCTACGGAGAACCAAAATCCCGAAGGAGACTTCACAAAAGGACATTTCACAAATAAATATGATTTTAAAATCACAAATAATGAAGCATCTACCACTGATTATGTATTTCTGTTAAGTGCACCTGAGGTTCTTGAATACTTTGGTAATCATCCAGATAGATATACCAAAGCAACAGATTATGCAAAATCAAAAGGTGCCTATGTTGGTGATAACGGAAATACGTGGTGGGGATTGCGTTCGCCTGACGCACTATTTGTTGGTTCAGAAAGCGGTTTTGGTTCGACTGCAAGTTTTGCAATTCGTCCCGCTATGTGGATAGATTTGAGCAAAATTTCTTAAACAGTAAGTAAGGGGGTAATTTCCCCCTTTTGCTGATAGCAGGACAGGCTGCAATCAAGGGCTAATTAAATGAACAAAATCCCGTGGAGAAATCCACGGGATTTTGCGGAAACGGATCTCTCAATTGCAATTTTGGATGGTTATTAAAACTTGGGAAAATCTCTTTTTTCGAACTTTTTCAAACGACTTTGTTTTTGGGATAATAGGTATTTGTCTAAGCATATTTCTCTTACCGTTTAATTATAGAAATGATAGAACAAGAAAAACTTTGTTGAGAGGTGTTGTGAATGAAAAGAATTATTTTGTTGATGCTGGTAATTAGTGTTATTTTTTCTTTTGCGGCATGTGGTAATGATGAATCTGTAAGCTCCTCCCAAAAGAATGATTCTACAGAGGAATCCACAAACAATTCTGCAGAGGAATCCACAAATAATTCTGCAGAGGATAACGAATCTGAAAACAACAACGTAGTAATGCTCCCACAAGAACTCATAAATGAAGCAAAATATATTGCTGAATCTCCGAAAGGATATGCAGTAGTTTACCACGACAATGTGTATTATTGCACAGATGGTCTCGGAAATGTGTTGGGCTCATTGGAAGAGGGAGAGCCCTATGCGAAGCCCTCTCCCAGTGGCTACATTATGGTTGATTTAGGCGATGAGTTGGGTGTCGTTGATAAAACGGGAAAACTTTTGTTTACTGAGTCAACTTTAGGTGTTGATGGTTTTTCTATGCCGGAAAGACAGAGTGACGTTTTGTGGTACGAGTATGTTATTCCTTCTTTTGAAGATGACTATTTACCTGCCTACAAGGTAGAAGAAACCTACGACAGCGTAACATATAGTATTGGAATATTAGGGTTGGACGGGAAATGGGCATCGCCTCTGTCTAGCGAACATCCGATACTAAAAACCTCCACAAAATGGTCCGAAACGAAGCTGAAGAGAAGCATTGCGTATATCGGAGATGATATATTTGCCGCCTATAATTACATCGAAAAGTTGAGTCTGTATAATCTGTCAAATAATAAAACATATCTTGTTGATTTGGAGGTTGGTTTAACCGCCCCCGAAGAAACAGATTTTAAGTTTTATAATGGAAAGATTATTTGGGAAAATATTTATTCGCACGAAACGCACTACTATTCTGTCGATACGAACGGAAATGTAGAAAAATTCTTTGTTGGAAATGGTTCCGGATCAATCCTCAAACATTCTGAAAGCGCTGTTATAAATGATGAGTATTTTTGGATCGACGATGAACTGTGGGACAGAAAAACAACGGCGAAGATTTCGGAGAAAGACTATAACTGTTATTTTGATGCGAAATATCCTAATGGATATGAGCCGGTTATAATAGAAAATTCTGCTGGTACGTCATATTTTTCTGTAAAAAATACAGATGGGTACAAATTCGAGCCTATAAAACTTGATTTTGATACCTACAATTCATCCTTTGAGATTGATAAAGACTACGTTATGATTGAGATTTGGAGCGCTGGAACTACAGGCTATATTTACGATTATAACGGTAAATTTATTAATAAAATTAAATCCACAATGTACGGCTCGTTGTCTATAAAAAATGGCATTGTGCGCCATTATCATAAAAACGAAGGCGCAACATATTTCTTGCCTACGGATACTATCAAATTTGACTAAATTGTTTGCGTTTGCGCTTGTTGCCCTTTATGCAAAGTGATTTCCGCAACAAATAACCAAACCCCGCCGAGAAATCGGCGGGGATTTTTGTTGCCATACCGTTTTTGCTGTGGTACAATACAAAAAATAACTTTAAAAAAAAGAGAATAGCTTCTTTGGGGGATATTATGGGTCTGATTTTACTTCTCGGAATACTTATAATTTTGTATTTGTTGGATAAAGTGCTAATGGTAATTACCGCCAATATAATGGCAATTTATATTATTGTTAGAAAGGTTAAGAAAAAGAAAGTTGGCAAAATAATCATATTACCCATTGTGATTTTAATCGTGTTAGGGGCTCTTTCCCTTCCCGGTGACTTTATAGCAGTTGTAACAACTGTTGATGCAAATGTTGAAGCAACAAAGTATAGAAGCGAACTTAAAACAAAGGACTATGCCTTAGTCGAAGATACAGAACCTGAAACTTTCATCTATCATGACAACAAATATGTAGACATAACCGACGACCTAACCAATCTTATCGGCGATGGGAGACACTATAATTATATGTATAGGTCTGATAATTTTGAGGTTTTGGTTCCGCTTGTCAAAGAGGAGAAAATCCAAAGCGGTTTCAAATGGTTTTCCTTTGATCCTGACGAATCCACGGTTTATAAGCCAAAGGGTTCACCCGATGACAAAATACTTTTTGCTGATTACAGTGGTAAAGTATGGTGTCTGGAAGAAGAAGCGGAAAACGCGAAACAAACCTATAACAACAAAGAAAATTATGATTATTACATAATATATACAGTCAACGACGTGGAAAAGCAGCAAAAAATCAGCCTTTCGGTTTATAACGAAATTTTAGAATGCAAACAGAAGGAAGATGGCTATGCTTTGGCATATTTTACTGCGACCATCGTGGACAAGGAAAAGGTTGAACTCTGTGCCAAAAGCCACGATGGTAGAGTTATACACGAATACATTTGCGAAGATCTTGTTATGCAGAACGGAGAATTATATTATTACTATGCATCGGGACGCGGACGTTACCTAAATGTTGTATTACAATAGGGGCTAATAGCCAGCAATAAACTCGCCACCCAACCGGGTGGCGAGTTTGCAGTTTTTATGCTTTCAACATATTACAGATCAAAGAGGTCTGCGCTTCCACATCTGCTTCTGTCAAGGGGATCAACGCATTATGCTTACCTATGCCTTCCAAACAGCAGATAATATGCACAGCCATTTCCCGGCAGCCATCGCAGTGAAAAACACCGCGAGAAACGCCAATTTGCAAGAGCTCGGTTAAGATTTCCAAAGAAGTGTGAGCCCGCTCTGCCAGCAGAGCTTTTCCGGCAGGACTGCTGGCGGCGTATTCCGCAGCAGCGTTGTCGACAGTGGTGCCGTGATCCATAAGCTGCTGCATACGGCCCCGGAGAAAATGTGAGAGAATAAGATCCGGAGCAATATCCCTGTTTTTTGCATCATCCAGCATAGCAAGGGCAGCTGCCTGATCTTCCCGAATGATAGAAGCAAAGATCTCTGCAGTAGAGCTATAGTGGCGGTAAAGCCCTCCCCTGGAAAGCTCTGCGCGGACGCAGATGTCCTGCATTGTTACGGCAGAAAAGCCCTTTGTACTAAATAATTCCCGGGCGGCTTTCAAAATTCTCTTGCGGGACAGATCTCCACGAATGCTCATAGCCTCACCTCAGGAACAGTATATCATTGCGCCTTGTGCTTTTCAAGCACTTCCTTGTCCAATGCTTCCTGAATGATTTCTGCTGTGTAACGTTTAGGCATTTTGAAGCAAACAAAAAAGCCCAAAATACATAATGCTGTAACAATTACCGGCACCAAGGAAACACCAACTTTCCATGTTTCTCCGGCTACCGGCACACCGTTGACGATCTTAGGCGTCTGGAGATTTTTCACATATTCATAAACCAGACCGGTAGAAACCGCACCCACTACGGAAGCGCACAGTGACTGGACGGCAAAGTACATACCGGTATGATCTTTGCCGGTGAGTTTGAATTCCATTGCCGCAATCTGGGCGGGAATAATGTAGGGGGTGCAGAAGAATGCACCAATGGCCATACTGCCGACCAAACTGCCGAGGCAGCCAATAATCATTCGTGCGGCAACAGAATGGGGGAAAAGGTATTCGCTGCCCACGCAGAAATTCAAAATAGCTACGGCAAAGCACAGCAAGCAGACCTGATAACTAAAGCGAATACCCTTCTTTTTGATCAAGCGATAGTACAGGCACAGCATCAGGGGAACAGGCGCAAAAGCACACGTGTTCAAAATCGCACCCAAGCCGGCGTCAATATTCATAACACCGGAGATTAGCGTGTTTTGGGAGGACAGGAACATCTGCAGACCGAAAAAAGCACAGGAATTGGGAACCAGCCAGTAAAGAAACTGGCGATTCTTCAAGGTCAGGCGGAGACTGGTCTTAAAAGGAACTTTGGCATCGGGAAGATACTCTTTTCCTTCACCGTATTTTTCTCCCTCTTTGATCAGGAAGATCGGAATGAACATCGTAACCAAAATGGGGGAAGCGCACATCACCAGAACGTGGATGTTTATACCCTTGCTGATGAACACAGGAATCAGCGCATAAGTGATGCAGTAGCCGATGGTCTCCCAGAAAGATTTGTAACTACCCACACGCATCCGCTGCTCATCATCTTTGCATACGCTGGAAAGACTGCCGTTGAAGGTGATCACAGAAAGTGTGTAGGAAACGAAGAACACCAGCAGCATTGCACCAACCCAAATGGTGTTCACGGTAGAATTTTCTTTCCATTCCAGGGGCGTCCACGCCAGAAGATAACTGGCGCCCATAGGAATCAGTGCTGCCAACAACACTGGGCGGCGGCGACCCCAGCGGGTGCGGAGGTTATCTGTTAGAGAGGCCAGGGGAATATCCACCAGACCGTCTACGACTTTGGCAATCATCCAGATCAAGCCGAAAATACTGGGCATAATCAGAGCATAGCCGGCCATACTCCAACTTTCTATATTTGCTGTCAATCCGGCGGGGTTCAGCGCGTCGGTGAAATATGCGCCAAGAAGAATGAACAGCAGATTGGGGCCAAAGAAACAAGAGCCGTAAAGAAACTCTTTCCATTTTTTGTCTAAGGACACTACCATTATTTATACCTCACTTTGCGACAAAGATGTCGCAAACCAATATAGCACAATTCTATTCTTTTTGTCAAGAAATTTGGCAAAACCGCAATTCATCCCTCATTTTTGCCCGGAACCACTTATCTGCCATCAAGGGTTAAGTTTCAATAAAAAATGTCCGCCGCTGGAAACAGCGGCGGCTTTTTGTTGAAACAGCTATATTCGCCTTGCGGCGAGCTAAATTGGCTCCGCCAGCTAAATTGGCTATCGCCAGCGAAATTGCCCGCTGGCAGCTGGGGCGAATATAATTTAGCTGTTGCGGAGCAACAATTTCGCTACGCAGTAATTTCGCTATTGCCAACGGCAATAATTTGGCTAATAATCAAAGAATCTAAGCAATTAGATTAATAAAGCGAATCAAATCCCCGTGGATTGCTCCGCGGGTATTTTTTGTAGGGGCGGGGTTTCCCCGCCCGCGGACACCCGAGGACGGGTGTCCCTACAGTCAACTTCCCACCGCGGCTGTCATCCCGAGCGCAGCCGAGGGATCTACTGCACGTGTTTAGTGCGAAGATTCCTCCGCTCGCTATCGTTCGGTCGGAATGGCAGAGGGACGGAAAACCCGTCCCCTACATTCGTATTTCTGCAGACGAGCTTGCAGGGGCGGATGCCCGCATCCGCCCGCGGGTCGATGTAGGCATCGACCCCTACAATGAATCTATTGATGTGCTGTCATTGGGTGGCGATTTTTATATACAGCTCTGCGAAAAGCAAAACAAACCCCCGACGGAAAACTGTCGGGGGTTGGGGGTGGAGATTGGTCCTTGTTCGACACGATGTCAACATTGCGGCATACGATTTGCTGATGCTTTATGAAGAACAAAGCGGCAGCTGACGAATAAATGGCAGAAACCCACTATGTTTTTAGAAAAATACAGAGAGAATCCCCACGGATCACTCCGTGGGGAATTGTTTTTACAGACGTGTGCCGCAATTTGCGCAGAAGGCATCTTCGGGAGCTGCCTGGGTTTGGCAGTTGGGGCAGACTTTTTTCGCCGGTGCGGCTACCGGTGTGCCGCATTGCGGGCAAAACCGCACGCCGGCGGACAGAGCGTTGCCGCAGTTGGTGCAGAATCCGGCTGCCGGTGCAGCAGGCGCGACGGTGCCGCCGGTGGAAAATGTTGCCGGTGTGAGCTTGTTTTCCGGGCGCAGGAAGTCGTCTATATTAAACGTGGTATGCTGCACCGCCAACGGAAGGAAGCGCTGCATAGCCGTGTTCAGATCATGGGCATATTTTTCGTAGCGTGCGCCGGCAGCCTGGGCGATGCTGAAGCGGAAGTTTACCGCAGTGCCGGTATTATAGGGCATCAGATGGATGGTGCATCTGCCGCCGTTCATATTGTATTTGAAGGAGTAATTCACACCGAAGGAGATGGTGTGATAGGGCTCCTGGTCGCAGGTGCGCTCAAAGGGCGGATTCACGGCGGCATTTAAATAGGCCTGATACACCTGATCAAGCTTTGCCTCAATATAAAAGCTGATATCTCTTCTCATAAAATCCCTCCTGAATGTTGTTTGGAAGTTTATTATGACACATTTTGGGATAAATTGCAATATGTTTGCAGGGGTGATTTCCCGGTTGACGAAAAACGGTGCTTTATGGTAAAATAAGGTATCACCTAATAAATTTGGAGGGTTTCAAATGGCAGCAAAAATCAGAGTTAAGTGCCCGATCTGCGGCGAAGCAGTCAATATCCATTCCATTGAGCAGGATTGCCCGGAATGCAAACGCCCTATGGGCTTGGCGGAAGAGGGCAGCATTTACGTTTACCGTCAGGGTTCTCCTTACGGCGTCGCCGGCGGCTTCGGTCTGTACCTGAACGGCGAGCCCTTTGGACACATCGGAAACAAGGAGCTGCTGCGCATTCCCGCTAAGTTCGGCACATACACCGTTCACTGCGCTGTGGGAATGAGCAGAAAATGCGAAGATCTGCAGGTCTGCGTTACACCGGAAAACCCCAATGTCTACACAAAAGTATATATCAAGCCCGGCTTCTGGACCAATACATTTGCTGTGGAATACATTGATCCCAATTTACTGGAACTGTAAAAAGCACCGCCCCTTGGATAATTCTCCAAGGGGCGGAGATATTTGCACAAAATTTTTACAAAAACATCTAGCATTAATGAAAATTTTGTGTTATACTGTGTAACAGTATGTATAAAATGCATTACTATGCAAACCGGAGGCGCGTATGCCGGAATATTTTGATATGCACTGTCATCTGCTTTTCGGCGTCGACGACGGACCGGAGGGCATAGATCAGTCGCTTGCTCTGCTGCGGCAGGAATATGATGACGGGGTGCGCACGATTTATCTTACGCCCCATTACCGCAAGAATATGTTCGAATGCCCGATGGACACGGTCAAGGCGCATTTTGAACAGCTGCAAGCCCGGGCAGCGCAGGAGCTTCCCGATCTGCGGCTGCGGTTGGGCAGCGAGATCCACGTCCACATGGATATTGTAGAGCAGCTTAAAAACGGCAGCTGCCTTACGATGGGAGATACGGACTTTGTGCTTTTGGAGTTTTCGGAAAGCGCGGAAAAGAAGTTTATTTTTGAACGGTGCCACGCTGTGATGAACAAGGGTTATTTGCCCATCATTGCCCACGCGGAGCGCTGTGTGGCGATCCGTAAGGATCTGGAGCAGCTGCAAAGATTGGTGGATATGGGCGTGTATGTTCAGATGGATGCCGGCAGCATTATTGGCGAGGACGGCTTCTTCATCAAGCAGTTCTGCAAAAAAGCGATGCGGCAGGATCTGCTCCACTTTGTCGGCAGCGATGCCCACGATGCAAAGGACCGCAAGGTAAATATCGGCAAATGCGCCGCAGTGATTGAGAAATTAATGGGAACAGATTATCGCGATCAGATAATGCTTGTAAACCCAATGGAAATAGTTGAGAGGAGCATAGGAAAACGGTATGAAGGAAAATAACAAAGAGCGAAGATTGGAAGTAACAGCCAGAGACGTTTTTAATGTCTTGATCAAAAGATGGCTGATCATCGTCTTGTGCGGATTGGTAATGGGTTCGGCATTCCTGCTGGGAACAAAGCTGTTTATCACGCCGCAGTATGAATCGTCTACTACGATCGTCGTTTTGTCCAAGCAGAATGAAGACAAGCTGTCCTCCACGGATATCCAGATCAGTACCCACCTGACCAACGACTATGCCCGGATCATTAAGAGCCGCGACGTGGCAAAGAAGGTGGAGGAGCGACTGAAGCAGGAGGGTCTGAATCCCACCGGCATTCAGGGCAAGATCTCCGTTGAAACAGAAGAAAATACCCGTATCATTACCATTGTGGCAAAGGATCCGGATCCTGTAATGGCGCAAAGAATAGCCGATGCGGTCCGTGAGGTTTCTGCGGATAAGATCGAGGAAGTTATGGACGTACAAATGGTTAACGATATTGATACAGCCAGCCTGCCCTCTTCTCCCAGCACGCCCAATACCCGCAACAATGTGATTCTGGGCGGCGCTCTGGGTTGCCTGCTAGCGATCGGCATTGTCCTGCTGCAGCACTACTCCAACGATACCATTAAGAACACCGATGATGTAGAGCACTATCTGGGTCTGAACGTGCTGGCTACCGTGCCTACCAATGAACCCAATGCGAAAAAGAAGAGAGGGGGACGCAAATAATGTCTGATATCAGAATCAAATACCAAAAGTTAACGTTCCCTGTTGAAGAAGCTTACAAGTCCCTGAGAACGAATCTGTTCTTCTGCGGTCGGGAGAAAAAGGTGATCGCCATCACCAGCTGCACCCCCAACGAAGGCAAGAGCACGGTCAGCTTGAATCTGGCGCTTTCTCTGGCTGAGGCGCATAAGAAAGTAATCCTGATTGACGCCGACCTGCGTAATTCTACGCTGCTGGGCAAGATCCATCTGCTGGGCGACAAGGAAGGACTGGCATATTACCTGTCCGGTATGGCAAGCTACGATGAGCTGATCTGCACCACGGATCACGAGAATCTGGATATGATCCTGACCGGTGGCTTCCCTCCCAATCCTGCAGAATTGCTGGGTGAGAGCAGCTTCAAGACGCTGCTGGATCGACTCAGAGAGACCTATGATTACGTCATCGTTGACACGCCTCCCATCGGCAATGTTATCGACAGCGCCATCATTGCAGAATCCTGCGACGGTCTGGTTATGGTCATCGAGGCCAACGCCATCAGCTACCGCTTCGCCCAGCGGGTGAAGGAGCAGCTGGAAAAGACCTCCTGCCCCATTCTGGGTGTCATCCTGAACAAGGTCGACCCCACCGCGCAGGGCTACGGCAAGTACGGCAGCTACGGTAAGTACGGTCAGTACGGCAGATATGGCCGATACGGCAAGCAGATCGAAGAAGCTGAAAAGCAGGACGCAGAATAAGAAAAGCAAATCCCCGCCGATTTCCGGCGGGGATTTTTCTTGACAAATGGCAAAATGTGTATTATTGTATTAGTGAGATAGTACAGTTGTGGAAAGGGGGACGTTGATGAATTGGATCATCGACAAGAATCGACCGATTTGTCCGCAGATATGTGAACAGCTTTGCCTTCGCGTGGCGTGCGGAACGTACGCGCCCCACGGGAAAATACCGTCTGTGCGGGAAATTGCGGTGGCGGCAGGGGTCAATCCCAATACCGTCCAGCGATCTCTGGAGGAACTGGAGGACAAAGGCGTTTTGTATTCGGTACGCGGCTCCGGCTGGTTTGTGGGCGAGGATATTGTCCACGCAAAAGAGGTTCTAAACGATATTTTAGCGAAAAAGACTGCCGATTATTTCGCGGCGATGCGCGTTTTGGGCATGGATGCCGCGGCGGTCAAGGAATATGTAAAGGAGTGGAAAGAATGAGCGAAATTGTTCGTTGTACAGATTTATATAAGACGTACGGCAGCCTGATTGCCCTGAATAAGATCAACTTTACGCTGGAAAGCGGCAAGATCGTGGGACTTTTAGGTCCTAACGGATCGGGAAAAACCACATTGATCAAGCTGCTGAACGGCCTTTTGATGCCCACCGGCGGCGAAATTCTGGTGGGAGGAAATCCCATTGGCGTGGAGTCGAAGAAGCTGGTGGCATACCTGCCGGATAACAGCTATCTCAATTCCTGGATGACAGTCAAGCAGATCGTTGCCTATTTTTCGGATTTTTATGAGGATTTCCGCCCGGAGGTGGCCTATGAAATGCTCTCCCGGCTGGATATTGCGCCGGAGCGGAAGCTGAAGACCCTTTCCAAGGGCAACAAGGAAAAGGTCTGCCTGATCCTGGTTATGAGCCGGAATGCCAGACTCTATGTGCTGGATGAGCCCATTGCCGGCGTAGATCCTGCCGCTCGGGATTATGTGATCTCTACGATCATCAACAACTATAACCCGGAGGCTACTGTGCTGATCTCTACCCACCTCATAGCAGATATTGAGCAGATTCTGGACGAGGTTATCTTCCTGAAAAACGGCGACATTGTGCTGCAAAAGACGGTGGACGAGATCCGGGCGGAGCACGAAAAGAGTGTGGACGAACTGTTCCGGGAGGTGTTCAGATGGTAAAGAAGCTGTTTAAACACGAATTTCTCTATTACGCGCGGATCATGCCGCTGGTGTATGCCATAGTGCTTGGTCTGGCAGTGGTAAGCAGAGTGATCCAAATTTTCGAGAATGACAGTATTGCCTATGCCATTGTCAATGTGGCGGCGATCCTGACTTACGGCGTATCCGTATGGGCGGCATTGATGTTTACCTTTGTGATGTTCATTATCCGCTTTTACAAGAATCTGTTTACATCCGAGGGCTATTTGACCCTGACCCTGCCGGTAACCCCCGGTCAGCATATCGGCGTTAAGGTGATTACTGCGGTTTGTATCGACGTGATCACAACGGCGGTGCTCCTGCTGTCCGGCTGTATCATCACAGCGGGGGATATGCTCCGTGAGATCTGCATCGCGCTGCGCTACATCTGGCAAAAGCTATACGAAGTGATGGGTGGACATCTGGTTGCCCTCCTTCTGGAGTTGGAGCTGGCGATGCTGGTGGCATCCTTCTCGGGAATATTGCTGTACTGTACCTTTATCGCCATCGGACAGCTGTTTAGAAAGGCCCGCATTTTGGCATCGGTGGGTGCGTATTTTGCATTCTATCTTTTGACGCAGGTCATTTCCACGGTGTTTTCCATTATGTTTGCGATACTGGTTGAAACGGATCTTGCAGAGTCGATTGCCAACTGGATCGCCAAGAATCCCTACACCACCGCCCATATTGCAATGTGGAGCGGCATCGTATTCTCGGCTGTATTTGCAGTAGTGGAGTTTTTGGTGATCCGAAAGATCGTCACCAGGAAGTTAAATCTGGAGTAAGGGGGAAAAGCTATGAAAAAAGTGAAAAGAGCCATTTGCCTGATGGCGGTTTTTGCGGTCTGCCTTTCCCTTTGCGGCTGCAATATGCTGGACGAGCTGCGTGCGAGCCGGGCGGTGTATACGGATAACGGAAACCTGCTGTTTGGCGACGGCACGGAGTTTGCGCCTCTGCCGGAGTGCGAGGAGCTGAATCCGTACTTCAACGATTATAAAGTGATCTACATCGTGGAAGAAGATCTGCCGCTGCTGCTGACGACATTTCAGGACAACTACTATGAAATGAGCGATGACGGGCTGTTTGTGTACGTCTTTACGGACGAAAACGGCGGATATTACTGCCGCACCGATGTGTATGACAGCGTGCTGGAGCGTATCGAAAACGGTTTTGCGCCGGAGATCTGTGTGTATCATTGCTATGAATACGATACCCATAAAGATATTACCTACACGCTGACCCAGGAGCAGATGGATGCCATCGACCGTGTATTAACCACCCAGGAGTCCTACGCGGTGCGCCCGGAGACGACGCTGAAGATGGACTACTGCGTGTATCTGTATATGTGCTCGGCGGATATGCTGTTTGCCAAGGAGACGGTGAGCATTTCCGTATTTCAGGATAAATACTGCATCATCGACAATACCGGCGAGGACAGGATCGTTTATAATGTGCCGGAAGAATGGAACGACACCTTTGCAGAGATTATGGAGCTGCAGATTCAGATAGAAAGCGCCTATCCCTACGAGATTTACGAATAAGAAAAGCCCCGTCGGTTATCCGACGGGGTTTTGATCATACCGTTTGCTTCTTTTTGCAGATGGCTTTTAAGGCGAAGTAGATGCCGTAGATCACAAGGCAGACGCCGAATACGGAAACCACCACTGCCACCGGCATAATCTTGTCCGGCAGGAAGGGGAAGATGCTTTCCTCGATGAAGAACCAGTTGTAGCCCCGGTCGTACACCGCATTGCCGAAGGCTGCCCACACGAGGATCAGCAAAATGCCCACAAATTCCTTCCAGATCTTGCGCATCCGATAGGTAACATCGCCGTAAGCAAGATTCAGCACGCCCCAGCAGAACAGGAAGCCGTGGTACATAAAGGTCTGGAAGATCAGGTAGCAGAACGGAGGCTGACCGCCCAACGCAGTGCCGGGATAGCACATCCACATCAGACTGGAGGCAATGGAAAGGGTAACCACCGGCTGCCGGATCTTGGCGAACTTGGGGTTAAACTGCACAAAAGGCACCAAAACCGCCATAATGGTGCAGATGTTAAAGGGCAGCTTGTAGGCACTGATGCCGTCGTAGCTGTCAGAAAGCGGCATAATGAAAAAGTCGATGACATACAGTCCTACGGTCAGATACGCCATAACCTTTTCAATGGCAGTCTTTCGCTTGGGGAATTTACGACCGAGCAGTGCCAGCGCCAGCGTACCGCCGAAGACGATGAAAAGGTAAAGAAAATGCCACTTGTCAAACAGACCGATCTGCAGGTCGGAATTATTCTGGCTGAACAGCCATGCGAAAAATTCTTTCATAGGATGCTCTCTGCCTTTCCGGGCGATTGCCCATTGATGGGACTATCTTAGCATAATTTCCAGAAACTGTGTTTTAAGGTTTCCTTAATGTGAAACCCCACCGGGTAACCGGTGGGGCTTTTGTTAATTGAGGATAGGATCTTCTGTGCGCAATAAATCTCCCCAATCATCGGTAACCTGAACGAAGGTTCTGCTGGTGTCGGCGGCGATCCAGTGCACGGTAGTCACCTCGTCTGCATAGAGCTGATCTATTTGCTCTTTGGTAATACCCAATGCTTCCAGATACTGCTCATAGGACATCTGTCTGCCGCAATTGGTATCAAAATAGTACACGCGAAAAGAGCTCCACCACTCTGTTGCATATCCCGTTATTCTGCCTTCAACATATAAGGCCACGATGCCCTTATAGTTGGTATAGTCATAATCGAACTGGTAAATGGTATTTTCTCCATCTTTTGCGGATTTAATCGTTTCCAGCAAATCGGTTGCGAGGTCGTTGATTTCTTTGTTGATTGCGCGGGCATCCGTAGTATCCGCAGTCAGCGCAGGACATGTAATGTAGTGTGGAATGACCTGGTCATCGTAGCACCATGTGGGAATTACGGTCTGCTGGGTGTACTCCAGGACTGTTTTTACGGGAGGCTCGGTAGGTGCTTCGGTCGAGGGTTCGGTGGGCAGCGGTGTGCCGCTGTCTACGAACGGGAGGTCGCAGGCTACCAAGCCAAGCAACACGGATAAAAGCACAAAAAGAACAAGGAATTTCTTCATAATCTGCACTCCTTTATGTATCGGTTTGGATAGCTACATTATACATACCATCAATTAACAAGTCAATATTGGGGAGAAGAGTCGAAATGGCGATACACAGATAGCCACTTGCAATTCTTTGCGGATATGGTATGATGGAAGTATCTTAAATTTGCAGGTGATGATATGTACGCATTTCTGGCGTTTATCCCGATAATATTTTGCGTGGTGGTGATGGCGATCTGTAATTGGCCCGCCAAGTACGCAATGCCCGTTTCCTGGCTGATTACGGCGGTGATCGGTTTCTTCGTGTGGGATATGGATGTTCTGCGGTTAACGGCGTATACCGTGGCGGGTCTTTTCAATTCTATCGAAGTGCTGATCATTATTTTCGGCGCGATTTTGGTGATGAATACCTTGAAAATGTCCGGCGGTATGGTGGCCATCAATAATGGATTCCGATCCATCAGCGCCGATGCCAGAGTGCAGGCGGTGATCGTCGGCTTTCTGTTCGTTTCCTTTATCGAAGCGGCTGCCGGTTTTGGTACGCCTGCCGCATTGGCAGCGCCGCTGATGATCAGCTTAGGCTTCCCGCCGGTGGCGGCGGTGGTGACGGCGCTGATTTGCGACAGCGCCTGCGTGGCGTTTGGCGCCATTGGCACGCCGGTGCAGCAGGCGATCACCTGCCTTGGCGGTTCGGATGCACTGGGCGCAGACTACATCGGTCAGATGTCGCTGTGGACAGCCATCCCCCACGCGGTGGTGATGCTGATCCTGCCCTTTATGGCCATCGCCATTATCTGCAAATTCTTCAGCAAGGAAAAATCCGCAAAGCCTGCCCTGCAGGCGCTGCCGTTCTGCTTGTTTGCAGGCGCAAGCTATGCTGTGCCTTATGTGCTGATCAATATTTTTGTGGGCTTCGAGTTCCCGTCGCTGGTTGGCGCGCTGATCGCGCTGGTGATCACAGTGACGGCAGCAAAATTTAAGTTCCTGACGCCCAAGAAGACCTGGCATTTCGGTCCGGAATCCCAGTGGGAGGAGGGCTGGAAAGCATCCCATCCCCCTGCACCGCCCAAGGAGTCGAAAATGTCGCTGATCAAGGCGTGGATTCCCTATGTGATCATCGCCCTGCTGCTGGTTGCGACCAGGATCCCCGCATTGGGCATCAAGGGTCTGCTGAATCAGGCAGGCAGCATTTTCGTCATTAAGAGCGGAGATATCTTCGGCGTTGAAAATACCGCCTTTACCCTGAAATGGGCGTATGTACCCGGTACGGTGTTCATTCTGGTGGCGCTGATCACCGTTGTGCTGCACAAAATGCGGGCAAAGGACGTAGGCGCAGCTTGGAAGGCATCCTTTAAGCAGGTCAGCGGCGCAGCAATTGCGCTGATCTTTGGTCTGGCGATGGTGCAGATCCTGCGCTATTCCGGCTCGAATGATGTTGCCTCCGGCGATATGAAGAGCATGATCTACTATATGGCAGAGGCACTGTCCAAGGTGGGCAGGGGACCCTATGTTGCCATTTCGCCGGTGATCGGTGTGCTGGGTGCATTTATTTCCGGCTCCAACACGGTGGCGGTGACACTGTTTGCCAACCTGCAGGAGCAGGCGGCCACCAATCTGGGACTGAATACCGCCATTATCGTGGCGGCCAATACAGTTGGCGGCGGTATCGGCAATATGATCTGCGTTAACAATGTGGTAGCTGCCAGCGCCACTGCCGGCACCACCGGCAAGGAGGGAAAGATCATCCGTATCAACGCCATTCCTGCGGCAATCTATACTGCGATGGTGATCGCGGTTTTGATGGTGGCATTTTACGTATTGGGTCTATAAAGGAGTATGCTATGAGCAGTTTTGAGAATTTGCGAATTGTAGACAATTTCTATCAGACGTCGCTGTTTTTCCCGATGCCTACGGTGATCATCAGCACGCTGTGCGAGGACGGCAGCACCACGCTGGGTCCGTATTCTCTGGTGCAGCCTTACTATGTGGCAGGCAAGGACTACTATGCAATGCTGCTGTGCTGCAGAAACTCCTCCAATACTGCCCAGAACATCCTGCGAAACGGCAAATGCGCCCTGAATTTCATTGACGACAAGCCGTCGACCTTCAAAGAGGCGGTCAAGCTGTCCTGGCCCGGCGACAAGCCCTCGGAAAAGATGCCCAAGTGCAAATTTAAGCTGGAAAAGAGCATCATCGAGGAAGAAACCGGCGAAGCAAGACCTATGGTGCTGACGGACGCCATTCAGGCCATCGAGTGCACCTGGATGCGGGAACTGGACGGCGCGGATAAGGACCTGCCCGGTGAGCTGAACGGCTACGAAGGTCCGTATCACGATTTTAACGGCATCACCAGCAAATTTGGTGCCCACTTTATTCTGCGGGTGGACAAGATCCTGATGAAAAAGAAATACCGCGACGCCATTATTAACGGCGTCCGGGCGAAGGATTTCCCCAGTCTGCCGGTGGACTACGGCTATCGGGATTCCAAGAATTTCTGGTTCCACAGAAAGAGAAGAATGCGCGCCGAGCTGCTGCAGATGCGGCAGGCATCCTTAGAATCCGTCCGCTATGCCGCGGATCGGGTGGATGATAAGATCAAATTCACCGACGATGCGCTGAAAACAGTTCTCGCTGTTCCCAGAGTGTTTTTGCCGCTGGTGTTGCGTGGCTGCGTGGATTGGGCGCGGGAAAACAACGTGGAGCTGATCACGGCTGAGCATATGCAGATAATCAACGACAAACGCTCCAAAGAGAAAAACAAAAAATAATCATTTGATCCCCGCCATAAGGCGGGGATTTTTATTGCATTCTTTCACGCAATATAGTAAAATCATATATATTGCTATATAGGAGGGGTCTTATGAAGGCGATCTTAGATGCGATCATCAACTTTTTCACCGGTCCGCTGAACACGGTGGCATGGATGTACATTCTGCTGCCTTGTGTTGCGTTGGGAGGAATTTTCTTTACGATCCGCAACCGCGGCTTGCAGTTTGGCAAGTTTGGCTATATGCTGAAGAATACCATTGGCAAGGTGTTTAAAAAGCAAAGCGCCGGAAAGGGTGCTGTTACGCCGTTTCAGGCAGTAACCACCGCGCTGGCTGCTACCGTCGGCACCGGCAATATCATCGGCACCAGCCAGGCGATCTCTATGGGCGGCTACGGTGCAATTTTCTGGCTGTGGATCGCTGCGCTGTTTGGTATGATCATCAAATATTGCGAAGTAACCCTCTCTGTTAAGTTCAGACAGAAAAACGAAAAGGGCGACTGGGTCGGCGGTCCGATGTACTACATCACCAACGGTATGGGCAAGCACTGGAAATGGCTGGCCATTCTGTTTGCAGTGTTTGCGGCGCTGGCATCCTTCGGCATCGGCAACCTTTCTCAGGCTAACAGTATTTCTGCTTCTGTCAACAATGCCATCACTGCCTTCGTTCCTGCGGCAGCCAGCAGCGAGAAAACCATCAGTCTGATCGTAGGTATTGTCATTGCGGTTATTTGTGGCGTTACTCTGCTGGGCGGCATTAAGCGCATCGGTAAGATTACCGAGTTGCTGATCCCCTTTATGAGCCTTTTCTACATCATCGGCGCATTGGTAGTCATCGGCGCCAATGTAGGCAACATCGGTCAGGCATTCAAGCTGATCTTTGTCGGCGCATTTACACCCCAGGCGGTGTGCGGCGCAGCTTGCGGCATTGCCATTAAGGAAGCCTTGGTTTGGGGCTTAAAGCGCAGCGCATTTTCCAACGAAGCAGGTCTTGGTTCTGCCGGTATCGCCCATGCCGCGGCGGATACCGACAGCCCCGTGAAGCAGGGTCTGTACGGTGTTTTCGAGGTGTTTGCCGACACGCTGGCGATCTGCACACTCACCGGTTTGACCATTGTGGTCAGCGGAATTGACATTGAGTTCGGCAAGAGCGTCAGTTCTGAGCTGATCACGGCAGCATTTGCCACCATCTTTGGTGGTAAGGTAGCATCGCTGTTTGTTGCGGTGGCGCTGTTCCTGTTTGCGTTTTCCACGATTTTGGGCTGGTCGCTGTACGGCACCCGCTGTGTGGAATACCTGTTCGGCACCAAGGTGTCAAAGGTGTACCAGTTCATTTTCTCCGCAATGGTGATCGTGGGCACGACTACCTCTTTGGAAGTGGTGTGGAATCTTGCCGATACCTTCAACGGTCTGATGGCGATTCCCAACTTCGTCGCGCTGTTCGCGCTGTCCGGCGTAGTTGCAAAACTGACCAAGGAGCATTTCGGGAAGCATCCGGAAAGACTTAAATAAATCAAAAGCCGCTGACTTTCGTCAGCGGCTTTTTACGGAAAAATAAGAAGAAATTAAGGGATTCGGATATTGCATTTTCTCAAGGAAATGTTATAATGCAAAATGGAATAAATTGAGCATTATTCATTAGGAGGAAAATATGGAAAATTTTGAAATCCTGTATGCGAACCTGCTGGAATTCAGCTGGCAACAGGGCGTTATGATCCTAATTGGCTGCCTGCTGATCTACTTGGCTATCGCCAAGGAAATGGAGCCTTCGCTGCTGCTGCCTATGGGTCTGGGTGCGATTTTGGTGAATATCCCCGGCTCGGAAGCTTTGGCGGGTCCCATTAAGGAGCTGTATTACGCCGGTATCGCCAACGAGCTGTTCCCGCTGCTGCTGTTCATCGGTATTGGCGCGATGATCGACTTCGGTCCGCTGCTGACCAACCCCAAGCTGATGCTGTTCGGCGCGGCGGCCCAGTTTGGCATTTTCTTTACGCTGTGTATGGCGAGCATCTTCTTCCCGGACTTTCGGGATTTCTTCTCCATTGCCATTATCGGCGCAGCTGACGGCCCGACCTCCATTGCGGTGGCCACCAGCCTTAAATCCAATTATGTAGGTGCAATCACCGTTGCCGCCTATTCCTATATGGCACTGGTGCCGGTGATTCAGCCCCCGGTCATCAAGCTGCTGACCACCAAGAAGGAGCGCCTCATCCGGATGCCCTACGAGCAGAAGTCTGTCAGCAAGCGCACCAGAATTTTGTTCCCCATTATCATTACGATCGTGGTTTCTGCCATTATTCCCCAGGCAACTGCACTGATCGGCTTCCTGATGTTCGGCAATCTGCTGCGTGAGTGCGGCGTTCTGAACAGCCTGTCTGAAACCGCACAGAATGTGCTGGCAAATCTGATCACCATTTTCCTGGGCATCTCTGTGGCATTCAATATGACTGCTGAACAGTTCGTGGATCTGGACACCCTGCTGATCATGGGTCTGGGTCTGGTGGCATTCGTGGTGGACACCGCCGGCGGCGTGCTGTTTGCCAAGTTCCTGAATCTGTTCCTGAAGAAGAAGATCAACCCCATGATCGGTGCAGCCGGCATCTCCGCATTCCCTATGTCCGGCCGTATCGTACATAAGATGGCCCTGAAGGAAGATCCCCAGAACTTCCTGCTGATGCACTCTATCGGCGTCAATGTTTCCGGTCAGATCGCATCGGTTATTGCCGGTGGCATCATATTAAACATTGCTGCGAAGTTGGGAGGTTAAGCGTATGGACTTTTTGACAGAAATTGCAGCCACCGAACCGCTTACGGAACCGGTTATAGAAGCTGTTACCGAAGCCGCTACGGAAGCCGTTAAGATGGAATTCAATCCAATGGCGTTTGTGGACAATCTGAAATATATGGGCGTCGGCATGCTGGTGATCTTTGTTATCATCGGTCTCATCATCCTGGTTACCAAGCTGGTGAGCGCATTGCCCTCCAAGGAAAAATGAGATAAAAAACCTTCGCATACTGCGGTATGCGAAGGTTTTATTTTTAGATTTTGTACGCTTTGTCTACCGGCAGGGCAGTGATCGTGCCGCAGGCCTCGGTGTGGAAGCCGTGTTCTTTGTTGACGTCGTCCATAATTTTGGAGGCAACGCTCACAGGTGCGAGGATGGCGATGATCTCTTTTTCCTCCTGGGCGGCAAGGTCGCCGTACTGCTCCAGCTTATCCGCGCTGGCAAGACGGGCGCGCAGGATCGTACCGCCCATAGCGCCGGCCTTTTTAGCGGTTTGCATAACTTGATTGGTAAAACCCTGATTTACAGTGATCAGGATCAGTTGCTGTTTGTGCGTGTTGGCCATTTTCTTTGACCCTCCTTTTTCCTGGCTGTCGGCGTAACTGCGATGGATGATCTCCGCAGTAAGGCGGTTGATGGCGGACAGCTTAAAACACATCATCAAGCCGCCGTAACCGGAGTTTGTGCCCACATCCTTGGTGATCTCTTCTACATAGGCTCTGCCGGCCTGCTCTGTGGCGTAGCTGATGACCACGTCCTTATCCGTGTTGCCCAGACCGAAAATGTCCATCATTTCCGAAGGCGCAGTGCCGTGGGCGGTCATTTGCATATGGAAGCAGATACCCTTGGCGGTGAGCTGATCCATATACTTTTTTCCCTTGCCTCTTCCTACGATGGAGAAGAGCATTATAATACGATCAGAATCCGGCATGCTCACACCTCCTCGTAGTAGATCATATCGTCATCCACCAGCAGAAGCTCCTGCTTGGTCTTTTTATGCAGCTGCTTCTGCCGGATCTTGCTGTGCAGACCCAGAACCTGAATGGCGATCAGCGGCGTCATAGCAACCATTGCCACGATGCCGAAAGCGTCGGTCATAATGTTGCCGCCAAGTGCCTCGCAGGCGCCGATAGCAAAGGGAAGCATAAAGGTCGTGGTCATAGGACCGCTGGCAACACCGCCGGAGTCAAAGGCGATGCCGGTATAAATGCGGGGCACGAAGAATGTGATGGTAAGTGCAGTGATGTAACCGGCGATGAGGAAGGGGTAGATGGGAATGCCCGTCAGCACCCGCAGCATTGCAATACCAACGGATACGGCCACGCCCAAAGACAGCGCCAAGCCAATGGCTTTTTGGGAAATGGCGCCGTTGGTAACCTCCTCGACCTGCTTTTTCAGAGAGTGCACAGCAGGCTCGGCGGAGACCACAAAATAGCCCATCACCATACCGATCGGAATCAGAACGAAACGGGAATCGCCGGAGGCCAGCTCCGCGCCGATCAGCCGACCGGCAGGCATAAAGCCCACATTTGCGCCGGTGAGGAACAGCACCAGACCGGCAAAGGTGTACAGAAGACCGATGCTGATTTTCAGCAGCTGCTGCTTGCGGAAGCGGCGGAAGATCAGCTGGAAAAGCAGCAGCATAGCGATGATCGGCAAAAATGCGATCAGAACCTCGTTAAAATACTTGGGGAATTCCGCAACAAACGCCTCAAATGCGTCGGCAGATGTTTCCACCAGAGGAATAACGGTCTCAGAGGTTTCCGGCTTCGGCTGGAAGCAAATGCTCAAAATCAAAACGGAAAGAATGGGACCGATGCTGCACAGAGAAACCAGACCGAAGCTGTTTTCCTGAGAGCCCTTTTGACTGTTCAGGGAGGCCATACCAACGCCCAGCGCCATAATAAAGGGCACGGTGATCGGTCCGGTGGTAACGCCGCCGGAGTCAAAGGCGGTGGGGATAAAATTCTCCGAAACGAAGATGGACGCAACGGCAGCGACACCGTAGAAGATCAGCAAAAGCTTGTTCAGCGCGATGCTTTTTCTTGCCCGAACCATAGCCAGAGAGAGAAACGCACCTACGCCCAGCGCAACGCAAAGGATCAGCACGGCGTTGGGGATAGAGGGAACCTGCTCCGCCAGCACCTGCAGATCCGGCTCGGCAACAGTGATGATGACGCCCAAAACAAAACAGATCAAAACCGGAAAGAAGAGCTTTTTGGATTTGCTCAGCTGGGTACCGATGCTTTCGCCGATGGGCTGCATAGAAATTTCCGAGCCGATGGTAAAAAGGCTCATACCCACGATCAGCATAATGGTACCGAACAGAAACAGTACCAGAATACCGGGATACATTGGCACCAGAGAAATACTGAGCACCAGAACAATGGCAAAAATGGGGAGAACAGATTTCAGCGATTCTCCCAACGCGCTGCCTAATTCAGTTTGAAAAAGATTCTTTCTGAACATAACTGTCAATCCATACCTAATCAATTATTGTACAAGTACATTATACTGTATCTTTATGAATTTTTCAACCAAGCTGCGAATGAAAATATATTCTTGCAAAAATTACAAGATATGGTATTATGTATCTATCATCAAAGCAAAATATAGGAGAGATACACGTGAACAAGTTCTTTAAAATTTCTGAGCGCGGCTCTACTGTAAAAAGAGAGATCGTTGCGGGCATCACAACCTTTATGACTATGGCATACATTTTGGCGGTAAACCCCAGCATCCTTTCCGATGCAGGTATGAACCCGGCTGCCGTGCTGCTGGCAACCGCTATCGCCTCCTTTGTTTCCACAGTCTGCATGGCGCTGACGGCGAATATGCCCTTTGTACTGTCTGCCGGTATGGGCTTAAATGCATATCTGGCCTATACGGTGGTTGATAAGATGGGCTATTCCTGGCAGTTTGCACTTTTGGCGGTGTTTGCCGAAGGTCTGATCTTCATTCTCTTGTCCCTGACCAATGTCCGTGAAGCCATTTTCAATGCCATTCCCATGCCTCTGAAAAAGGGTGTTCCGGTGGGCATCGGACTGTTTATCGCATTTATCGGCTTGCAAAATGCGGGTGTGGTGATTGCTAAGGAGTCCACACTGGTTACGATTACAAACTTTACCGAAAATTTCTCCACCCACGGCATTTGTGCGCTGCTGGCGCTGGTGGGCGTGCTGCTGACCGCCGCACTGCACATTTGGAAGGTCAAGGGCGCGGTGCTGATCGGCATTGTAGGCACCTGGGTGCTGGGCATCATCTGTGAGCTGCTTGGTGTGTATGTACCCAATCCGGATGCGGAAATTTTCTCCGTGATTCCCACCCGGTTTGTTTCCTTTAACTTCTCTGCGCTGGGTCAGACCTTTGGCCAGTGCTTCAATGTGGATTTTGCCAATTTCCCCGTTCTTGATTTTATTGTGGTTTTGTTTGCGTTCTTGTTTGTGGACGTGTTCGATACGCTGGGAACGCTCATCGGCGTTGCCTCGAAGGCAGATGTGCTGGACGAGCAGGGTCGCCTGCCCGCCATCAGACCGGCGCTGCTGTCCGATGCAATCGGCACCACTGCCGGTGCGGTTCTCGGCACATCCACAGTTACCACATTTGTGGAGTCTGCTTCCGGTGTTGCTGCCGGCGGACGTACCGGTCTGACAGCTCTGGTTGCCGGTGTTCTGTTTTTGCTGTCTGCATTTTTTGAACCGCTCTTTACCACCATTCCCTCTTTCGCTACCGCTCCCGCGCTGATTTACGTAGGCTTTTTGATGTTCAGCTCCGTTGCAAAGATCGATTTTGACAACGATCTGACGGATGCGATCCCTGCGTACATTGCCATTATTGCAATGCCTATGTTCTACAGCATTTCCGAGGGCATCAGCCTGGGCATCATTTCCTATGTGGTTTTGAAGCTGTGCGCCGGCAAGGCAAAGAAGGTACATCCTCTGATGTATATTTTGACCGTGCTGTTCATTCTGAAGTACATTTTCCTGTAATTTAAGCAAGAAAAATCCCACCCGGCAGGGTGGGATTTTTTATTCTTCCGTTACGCAGAAGCCCATAGGGGAGAGAGTCATCCAGGTGGGGGCGGAAATATTGGCGTTGTGCCCCAGCAGCAGCTTGCTGCCGGAAACGTCCCAATTTTCCTTGCTGCGGTTGATATAAATACGCAAAGTTTTTCCGCCGAAGCTGCGGGAAAAGCCCAGCTTTCCGCTGTCTGCCCGGAAGAAATGGAGATCGCCCAGCCGCAGAATTTCCTGTGCCTTGCGAAGCTGACCCAGCTGCCGGAAATGATCCAGCAAAATGGGATCCTCCTGCCCCCAGGGATAGGGACGGCGGTTAAAGGGATCCTTATAGCCCTCCATACCCGCCTCGTCGCCGTAATAAAGGCTGGGCGTGCCGGGGAGCATATACTGCAGAAACGATGCCATCAGCAACAGCTGCCGGGCGGTTTGATACTGCGCCATAGACAGATGCCGCGCGGCTTTTTCTTCCCGCGTGCCGTCAAAATCGTCTACCAATGCAGTCAGGATCCGCATACTGTCGTGGGTGCTCAGAAGATTCATATTGGCAAGAAAAACCTGAGGCGGATAGTTCTCCTGAATGGTCAAAACGGTGTCGGCCAGGTGCCCGCCGTCGTCATTGCCCCGCATAAAATTCAAAATGGCGGTGCGGAAGGGGTAGTTCATCACACTGTCCAGCTGTCCGTCCGTAAAGTAGCGTCGGCTGATGCCATAGGCACGCTTGTTGGAGGCGTCCTCCCACACTTCGCCCAGCAGCAGTGCGTCAGGGCGCAGCTTGCGCATGTGGGTCTTGAGAATGCTCAAAAATTCCGTTGGCAATTCGTCCGCAACGTCTAAGCGGAAGCCGTCGCAGCCAGCACGCAGCCAATGGGCGATGACACTGTCGTCGTCCGTAATGATATACTTAACGAAGGCGGGATCCAGCTTGTTCACCGTGGGCAGGGTGTCAAAGCCCCACCAGCTATTGTAGGAATCCGGCCAGTGGTGGAACTGATACCAGCTGTAATAGGGGGAGCTTTGGGAATTGTATGCGCCGTTTCCGCCGAAGGTCTGCTCCTTGTCGAAATACAGGCTGTTGGAACCGGTGTGGGAGAACACGCCGTCCAAAATCACCCGAATCCCCCGCTTATGAGCGGCGTCGCACATAGCGGTAAAGTCCGCCAGGGTGCCCAGCATAGGATCGGGGGTTTTGTAGTCGCCGGTGTCGTAGCGGTGATTGGAAAAGCTTTTGCTGATGGGATTCAGGTACAGCACAGTAATACCCAGCGCAGCAAAGTGATCCATTTTTGCCGCGATACCGCGGAAATTGCCGCCGTAGAAGTCGTTATTTAAGACCACACCTCTGCGATCCGGCTGCCAATGGACATCTTCATTCCAGTTTTTGTGAACCGTATAAGGCTCCAGCTTGCCGGTAAGATCCACGTCGCCTGCCTTGCAGAACCGGTCAGGGAAAATCTGATACATCGTCGCGCCCATAGCCCACTGAGGCACAGAAAAGTCGGCGGGAATGCAGCTGACCTGCCACAGATCGCCGTCTTCCATATTGGTATCGTTGCCGTACTTGAAAAGACGGAAGCCGCCATCAGGCTTGGTAATATAAAAATAGTAGAAATACAGCCCGGTGTTATCAAAAGAGAAATCGCCGCGGAAAATATCGTAAGCACCCAAGGTGCTTTCCCTGTTCATCGGTACATTCATCACAGCTTCGCCGTCGGGACCGCTGAAGCGGCACTGCACGGCGGTTGCCTGCACAGAGGAGGGGATATGGATGCGCAACGTACAGTTTTGCTGCGGCAGCAGTATGCCGAAGGGGTCTTTGAACTGCAAATGCTTGCTGTCAAACAGAATCCGCATAGATATCTCCTTTCTCAAAGCCTTTCCCATACTGTACCACAAAATACAGCAACAAGCAAGAGAAAACAGAGCAAAAGCCTCCCCTGTGCAAGGGGAGGTGGCTGCCAGAAGGGCAGACGGAGGGGTTGTTACGATCCCTCCGCCTTTTTGTAAAAAACTCCGACCTATGATCACAGCCATAGGTCGGAGCAATATGTTATTTACCCAACATTTTTTGGAACAGCTCCATATACTTGCCAGCCGGTTGATCCCAGCTGAAGTCCTGGCGCATATCCCGCTCCTGCAGAGTTTGGAATGCACCGCGGTCGCGGTGATACAAAGCAAGGCAGCGCTTGACAGTGGCATAGAAATCGTCGCCGTTGTAGCTTTGGAAGGTAAAGCCCAAGCCGCCGTTTCCGTCTGCATCGCAGGGAGGGACGGTATCCCGCAGACCGCCGGTGGCGTGTACCACCGGAACAGTGCCGTAGCGCATAGCATTCATCTGGCTCAAGCCGCAGGGCTCGGATTTGGAGGGCATCAGATAGATGTCGCCGCCGGCATAGATCCGCGCCGCTAAGCCCAGATTGAAGGTGATCTTGGCCGCCACGCGCTGGGGGAATTCCTCACTAAGCTCCCGGAAGAAATGCTCGTACTGATATTCGCCGGTGCCCAGGATCAGCAGCTGGCAATTTTCCTCCCACAAGAGCCTCCGGGCAATGTAGCACAGCAGATCCAGACCCTTGTGTCCTGCAAGACGGGTTACCATCACCATCAGCGGCGTATCCGGGCTTACCGGCAAGCCGACCTCCTCCTGCAGTTTTGCCTTGCAGATGGCTTTGCCGTCACGGAAGGTTTCTGCGTTGTAATGGGCGGGGAGGTTAGGATCGGTTTCGGGATTGAAGGTGTTAATATCAATGCCGTTGGTGATGCCGGTCAGCTTCCAGGCGGCATTGGCGATCACGCCGTCCAGGCCGTGGGCATAGTAAGGATACATCAGCTCCCGGGAATAGGTCTGGGAAACTGTGGTGAGCATATGGCAGGTCTCAATAGCACCCTTCATCAGGTTGACAGCGCCGTTCATATCCAGCTGATTTCTGAAATTCCAGGGAAGACCCAGCACATCATCGAAGAAATTGCCGGGCGCCCAGCCCTGATATTCGATGTTGTGAATGGTGAACATACACTTGGCATAGGGGAAGCGCTGGTGGTAAATGGCACTGAGGTAAGTGGGCACCAGGGCGGTCTGCCAGTCATTGCATTGGATCACATCGGGAATGAAGCCGATGGCGTCCAGGGTATCCAGACAGGCCTTGGAGAAGAAGGCGTACCGTTCGCAGTCGTCGCCGTGACCGTAGATCGCGCCGCTGCGGCCGCCGAAATAGTAATCATTGTCGATAAACAGCACCTGAACGCCGTCTTCCCGACCGGTAAGCTTCATTACGCCGCAGTATTGCTCCCGCCAGCCCAGCTGGACATCGAAATATTTAACCTGCTGCACAGCCCATTTGGGATCGTTTTTGATCTTGTGGTAATACGGCAGGATCAAGACCACCTCGTTGCCGGGGATACGGGCAAGGGCAGAGGGCAGTGCCTCCATCACGTCGCCCAAGCCGCCGGACTTGATATAGGGTGCGCCTTCGGATGCCAAAATGGCGATTTTCATACGGTGTCTCCTCTTTTGACGATGATGGGATTGGTGGGCGTGCCGAAGAGCTTGGCATTGGGACGAACGGTGGTGTCCTTATCCAGGATCACGTATTTCAGTTGCGCACCTTCGCCAACTACGGTGTCGTTCATAATAATGCAGTCTTCCACTTTTGCACCCTCGCGAACGGTAACGTTGCGGAACAAAATGGAGTTTTCCACCTCGCCATCCAGCATACAGCCGTCGGCAACCACGCAGTTGTCAATTTCGCAGTTCTCGCCGTAGTAGCTGGGAACACGGTCGCGGACACGGGTGAAGACGGGATGATTGTAGCCGAACATATCGTGGCGGATATTTTTGTCGATCAGCGCCATGCTGTTGCGGAAGTATTCTTCCACAGACTCGTTATACAGTGCGATACCGGGGAACTGATAGACGTTGATGGTAACAGCATTTTTCTGCCACAGACCCATCACCAGATCCCGGTCCATATGGAACAGATTTCTGGCGATATGCTCCTTGATCTGCTTGACCAGCCACTTTTTGTTCAGCACGAACATATCCATAGAGGCAAGGTAATCAGCAGGCGCCACATAGTCAACGGCAATATCAAAAACTTCGCCCTTGGAATCCAGCTTCAGCGCCAGATCCAGCTGCTTCTGACCGTTGGCAATGCCGTCCTTCGTTACAACTGTGATGTCTTTTCCGCTGTCGATGTGGTTTTGAATGACGTGCTTCAGATCAATGTTGGAAATGATGGCAGAGTCGATCATTACCACATATTCATCGTCGCCGCCGTACTCCAGGAAGCCCATAACGGAGTGCAGGGCATCCAGCTTGCCGCGATAGATATCGGTGGTGGACATGGAGAAGGGAGTCAGATATTCCAATCCGCCTTCTTCCAGCTCCAAGCCCCATTCTTCGCCTGCTCCGATGTGGTTCATCAGGGACTGGTAGTTGTGGCGGGAGATGATACCGATATGACGAATGCCGGCAGCGGCCAGATTACTCAGCGCAAAGTCCACCTGACGGTAGCGACCGCCGAAGGGCAGGCTGGCCATGGTGCGCTCGTTGGTCAGCTGACCCAGAGACGCATCGTTGGTAAAAATAATACCCATTACATTCATGGCAGCTACCTCCTTACAGCATATCACCGGGCAGGAGCACGGTGTTGGCCTCAACAACAGCGCCCTTGGATGTGACGCTGATCTTCTTCTTTTCGTTTGCCTTAAATGCGCCGCCGACGACCGCGTTCTTGCCGATGCGGCTGTTTTCACCCAGAATGGCGTGGCGGACGATGGCGCCGGGCTCGATCACGACACCGGGCATCACCACACTGTCTTCTACCAAGGCATCTGCGCCGATGGTGCAGCCGACGGAGATCACACTGTGGCGGACAGTGCCGTAGACCTCAGAGCCTTCAGCGATGAAGCAGTTAACGGTCTTTGCATTTGCATCGATGTAGGAGGAGGGCAGCGCGCTGTTACGGGCGTAGATCTTGCTGCGCTCGTCGCCGCGGATATCAAACTCCGGATTCTTGCCCAGCAACTCCATATTGGCTTCCCACAGAGAGTCGATGGTACCCACGTCTTTCCAGTAGCCGTCGAAGATGTAGGCCATCATTTTATGACCGGCATTCAGGAGGGTGGGGATGATGTTCTTGCCGAAGTCGTTGGAGGAGTCGGGATCTTCCTCGTCGTTGATAAGGGCTTGGCGCAGGATGCTCCAGTTGAAGACGTAAATGCCCATAGAGGCATTGGTGGACTTGGGGACCTTGGGCTTCTCCTCAAATTCGTAGATGGAGTTGTCGGGATTGGTATTGAGAATGCCAAAGCGGGAGGCCTCCTCCAGCGGTACGGTGCGTACAGCGATGGTGCAGGAAGCGTTGTGCTTTTCGTGGTAGGCGACCATAGCGGCATAGTCCATCTTGTAGATGTGGTCGCCGAAAAGGACGACTACATATTCCGGGTCAAAACGGTCGATAAAATCGATGTTCTGATAGATGGCATTGGCAGTGCCCTTGTACCAGCCGCACTTTTTGTCGTGGCGTTCGTAAGGGGGCAGCACCTGGGCGCAGCTATGGGTTTTGTTCAGACCCCAGGGCTGACCGTTGCCGATGTACTCATTCAGCTCCAAGGGCTGATACTGGGTCAAAATGCCCACGGTATCAATACCGGAGTTGACGCAGTTGGAAAGGGGAAAGTCGATGATGCGGTACTTGCCGCCAAAGGGGACGGCAGGCTTGGCGGTATTCTCCGTCAGCACCTTCAGCCGGCTGCCCTGACCGCCGGCCAGCAGCATTGCGATACAGCGTTTCTTCTGAAAGAACATAAATACAACTCCTTAAATCAAAGTCGGTAAACTGTAAAAATTATCCACATCTAGCATACCATATTTTTGCGGTTTAAGAAAGGGATAAAATGGCTAAAATATCCCCTAGCTTTTCGTCATTTTCCACAACGCTTGTCCACGGAATCGGGAAACAAGTGGGCATTTCGACGGCGTTTGACTGCTTTTGCAGCCAAATCACATCCAAAGTCCTGCCGAATTTGTGGCCGCATTTGGGGAAAGCTGCGAAAAATTCATAACCAACCTTTTTGTGGAAAGCCAGCGAGCCTTCGTTTTCGCCGGTAACCACGGCATAAATCGTCCGGTAGCCTTGCTGCCAGAGAATGTGCTCCAGCACGGCATAAAGCTTTTTGCCCACGCCTTTGCGCTGCGCTTCCGGTGCAAGGTAAATAGATACCTCACAGCACCAGCGATAGCCGGGACGGGAAAAGGGCAGACTGGCGTAGGCGTAGCCCTTGACAGCACCGTTTTCTTCCCAAACCAGCCACGGAAATTGCTGGGTATAGGTGGTAAGCCGGTCGGTAAAGACCTGCAAAGAGGGAACTTCGTATTCAAACGAGTTGGTGGTGGTCAGCACGTGGGGTGCGTAAATCTCCAGCATTGCCGGCACGTCCGCAGCCGTTGCTTTGCGAATCATAGGGCTACCTCCAAGGGAAAATTCAATAAATCTATTTTACGTCAAGAAAACAGCGTCGTCAAGGTTGACAAGTTGGAAAAACGGACGTAAAATAACAACACTTGAGCAAAAAGGAGGGAACATCATGGATACCGGCAATAGTGGCAGTATACCCGGCCGAAGTAGTATGCGGGCCATGGTGTGCCTGTAATATATTTGACCGGTGTATTTGCCTTTTGTTTATTTTTTAGAACAGGAGGAAATGCATCATGGCAGAAAAATTCGAGATTGTTACCAAAGCCCTTCAGAAAATGCTGGAGGAAAAGAAATATGCAGCGCTGCGGGATCTTCTGCTGGCGATGTATCCCAGTGATATTGCAGAGCTGTTCTACGACTTGGAGGAGGAAAAAATTCCGCTTTTGTTCCGTCTGCTGACCAAGGAGCTGGCGGCGGAAACCTTCGTGGAAATGGAGCCGGAAGCCCAGGAGCTGCTGATCCGCAGCTTTTCCGATAATGAGCTGAAGGAAATCGTGGACGAGCTGTACGTTGACGATGCCGCCGACCTGGTGGAGGAAATGCCTGCCAATGTGGTCAAGCGGATCCTGAAGCAGGCCGATCCGGAAATGCGCAAGTCCATCAATCAGATCCTGCGCTATCCGGAAAATTCCGCCGGCTCGCTGATGACTACGGAATATGTTTCCCTGCGTCCGGAAATGACGGTGGAGGAGGCGATCCTGCGCATCCGCCGCCAGGGCGTGGATAAGGAGACCATCTACACCTGCTATGTTACCGCCAAGGACAGAAAGCTGCGGGGTATCGTTACGGTAAAAGACCTGCTGCTGGCGGAAGACGACGAGATGAAGATCTCCGATATTATGTCAACCAACATCATTTTCGTCAACACCAAGACCGACCAGGAAGAAGTGGCCAAAATGCTGGCGAAATACAATTTCCTGGCGCTGCCGGTGGTGGACGGCGAGGACAGAATGGTGGGCATCATCACCTTCGACGACGCCATGGACGTTATCGAAGAAGAGACCACCGAGGATATGGAGATCATGGGCGGTATGTTGCCGTCTGAAAAAGCCTATCTTCGCAGCTCGGCGTTTGAACTTTTCAAGAACAGAATCCCCTGGCTGATGCTGCTGATGGTGTCTGCCACCTTTACGGGACTGATCATTACGGCATTTGAGGGCGCATTGGCGGCGCAGGTTGCGCTGACCGCCTTTATCCCCATGCTGATGGGTACCGGCGGTAACTCCGGCGCACAGTCCTCTGTTACGGTGATCCGCGCACTGAGTTTGGACGAGCTGCGGTTTGCCGATATCGGTATCGTCATCTGGAAAGAGCTGCGTACGGCGATTCTGTGCGGTATCGCGCTGGCTGTGGTCTGCTTTGCCAAGATCTGGCTGGTGGACCGTTGGATGCTGGGTAATGAAGATATTACCCTGATGGTCAATGCGGTTGTTTGCCTGACCCTGGCGGCGACGGTGGTGCTGGCAAAGCTGGTGGGCTGCTGCCTGCCGATGATCGCGAAGCTGATGCATTTGGATCCGGCGGTTATGGCAAGCCCCTTCATTTCTACCATCGTGGATGCCCTGTCCCTGCTGGTGTATTTTCTGTTTGCAAAAGCTCTTTTGGGAGCATGATGCATAGCAACCGGGCGACCTTTGCGGTCGCCCGGTTGCTATTTTTACCCCGCCCTTGCCTCCCTCTCTGAGGGAGGTGGCGCGGCGTCAGCCGTGACGGAGGGAGTGTCGTAATTACGATAAGACACTCCCCCCCGGTCAGCCTGCTCGGCTGACAGCCCCCTTTGCACAAGGGGGCCTTTTACTTATGTGGTGTTCGTAGGAACGCATAAGTTTGACAGCCCCACAGAAGAGAATTCTCCACTTTCTGCATAAAAGATATGTTTTTTCGTGAAAATACTTGGAATTTGGGAAGCGGTGTGTTATACTGTATTGGTTAAAAAGGAAAGTGTTCGTCGCGGGCGAAACACTTGTCCGATCAGGCGCAGGAGGATGAATCTATGCGAATTGGATTACTTGGTTTTGGTACTGTAGGCAAAGGTGTTTATGAGCTGACCTCTGCCAGAGCAGATATGCAGGTGGTAAAGGTTTTGTGCCGCCGCGACCTGCAGCTGCCGGACGTTGAAGTTACCCACGATTTTAACGATATTTTAAACGACGAATCCATTGATACCGTAGTTGAGGCTATCGGCGGACTGCACCCTGCTTTTGAGTATGTCAAGGCTGCAATTGAGGCGGGCAAAAATGTTGCCACTGCCAACAAGGCCCTGATGGCTACATATTACGACGAACTGCTGCCCCTGGCACAGGAAAAGGGCGTACATCTGCGCTGCACCGCTTCTGTCGGCGGCGGCATTGGCTGGCTCAGTGAGCTGGAGCGAGTGCGCCGTGTGGAAGCTGTCCGCTACGTCGGCGGCATTATGAACGGTACCTGCAATTACATACTTGATGCTATGGCACGTATGGACTTAAGCTACGAAGAGGCTTTGGGTCGTGCCCAGGCGCTGGGCTATGCGGAAGCTGACCCCTCCACCGACATCGACGGCATCGACACCTGGCATAAGCTGATCGTTTCTGCCAATGTGGCATTTGGCATCAGTCTGGACATTTCCGGTATTCCTGCCGCCGGTATCCGCAACAGCACCAAGAAGGATATGGATACCTTCAAAAAGCACGGTCTGCTGTGCAAGCTGATCTCCACCGGAAAATGTGCAGATGGCGTATATTCTGCCTATGTGCAGCCGACGCTGATCCCGCTGGACGCACCGGAAGCGGCTGTTCCTATGAACTACAACCTGATCACGCTGGAGGGCGATATTTCCGGTCGTCAGAGCTTCTTCGGTCAGGGCGCAGGTCGCTATCCCACTGCATATAATGTGGTGCAGGACTGCGCGGATTTCCTGAGCGGCAGAGGCTTCTACTGCAGCTACGGCAAAAAGGTCGGCGTATGCAACGAAGAAAAGTACCGCTACTATGTCAGAGGCGCAAAAGATGCCTGGCTGGAAGAAATTGCGGATGAAACCTGGGGTAAGGCCATTGTAACCAAGCCTGTCAGTGTGCAGAAAATGCACGACTGGCTGAAGGAAAACCCCGACGCCTTCATCGCGGCTTTGCCCCGGAAGGCACTGTAAAGAAAAGAGGGAAACGGTATGTTAAAGGTAGTAAAATTTGGCGGCTCGTCTATGGCGGATGCCGGCCAGTACCGTAAGATTCGGGATATTATTCTGGCGGATCCCGACCGCCGTATCGTGGTTGTTTCTGCTGCCGGAAAGCGGTTTGGCGACGACCATAAGATCACAGATTTGCTGTACCTGTGCCACGCCCACTCCCAGTACGGCGTTGACTGCAACCGGGTTTTTGATATGATCAAATCCCGCTATCAGGAGATCCGCGCCGATTTGGACATCACCGTGGAAATCGACGGTGAGCTGGAAAGCCTGAAAAAGCGGCTGGACAAAAAGTCCATCTCTCAGGATGAGCTGGCAAGCCGCGGCGAATATTTCTCCGCCAAGCTGATGGCGGCGTATCTGGGCTTCAAGTTTGTGGACGCGGCGGATTGGGTGTTTTTCAAGATGGATGGCACCGTGGATAAAGAGAAGTCCTATGCTGCGCTGAAGGAATTGGCAGGCGGTGAATGTGTGGTCATTCCCGGCTTTTACGGCAAAATGCCCGACGGCAATATCAAGACCTTCACCCGCGGCGGCAGCGACATCACCGGTGCGCTGGCGGCAGCGGCACTGGATGCCGATATGTATGAAAACTGGACGGATGTGTCCGGTATTCTGATGGCAGACCCCCGTATCGTGGAAAACCCGGAGACCATTCCGGAGGTTACATACGACGAGCTGCGGGAGCTGAGCTATTCCGGCGCGCAGGTGCTGCACGAGGGCACGATCTTCCCCGTCCGGGAGAAGAGCATCCCCTTAAATATCCGCAACACCAACGCCCCCAATGATGCCGGCACGATGATCCGCGAAAACTTTGGCACGCCCACGGATCCGGATCGCTTCATTACCGGCATCACCGGCAAAAAGGATTTTTCCATTATTTCCATTTCCAAGCGAGGCCTCAGCAACGAAGTGGGCACACTGCGTAAGATCCTGACGGTTTTGGAGCGCCATAGCATTTCTGTTGACTATGTTCCCAACGGAATCGACAATGTTTCCGTCGTTTTGGAAACCGATGCGCTGACGCCACATTTGTACGACGTCCTGCAGGAAATTCAGGCAGAGGTCAACCCCGATACCGTTGATGTCCACGACCAGATTGCTGTGGTTGCTGCTGTCGGTCGCCATATGAAGGGAAAGCCCGGCGTGTCCGGCAAGCTGTTTGCAGCACTGGGCGAAGCGGGCATCAATATCCGTATGATCAATCAGGGTCCCGATGAATTGAACATTATCTTCGGCGTGAGCAATGACGACTTTGCCCAGGCTATCCGCGTTCTGTACAACAGTTTCGCAAAATAATCCCATCCCCTTGGAGGTAGCACAATGAAAAATTATACTGTTGCTGTCCTGGGCGCCACCGGCGCTGTGGGACAGGAAATGATCAAGATTTTGCAGGAGCGCAATTTCCCTGTAGGCAAGCTGATCCCCCTTGCCAGTGCCCGCAGCGCAGGCAAGAAACTGAGCTTCCGCGGTGAGGAAGTGGTGATCCAGGAGGCCTGCAACGAATCGTTTGCCGGCGTGGATATCGTGCTGGGCGCTGCTGAAAACGATATTGCAAAGAAGTTCGCCCCGGCGATCATCGCTGCAGGCGCGGTATTTGTGGACAATTCCTCCGCATTCCGTATGGATCCCAAGGTACCCCTGGTGGTGCCGGAGGTCAACCCCGAGGACGTAAAGTGGCACAGCGGTATTATCTCCAACCCCAACTGCTCCACCATTATCACCGTTACTGCGGTCAATGCGCTGAATTCCATTTCTCCCATTCGCAGTATGGTGGCTTCCACCTATCAGGCAGTATCCGGCGCCGGCGCCGGCGGTCCTGTGGAGCTGATGAATGAAGTGGAGGCGCTGCGTGTGGGCGAAACTTACGAGCCCAAGGTGTTTTCCCATCAGATCGCCTATAATCTGATCCCTCAGATCGGTGGCGGTCAGGACAATGGCTACACCAGCGAGGAAATGAAGCTGCATAACGAGGGCAGAAAGATCATGCACCTGCCTCAGCTGAATGTTACCTGCACTTGTGTTCGCGTGCCCGTGGTACGCAGCCATTCCATTTCCGTCAGCTGCCATTTTGATGTCCCCGTAACTGTGGAGCAGGCAAGAGAAGTCATTGCCAAAGCCCCCGGCTGCCGTCTGGTGGATGATTTGGACGCAAAGCAGTATCCCATGCCGCTGGAAACTACCGATCAGGATCTGGTATTCGTCGGTCGTATCCGTCCTGATATCACCGATCCCTGCGGCCTTGCGCTGTGGTGCTGCGGCGATCAGGTGCGAAAGGGCGCGGCTACCAATGCCGTGCAGATCGCAGAGCTGCTGGTTAAGTAAAAATTGAACCCTCGGAATGTTACATTCCGAGGGTTACATTATTGAAAGCCTCCCTTGTGCAAAGGGAGGTGGCACGGCGCGAGCCGTGACGGAGGGATTGTTATTCAAAGACAATCCCCCAGTCAAAAATTAAAATTTTTGACAGCCCCCTTTACACAAGGGGGCCAAGGCGTTATATTGTGTTATGCCGCATCGCGGAATATGTTCTCATTGCCCCACATAAAGTAGATGTCCTTGCCGTCGGAACGGGCGATGATGGTTTCGCACTCATCGGTGCGCAAAACCGTTACTTCAGCATCCCGCAGACGGGAGAGAGGGTCTTCGTGGGGGTGTCCGTAGGAATTATCCTTGCCGCAGCTGATCACGGCATATTCGGGCATAACCTCCCGCAGGAAAATGTAACCGGTGGAGCTTTCGCTGCCGTGATGTCCGACTTTCAGCACATCTGCTTTCAGATCTGCGTCACTTTCTACAAGATCATTTTCGGCAATGCGCTCCATATCACCGGTAAGCAGGAAGCGGTTATCGCCGTACTGCACCATCAAAACAATGGAGTGATTGTTGATATCGTCGTATTCCTTGACGGGACCAAGAACGGTGATGGTTGCGCTACCCAACTGGAACACCTGCCCAACCTGAGGTTGCTGAATTTCCTTGCCCTGATCACTGACGCTTTCCAGGAAGTTACGAATGGCGTTGCTGTTGCCGCTGATGGCAGGGGACCAGACCGTATCTGCCGGGAACAGCGCCAAAACGTCGGAAAGTCCGCCGATGTGATCTTCGTGGGGATGGGTCGCTACCACCAGATCCAGCGTTCCAACGCCCTGCATTTGCAGATAAGCAGCTACCGATCCGCCGTCGGCGGTATTGCCGCCGTCCACCAGAGCGAAATGTCCGTTGTACTCCAGCAGGATACTGTCAGCTTGACCCACATCGATAAAATGGACATAAAGCTGCTCTTCAACCGGCGCAACGATATTGCCTTGCGGTTTTTGTCCGCAGCCGCACAGCAGCAGGCAAACCAGCAGCAAAATGGCAGTTAATCTTCTCATTTACGTCCCTCCACAGTCAGGTTTTTGTTGTTTTTTGCCTTTTTCTGCTGATTCAGCCAGACCCACATTACAAAACGGTGGGGCATAAGCTTGACAAGCAGCACCTGTGCCTTAATGGGGAAGCCGTGGACGGAGTAGTCCTTTTTGGTTGCGTACAGATCCTTAAGACCGGTGGCAACCACGTCCTTTGCCTCGTACAAGTGGTTATAATACTGCACTTCGCCGTCGTTGGTCTGGCAGGCGTGATTGAAAAATTCGGTTTTGACCCAACCGGGATTCATTGCCATCACGCGGATTTTGTCCTTTTTCAGCTCCCGGCTGATTGCCCGGGAATAGCTCAGGACAAAGGACTTGGTGGCGCCGTATGTAGCGATGTAGGGTACAGGCTGGAAGGCGGAAAGACTGTCCAGCTGCAGAATATGGCTTCCCCGGCGCATATAGGGCAGAGCAAGCCGTGTCATCATCACCAACGCCTTGCAGTTTAGATCCAGCATACGGCAATCGTCGTTTACATCGATGTTTCGGAAATTGCCGAATTTGCCAAAGCCGGCGGCATTGACCAGCAGCTTTACGTTGGGCTTTTCCGCTTCCAAAAGCTTGGCAAATTCAGAAAAACTGTTGCTGTCCAAAAGATCCAGCACAACAGGGCGGATGGTAGTGGCACATTCCTCTTTCAAAGATTCCAAAGCGGCTTGCCGCCGGGCAATGACCCAAACTTCATCTACCTTTACATATTCGCCCAGCTGCAGGACAAATTCCCGTCCCATACCGGAGGACGCACCGGTAACAATGGCAATATTCATACTTTTACCTCTTTCTATAGCAAAGGGCGACGGAGAAGCGTTCTCCGTCTCCCTTTGGTTGTTAGGTGATTGGACCTGCGGATTTCAGCGGTTTCATCGGTGCCAGGGTAGAGATGGCGTGCTTGTAGATCATCTGCTGCTTGCCCTCACTGACCAAAACCACCACAAAGCTGTCAAAACCGACGATGGTCCCACGGAGCTGGAAGCCGTTCATCAGAAACAGGGTTACCGGCACCTTGTCCCGGCGCACCTCCTGCAGAATGGCATCCTGTAAATTATAATTGTCTGACATATGTATCCCCTTCTTTTTTTGAAATGACATACATATATTAGCACTTTTTATTTGTCGAATTCGCGTACAATATGTCGGGCGTTTTCCAGAATTTTTCCGAAATCGTCATCGGGCTTGCGAATCAGCCAGTGCATATTGGGATTTCGGCGCAGCCAGGTCAGCTGCCGCTTGGCATAATGGCGGGAGGCTTGCCGAACCTGGTCGGCAGCGTCTTCAATGGAAATTTTTCCGTCCAAAGCATCTATGAATTCTTTGTAGCCGATGGCCTGCATTGCAGTGCATTTTGCGGGGATTCCTTCGGCAAGAAGATTTTCTATTTCCTGAACCAAACCCGCTTCCAGCATCACATCCACCCGCCGGTCGATGCGGCTATAGAGCTGCGCCCGGTCTTCAAAATCCAAGCCCAGCCACAACGGATTGTATCTAGGTGGAATGGCTTGGGTCTTACGGTTATGCTGGGTGATGGTTTCGCCGGTTTCGTAGTAGACCTCCAACGCCCGAATGATCCGCTTGCGGTCAGCAACGTGCAGCCGCTCTGCAGCTTCCGGATCGACGCCCCGAAGCAGCGAAAGCATCGCTTCCATACCCTGATCATCTGCCTGGGCTTCTAATTTTTCCCGCATTCCGGTAGCGGGGAAGGGGGCGAAATCATTGCCTCTGATAAGGCTGTCCATATACAGCCCCGTGCCGCCGGCGATAATGGCGGTTTTGCCTCGGGCGATGATGTTATCGACGATGGGAGATGCCAAAGAGCAGTACCGGCTGACGGAAAAATCCTCATCCGGCTCTGCAACGTCCAGCATGTGATGGACGATTCCCTGCATTTCATCGACAGTGGGCTTTGCCGTGCCGATGTCCATTCGGCGGTAGACCTGCATAGAGTCGCAGGACACCACTTCGCCGTTTAACTCCTTCGCCAGCTCCACCGCAAGGGCAGTTTTTCCGGAGGCAGTCGGTCCGGCAATGCATATAATATTGTTCAAGACCGATCACCTCCGTTTCATAGTACTGGCGCGGCAGCGCCCAAGGCTCCCTTGTGCAAAGGGAGCTGGCTCGCCATTAGGTGAGACTGAGGGATTGTAACAGCCCCTCCGGCAAAATCATAGATTATTGCCACCTTCCCTTACACAGGGGAGGCTTAAGTTCTCTTAAATTGCTTTTCCAGCTGTTTTTTGCTTAAGGAAACACAGATGGGGCGGCCGTGGGGACAGTATTTTAAGTCTTCCCGCGCCATAACCTGCCTCACCAATGCCAGAAGCTCCTTGGAATCGCTGAGCCAGCCGGCCTTGATAGCAGCCTTGCAGGCAACGGTGTGCAGGATCTCGTCCCGCACAGTTTCTTTCTTCTCCCGGCGACCGCTGAGCAGGTCGGCGGCGATGGATTCTGCCGCCTCTGCTGCAGCTTCGGGACTCAAGTCCATCGGAATTTGCCGCAGCAAAACGGTGCCGTCGCCAAATTCTTCAATTTCAAAGCCCAGCTCCGCCAGCAGCGCCGTATTGTTCAGTAGTTCTGCCACAGCATCGGCACGCAGCTGCACAGGAATCGGTGTCAGTAGAAGCTGCGGCGTAATCGCCTCCTGATTTGCCTTTAACTTTTCAAAAAGGATACGCTCGTGGGCGGCGTGCTTGTCGATCAGGAAGGCATCTTCGCCCTGCTCGACGATAATGTAGGAATTGTAAAGCTCGCCCACCATACGCCAGGGTGTTTCCGACTGCATCGGCATTGCCGTCTGCTCCGGTTCCGGGCCTGCCGGCTTGGGGGTGGCTTTGGGGATCATCACCGGTTCCCGCAGGGGGAGGCTCTGCTGCCGTTCCACAGCTGCAACGGTGGCCACAGCCGCAGCCGGCTGAGGCTTGGGGGCTTCTTTGACAGCGCTGGAGAAATTCTTGTACTCTTCCGCGGTCATTGTGCGGAAGAAGGTTTCCTGCTTAGGCGCAGACGGCTGGGCAGGCTTGTAAAGCGGCACAGAGAGTTGTTGAGGTGCGGGCTTGAACTGCACCTGCGGACGGTCAGTCTGCTTATTCAGCGCTGCCAAAACGCCGTAGTGCACGCAGTCAAATACTGCCTTTTCCGACAGGAATTTTACCTCCGTCTTGGCAGGATGCACATTGACGTCCACCGCGTTGGCGGGCAGCTTCAGATGCAGCACGCAGGCCGGAAATTTGCCCACCATCAGCTGATTGCGGTAGGCTTCTTCCAGCGCAGACATCAGCAGCTTGGAGCGCACCGGACGGTCGTTGACGAAAAATGTCTGCATATTCCGGCTGGGGCGGGCATCGGTGGGCTTGGATACAAAGCCTGATAGGCTGTAGCCGTCCCAGCGGCTGTCGACTTTTGCCATACGGGCGCTTTCTCTGCCGTAGACACAGTAAACAGCTGCCTCCAATTCGCCGTTGCCGGGGGTGGAGAGGATCTGCTTGCCGTCGCGGATAAAGGTAAATGCCACATCCGGATGGGCAAGCGCCTGCAGCTGCACAGCGGCGGAAACTCTGCCGCCTTCCACGGTGTCGGATTTCATAAATTTCATTCGGGCGGGGGTGTTATAAAACAGATCCCGCACGATAATGGTGGTACCCTCGGGGCAGCCGGCTTCGGATTCCTCGGTAACAACACCGGCGTCCAAATGCAGGCTGACGCCGGACACTGCGCCGGCAGTTTTGGTCATCAGATCAATACGGCTGACAGAGGCGATGGCTGCCAGGGCTTCACCCCGGAAGCCCATAGTGGAGATAGCGGCCAAGTCTTCTGCTGTGCGCAATTTCGAGGTTGCGTGGCGCAAAAAGGCGGTCTTGGCATCTTCTGCTGCCATACCGCAGCCGTTGTCGGTAAGACGCAAAAAGGTCATACCGCCGTCGCGGATTTCTACGGTGATCTTGGTTGCGCCTGCGTCAACAGCATTTTCCAGCAGCTCCTTGACGACACTGGCAGGACGCTCCACCACTTCGCCTGCGGCGATTAAATTGGCAACGTGGGTAGATAATTGGATAATTTTCGGCATAATGTATCACCTCATGGCGAGAATGCCCACCGCATTGATAGCGGCGTGGATCAAAATGGGAGTGGCAATGCTGCCGGAAATATGATAGGCAGCAGCCAGGCAGAGCCCTGCCGGAATGTATTGCAGATAGCAAAGCAGCAACAGCTTCGGCTCGAAATAGCCGATATAGGCAGCAATGTGCACCAACGCAAACAGCAAGGTCGAAACCGCATAAGCGGCAATCCGGCTGCGTTTATACAGAGCGCCGAATACCGCGCCCCGGTGGAGGAGCTCCTCTGTAATGGGAACAAGAACCACAGTGCAAATTGCGGTCAGGACGTAATGCTTTTGGCTAATACCGGCCAGATTTTCGTTGTTGACGTTGTAGAATGTGGGCTCAATGTAGACGATGGCGATGTTGATGGCTGCGGTCAGAATCTGGTAGAGGAAGAAGCCTGCTACGGCGGTGATGAGGATGATCAGAATCCGCTTTGGTATCAGTCGCACAGTTTCCATCAGAAAACGGCGGAAAATCACCGTTGCAGCCACAAAATTCAGGAAAAAGTATACGAGATTCAGTTCCACGTTACTCCAGGGAAGCCGGAAAAACTTAATCACGATACTCAAAAAATATGCCAGAAAAACAATTTCAAAGGCAAGGTATCGCCAGCCCCAGGAGAGTTCTTTGCGAGAGGGAAGCAAAATAGGAAATTTCATATCAGTGCAACATTTTCTTCAGCTTATACAGCTCGTTCATGGCTTCAATGGGTGTCAGAGTTTCCACAGAGATCGCTTCCAAAGCGGCACGCAGCTGCTGACCGGTCAGATCCAGCATGCTGATCTGATCGTCGGCTTCCACCTCCGGCACATAGGTGTGCACCACGCCGTTTTCCTGCTCCAGCTCGGCAAGGATCTCCCTTGCGCGGGTGATCACTGCTCCCGGCAGACCTGCCAGCTTGGCAACCTCGACGCCATAGCTGTCGTCAGTGGCACCGGGGACGATCTTGCGCAGGAAGATCATCTGGTCGCCCCGCTTTTTCACGGCGATGTTGTAGTTTTTCACATTGGGAAGCTCCGACTCGATGGTGGAAAGCTCGTGGTAGTGGGTGGCAAAAAGGGTCTTGGCACCCAGACGCTTGGGGCTGGCGGCGTATTCCAGCACCGCGCGGGCGATCGCCATGCCATCGTAGGTGGAGGTGCCCCGTCCGATCTCATCCAGGATCAGCAGGGAGCGGCTGGTGGCGTGCTTCAAAATG